>CAYUYM010000009.1:0-48737 GCA_964449305.1 uncultured Chromatiales bacterium | reverse complement strand
TCGATTGCTGGAAGATGCGTCCATGGTGACTGCAGATGAGGAAATAGACCCCCGGAGGAAATGTGCGCATGTCCAGATCGACGGAGGATGGGTCGGGACCTGCATCGATGCGGTGCGTGAGCCATGGACGGCCGAGCACGTCGGTGAGGAGGATCTCCACCGGTGCCGAACGTCCGGCAGTCACGGTGACGTGGCAGAACGAGGAGACGGGGTTGGGATGCGTCTGCACGGTGAGGTCGCTGGGGGTGGCCTCCACGGCAGTGGTTCCGGGGAACACGGTGGCGGTCCCTCCGAGGAGCAGGGGCCGGTCGCAGACGCCCGGGTATATCCAGGAGCGGAAGTCGAGCGGCGTGCGGCAGGTGTCGGTGCGCGGTGTGGTGGCGAAGCGGAGCTGTGCCAGCATGCAGGAGCCGGGGACGCGGCGGCCGCGTGCGGTCTGGAGCGTGATGTCGTTGCCGGAGACGCTGGTGGCAATGGTGATGCCTTCGAGGCCGGAGCCTGCGGGCGTCTCGGCGCGCAGGAAGGTCAGACCGCAAGCAGGATCCCGGATCTCGATGACGGTCTCCAGCGGAGCGATGTCGACGCTGTCATCGTGGCTGCCGATGAGGATGGGCACGGTCACCTCGTTGCCGCCGGTGACCGACACCGTCTCGAGGCGGACGGGATACGTTGCCGGCGCGGTGTAGGAGTGCGTCCGGGTGTCCGATCCACCACAGTCCGAGTACGTCAACTCCACCGTGCGGACGCTTCCATCCATGCATTGTGCATCGTACATGATGAGGCACTCATCAATGGATGGTTTGGAGGCAATCTCATCGAAGAGGCGGACGACTGTTTCCTGCGTCGGTTCGCGGAAGTACCGCCCGTGGGTGCCCTGTGCGAGCTGGATGAGCGCGGCCTCACCGGCGGGATTGCCGTAGCCGAAGACGTGGACAGCGATGCGCTTGGCCAGGGCCAGGTTGATGACCTCGCCCACGGTGTGCGTGCTCTCCTCGTCTGCGCCGTCGGAGAAGAGGATGAGGGCGCGTGCCTGGTTCGTTCCGGTGGAGGCCAGCTCCATGATGCCGTCGTGGCAGCCGTCCCACACGGCCTTGGTCCCCTGCACGGGGAGGGCGGCGATGGTGTTGCGCAGGAGCGTGCGCGAGGTGGTCATGGTCTGGAGCACGGCGCTGTAGCCCTCAAAGCGGAGGACGCAGGCCTCGTCGGTGGTGCCGTCCATGTGGTTCACCCATGCCTCGCCTGCCTGCATGGCCTTGAGGATGGGGTCGCCCCCCATGCTCTGGCTGCAGTCGAACACGAGCGCCGTGGATGATGGGGTCCTCCATGATTCCGGGCACCAGAGGGTGAACGCCGTGATGGGTGTCCCATTCTCCCGCACCGTGAAGAGGGAAGCGTTGGAGGGGCGCTGTATCCAGCCATCACAGGTCAGACTGATGTACAGTTCGATGGTGGGCCAGTTGTTGATGGCGCGATGGAATTGCAGCGCCGGCTGGGCGTGAAGAGGAATGGCTGCCGCCACCATGAGAGAGAGTATCCCCCCCACAAGGAAACGGAAAAGCGAAGATGCCGTCATGGGAACTCCATTGGCCATGTATTGGGGTATTTACAAGATAATTGGCGCAAATGCAAGGTTTTTTCACCATATTGTGGAAGATTTTCTTGGCGAGACACTTTCCCCCCCAGGCTGTCGGATACTGCGAAAACACGAGCACCGCATCATTCGCAAATTTTTTCTCGATTAACCTTGACATGTGAAATATTTCTCGTATTTTTGCTGTGGATTCAGGCCACGCCTCTTCGTGGCGAAAAACCACAAACGCATATGACAGATAATTCACGATTGAACCACCAAGCACTGACACTTTTCACTTCCGGAGTGATGTAATGCAGACCAAACGTGATTTCACGGAGATCGCCTCCGCGTATCCGGAACACGACCCCTCGTATGTGATCGACATGCTGCAGGACCTGCAGGATGTCCACGGCTATCTGCCGGAGACGGCGATGAAGGATGTTGCGCAGCACGCGGGCATTCCGGTGTCGCGCGTCTATGGTGTGGCCACATTCTACAATCAGTTCCGCTTCCAGCCGCTTGGACGCTGCGTGATCAAGGTGTGCCGGGGAACGGCCTGCCATGTGAAGGGCTCGTTCGACATTCTCAAGACGCTGGAAAACGAGCTGGGCATCGTCTCGGGTGAGACCACGAAGGATCGCGCCTTCACGATCGAGACCGTGGCCTGCATCGGCGCCTGCTCCATTGCGCCGGTGATCGTGGTGAACGAGGAGTTCCACGGCGGCCTCACCACAAAGTCCCTGCAGCGCCTCATCCGCAACCTGAAATCAGAGATGCAAAAAGCGGAGGTGACTCATGAACCGGTTTGCTGATCATTGCTTCGCGGAATGCACACACTCCGGCACCACGCCCTGCCGGCACTTTGTCGAGTGTGTGAACCAGGGACGCCAATGCGGCGACGACCCCGCATCGGATGCGCGTCTGCGCGAGTACCGGGACAAGCTTCTGCTGGAGCAGCACGACAAGCCCGTCATCTTTGTGGGCATGGGCACCTGTGGCCTGGCCAACGGCGCCAACAAGGTGTTCGATGCATTCGCCAACTTCCTCTCGCTCAAGCAGATCGACGCGGAACTCATCGCCACAGGCTGTGTGGGTTTCTGCGCGCGTGAGGTGATCGTGGACATCAAGCTCCCGGGTCTTCCGCGCATCTCCTACTGCGAGGTGAAGGAGCAGGATGTGCTTCACATCATCGACCGGACCATCGTCAACGGGGAGGTGTGTGAGGAATTCCTGCTCGGTCTCCACCCCGGACCTGACGGAGCCTGGGACGGGCACAAGCTCATCAGCGATGATCCCTTCTTCAGCAAGCAGGTGAAGAACGTGCTCGAGAACTGCGGCATCATCGATCCTGAGAGCATTGATGCCTATCTGGTGCGCAAGGGCTACACGGCGCTTTCGCGCGTGCTCCGCACCATGTCGTCTGCCGACGTGGTGAAGGAGGCCATTGATGCGGGCCTGCGTGGCAGGGGCGGCGGCGGTTTCCCGACGGGCCGGAAATGGGAGTTCGCGCTCAAGCAGAATGCCGACCAGAAGTACCTCATCTGCAATGCCGACGAGGGCGACCCGGGTGCCTTCATGGATCGCGCCGTGCTCGAGGGCGATCCGCACCGTGTGGTGGAGGGCATGATCATCGCGGCCTACGCCATCGGCGCGTCCAAGGGCTATATCTACTGCCGTGCGGAGTATCCGCTCGCCATCGCGCGCCTTCAGCACACGCTGGCCGAGGCCCGCGCCTACGGCCTGCTCGGCACCAACATCCTCGACAGCGGCTTCAGCTTCGACATCCGCATCAAAAAGGGCGCGGGAGCCTTCGTGTGCGGCGAGGAGACCGCCCTCATCAACTCCATCGAGGGACGCCGCGGCATGCCGCGGCCACGCCCGCCCTTCCCGGCGGTGGCGGGCCTGTGGGGCAAGCCGACCGTCATCAACAATGTGGAGACCTACGCCAACGTGCCGCTCGTGTTCCGCAACGGTGCGCAGGCGTACGCTTCGCTCGGGACGGCGAACTCCAAAGGCACCAAGATCTTCGCCCTCTCCGGCAGGGTGCGCAATGTGGGCCTCGTGGAGGTTCCCATGGGCACCACGCTGCGCGAGGTCGTGTTCGACATCGGCGGCGGCATCCCCAACAACCGCGCCTTCAAGGCCGTGCAGATCGGCGGTCCCTCGGGCGGCGCGCTCCCGGAATCGGTGATCGACACGCCCATCGACTACGAATCGCTCAAGAGTGTCGGCGCAATGATGGGATCGGGCGGCCTGGTGGTGATGGATGAAGGCACCTGCATGGTGGACCTCGCGAAGTACTTCATGACCTTCATCGAATCCGAATCCTGTGGCAAGTGCATCCCGTGTCGCGAGGGGACGAAGCGCCTCCTCGAGGTGCTGGAGCGCCTCACCGAGAGTTATCGCAGCGAGAACAATCCCGAGGATGCGCTTCTGCGCTTCCAGGGCATGGTGTATCTCGAACGCCTCGCCGAGGTGATCCAGGACACGTCGCTGTGCGGGCTGGGGCAGACGGCCTCCAACCCGGTGATCAGCACCCTGCGCTACTTCCGCGATGAATACGAGGCGCATCTCTACGACCGGCACTGCCCGGCAGGCGCCTGCAAGGAGCTCCTCACCTACTCGATCGATCAGGAGCACTGCAACGGCTGCGGCCTGTGCGCAATGAAATGCCCGTCCAAGGCCATCATCGGCGAGAAGAAAAAGGCGCATTACATCATCGCCGAACGCTGCACCAGGTGCGACCAGTGCCGCGTGAACTGCAACTTCCACGCAATCGTTGTCAACTAACCGGTGGAGCATGGCATGAAAGTCATCATCAACAACAAGGAATGCTGGGCCAGCAGCGGTGAAACCATCCTCACGGTGGCCCAACGCGAGGGCGTGAACATCCCGACACTCTGCCATCTCAAGGAGTTCAGCCCCACCGGCTCCTGCCGGATCTGTGTGGTGGAGGTGGACGGCGGTCGCTCGCTTGTGCCCGCCTGCGCCTATCCGGTCAGTGACGGCATGCGCGTCCATACCAATTCGGACCGTGTGCGCCGCGCACGCAAGACGATCATCGAACTGCTCATCGCAAACCATCCGCCTGATTGCCTCACCTGCCTCCGCAATCAGACCTGCGAGCTGCAGTCCCTCTCGCGTGAATACGCGGTGCACACGATCCGGTATCGTGGCCAGCGCAAGCTGGCGAAGATGGATCTCGCCAACCCCGCCATCGAGCGTGATCCGGAGAAGTGCATCCTCTGCGGCCGGTGCGTGCGCGTGTGCCACGAGATGCAGGGCATCGGCGCCATCGACTACACGAAGCGTGGTTTCAGCACACAGGTGGCCCCGGCGATGAATCGCAGCCTCAACACCGTGGCCTGCGTGGATTGCGGCCAGTGCGTGGTGGTGTGCCCCGTCGGCGCCCTCACCGAGAAGAGCCACATGGGCAAGGTGTGGGAGGCGATCAACGACCCCGACACGCACGTCGTGGCCCAGGTGGCCCCCGCCATCCGCGTGGCCCTCGGCGAGGAGTTCGGCATGGAGCCGGGCACGGTGGTGACCGGCAAGACGGTGGCCGCACTCCGGCGCATGGGCGTGGACCGCGTGTTCGACACGAACTTCTCCGCCGATCTCACCATCATGGAGGAGGCCGCGGAACTCATCACCCGCATCACCACAGGCGGACGCATGCCGATGATGACATCGTGCAGCCCGGGGTGGATCAAGTTCATCGAGCACAACTACCCGGACCTGCTGGAAAACCTGTCCACCTGCAAGTCACCACATGAAATGCAGGGGGCGCTGCTCAAGACATGGTACGCCCAGCGGATGGGCCTCGATCCGGCGAAGGTGTTCGTCGTGTCGGTGATGCCCTGCACGGCGAAGAAGTTCGAGGCACAGCGGCCGGAGCTCGGCGGCGACCATCCCGACGTGGATGCCGTCCTCACCACGCGCGAGCTGGCCCGCATGATCCGCATCGCCGGCGTCGACTTCCTGCGCCTCCCCGACGAGGGCTTCGACGATCCGATGGGTGAATCCACCGGCGCAGCGGTGATCTTCGGTGCGGCGGGCGGTGTGATGGAGGCGGCTGTGCGCACGGCCCACCACATGCTCACCGGCAGGAATCTCGAGGCCGTGGAGTTCATCCCCATCCGCGGACTTCAGGGTGTGAAGACTGCCTCGGTCACTGTCAACGGCCTCACGCTCCGGCTGGCCGCGGTGAGCGGGCTCAAACATATCCAGCCCATCCTGGACCGCATGCGTGCCGGCACCTGTGAGTTCGACTTCATCGAGGTGATGGCCTGCCCCGGTGGCTGCGTCAACGGTGGCGGACAGCCACTCCCGGCGGATCCGGAGAAACGCCGCAAACGCACCGAGGCCATCTACCGCATCGACACGGGCATGCCACGCCGCTGCTCCCACGACAACGAATCCATCCAGATCCTCTACCGCGAATTCCTCGGCGAGCCCAACAGCCACCGCGCGCACGAGCTGCTGCACACCCACTACGTGGAGCGGGAGAAGTTCTAGCCACACGGCACCGGCGCTGGCCGCGCCCTGCGGCCAGCCCGCGGATGCCTGATGCCCTCCACTCCCCACACGACCATCACCACACTTCACCGATCACAGACCTTCCGACCATGAACAAGACCATCCTTCTCGTCGATGACGATGTCGACCTCATCACCACGAACACGGCGGTGCTGGAAAGCGCGGGATACACCGTGCACTCCGCCAACGACAGCAAGGCGGGCTTCGAGCTGTATCAGCGCGTCACCCCGGATCTCGCCATCGTGGATCTCAACATGGAGCATTTCGACAGCGGCTTCGTGCTGTGCCATCGCATCAAGAGCAGCCCCACCGGTGCTGGCACCCAGGTGATCATCCTGACATCGGCCGGGCATGAGACCGGATACCGCTTCTCCACTCAGACGAACGAGGAGAAGGAATGGATCAGAGCGGATTACTACCTCGAGAAACCCATCGCTCCCGCCGATCTCCTGCATTTCGTGGCCAAGATTCTCGCCTGATCACGCGGGGCCGGTCCGCCGGCCCCGCCGTCGTATTCATGATGCACGGCGTTGCATCCGCAGTTCCCGTCCTGTAAGTTCGTTTCGACGGACAACATCAGGAGGACAGCACATGTCGTTGCACACCCATCGCAGCTTCCAAGGTCGCATCGTTCTTGGAGTGCTTCTCATTGTCGGAATGCTGCACTCCGTGGGACGTGCCCAGAGCACCGATTCCACGATACGCGGGCATCTGGCCCGCGTCACCGCGGGCAGCCTTCAGGAGGTGCGCGTTGCGCTCATGCTCGACGCTGTTCCCGCCGGAGGGATGCTTCCGGAGGCGGTGTTTCTCGTGGAGCCGGTGAGTGCCGACTGTCCCGTCCATTTCCGACGCATCGAAGCGCCGGAGGGTTCGCTGCTGCACGGCATCCCCGTGTCAGCGGTGAACGTGGGCACGCAGGTGATGCTTCGCGTGCAGGCCGATGCCCCGCTGGCCTCAACCGGGCTGCTGCTCTTTCTTGTCTACATCACCGACGACATGGCCGAGGAGTGCACCACCGACCTGGTGGTGTCGATGAGCGCCTTTCGCTCCGGGACCCACACCGCAACCATTGACGCGGGGCGGATCACCGTGCTCCCACGCCGCCCCCGCGTGGCGTTCACACAGGTGGACGCGCCTGCGGCCGTCGTCTGGGATCGCCATGCCGGCATCTACCAGCCCGACACCTGCCGCATCCATGTCACTGTGCGGAACATCGGAAACGAGGACGCCCGCAATGTCCGCTTCCGCCTGCTGCTGGACGAGGATGCCCAGAGCCCTGTCGGCGATGCGGTGGTGCCAGGCAGCCCGGCCGACGTGCCCCGCGACGGTGGCATCTCCCAGGCAGACCCTGCCTTTCGGGTGACGAAGCACCTGGCGGATTCCGTCACACTCTGGATCGCGGCGTCGTTCGACAACCATGCCGACGTGCTCACGAGCGTCACCCTGGGCGTCCCACGCTCCGGCCCGTTCCTGCGCTACCGGCTCTCCGCGTCTCCACTGACGGTGGATGACGCAACAGGCCTCTATGCTCCCGATCCCGTCAAGGTCACACTTGTGGCAGAAAGCATCGGGACGTCGGTTTCCGGCGAGGTGACGGGAAACATTTCGCTTCCGCCGGGGTGGTGGCTCACGGGGGGCGATGCCCCGGATCGCGTGGTGAAGACGATATCCAGCCTGTACTCGGTCAATGCATCCGGCACGACCTCCTGGGAGCTGCGTTGCACACCCGGCCTGTCATCCTTCACCGACACGATCCGCGTCCACGCCTTCGCCGCGAATGCCGACACGGTGGAGAGCCTCCTCGCGGTGACACGTCCCGCAGTGGACGGTCCCGTGATCGAGGCCTGGCTGGATGCACCGGACACGCTGCGCTTCTTGACGGGAGGGTATGCGGGCAATCCGTTTCCCGTGACCGTGCGCTGCCGGAACAGCGGTACACGCGCACTCTCGGGGGCGGTGGCGACACTGCGTCTTCCGCCCGACATGGTTCCCGCCGCTGCTGGCGATTCACTTCGGCGCACGCTTTCAGCGGGCACGCTCGCCGTGGGCGATTCCGCATCGGCTGTGTGGATGGTGCGATACGATGAGAGCGTCCCGAGCGTGGAGAGGCGCTGGCTCGGAGTCGGCATCACGGGTGCGGCACCGCAGCGCCGGGAGGCCGTGCATGCCGAGCGCTGGCGGAGCATGTACCTCGCCGCGGCACCGGCGTCCCTCGCCTGCCGCCTCCTGCTGCCTGACTCCATCCATTCCGACGCGCGTGGAACGAACCTCGACCCGGCCAGGCTGGCCCCCGTCCTCCGAGTGGTCAACACCGGGACGCTTCCCACACGCATCGCTGCATCCGAACTCACCATACCGACAGATGAGCTCTGGCTTGCAGAACCGGCGCGGCAGGAGCTGGGGAGGACGCTGTCCCCCGGGGACAGTGCCGACATCCTCTGGCACGCGCAATACCGCGACGGCGCCTCCGCGCTGACCCTGCCCTTCACGGCACGTGTGCTCGATGCCGCGGGCGCCGACATCTGCACCTGCTCCGGCGCGGTCGATCTCCGGCCGCCACGGTTGCCCCTCACCTGCAACCTTGTCAGCAACTGGGCCTCGTCCATCGTTTTCGATCCCGTGCGGCAGGACTACAGCTCACGCGTCATCGACATTCATGCGACTCTGCGCAACATCTCCGCATCCCCGCAGACGGGCGTCACCATGACCGCCGTGTTCGAGGACACGGCCGGTTACCTTGAGCTGGACAGCACTTTTGCCGACTATGGACGCGGGAGCGGACTTGTGCGTCACCTGGACACACTTGGCGTGGGAGAAAGCGAGCAGTTCACCTGGCGTTGCAGATTGGTGCGCACCAATGCATCGCACACCGACGACGGAGTGGACATCACCTTCCGTCATGGCTCCGACACCATGCCCGAGGTGACGGGCGACTGCCGGCAGACCGTCCTTGTCCCGCCCGTGATCCCGCTCGATCCCGGCATCCGTCTCACGCTGCCGCCGGTGCTGACAGCAGGCATCACGGACACAGCCCTCACACCGTCGGAGTTTCCGGTCACCTGCCGCATCACGCGGACCGGGGCGGGCCCGCTCCGCATCAGCGGTGTGACGCTCCGCTGGAACGACGGCTCGAACATCCGGCTTGCATCGTCCGAAAGCGGCACGGGCACCGTGTCGATCGACACGCTGATGGAGGTGGGTGACACACTCACGGTGTCGTGGATGCTGCATGCGCGGAATGTGTTCGCGCGGAACGTCGTGTTCCAGGCCCTGGTCGGCATCGTGGGGAGCGGTGAGCATGCCGCGGTGGATTCGATCGAGGTGCGCGGCGTGCCACAGCCGGCGATCGGGGTGTCGGGATCGGCCACGCCCTGCCCGGGGGATTCGATCGACCTCGCGGCCACCGCGGGCTTCCGGGCATACTCCTGGACGACGGGCTCCACGGAGCGCGTCATCCGGATCGGGCGCAGCGGCACGTATCGCGTGACGGTGACCGCGGCCGACAACTCCACCGCGACGGCGACGCAGACCCTCGTCTGGTTGCCGGCGCCGGAGCCCTCGCCGATCACGCGCACGCGGAACACTCTTGCAACACAGACCGGCGGCTCAGCGAGTCAGTGGCTTCTGAATGGCTGGCCGATTCCAGGCGCCACGGCGGCATCCATCGTTGTGGACAGGCCGGGGGTCTACTCGGTGCGGCTGACGGGCGCCTCCGGCTGCGTCACCGAGCTGGCACCGGTGCTCGTGTCGACGCTGGTCGGCATCGTCGTTCCAACCGTGCGTGACGCTGTTGACGTGTACCCCGATCCGGCCCGGGACATGGTCCATGTCCGGATCGCGTGTCCCGGCCCTCACACGGTGCGCATCGAACTGCGTGACATCCTTGGGCGCATTGCCGCCGGTGTGATGGAGGCGTCCGTGGTGGATGGCGCGGAGCAGGCTGTCGACATCCGAGGCGTCCCGCCGGGGCTGTACTTCCTCGGTGTGTGGATCGATGGACGCATGCAGGTGCGGTCGGTGCGCATTCAGAACGGCATTTGACGGAGACGCCTGGAGGCTGCTGTCCAATCCGTCTTGAATTCCCACGAAACACATGGTATTTTTCCGCCGTCTCTGGGTCAGCCTGCCCGCCACCGAGGGTGACACGACCCGTGGCTTCACATCCGAGAGCCCGTCCCCAGTGGTCGGGCCGTGCGCGTCCCCCACGACCGTGCCGACCATCTGCATCATTCCATCAACCGCAGCACGATTCATGACCACCTCCCTCCATGATTCATCCACCCGGGATCTGACACCCAGCCAGGAGGCACGCGTCCGGGAACGTGTTCTCGTGGTCGACGACGAGCAGGAGATCCGCTCCACGCTTCACCACATGCTCGAGGGCATGCAATGGGAGGTGATTGAAGCCACCTCGGGTGAGGATGCGCTTGAACGGGCGGTCGCCGAGCAACCCGACATCATTCTACTCGACATCCGCATGCCGGGCCTGAATGGCATCGACGTGTGCCGGATGCTCAAGGAGCGGACCGAGACACGGCACATCCCGGTGCTGTTGATGAGCGGGTATTCCGCGGTGAATGACTGGGTGGCGGGCCTGGAGGCGGGCGCGGCGGACTATCTGCCGAAGCCGATCCGGCGGCCGGAGCTGCAGAACCGCGTCGCCACACAGCTTGCGCTGAACAAGGCACGGCGCGCCTGTGAACGGCAGGAGGAGGAGATCCGGCGGAGCGAGGCGATGCTCAAGGCGGAGATGGCGCATCGGCATGCTGTGGAGGAGTCGCTTCATCGGAACCTTGATGCGCTGCGTCAGTCGCATGAGGCGACCATGGACGCACTCGAGTATCTCGCGCATGCCGAAAAGGCGGCATCGGAGAGTGATGCCCAGTTCCGTCTGCTTGTCGAGAACACGCCCGATGCGATCTTTGTCCAGACAGAGGAGAAGTTTGCCTTTGTGAACGAGGCGGCCGTGCGTCTGTTCGGAGCCCGTGACGCCTCGGATCTCCTCGGCCATTCCGTGTACGGGTTTTTCCACGCTGACGACCGCGATCTGGTGCGGGATCGCGTCCGCCAGTTGAACATCGAGCGACGGGGGGTCCCGTTGGTGCGGGAGAGGTTCCTGCGCGTTGATGGAAGCGTGCGCGTGGGGGAGGTGAGCTCGATTCCCTTCACCTATGACGGCAGGGATGGCGCGCTGGTCTTCATTCGTGACATCACCCAGCGCCTGCACATCGAGCAGGAACTGCGAGAGCATGAGGACATCTTCCGGCATGTGTTTGAAGCGGCGAATGTGGGGAAGTCCATCACCATGCCGACGGGGGAGATCAACGTCAACCAGGCCTTCTGCGACATGCTTGGATATTCGCGGAATGAGTTGCGCAACAGGACCTGGCAGGATCTGACGCCACCGGAGGATATCCCCACGGTCGCCTCCGAGCTGGCCCCGCTGCTGGCCGGTGAGCGCAGCTCGACGCGCTTCATCAAGCGCTACCGGCACAAATCCGGTGATGACGTATGGACGGACGTGAGCGTCACCCTGCGTCGTTCGAGTGACGGGGTCCCGTTGCACTTCATCACCACGGTGGTGGACATCACCGAGCAGATCCGCGCCCGCGAGGCCGAGCGGGAGAGCGAGGCGTTCTTCAAGGAATCCCAGCGTGCCGCCAACATCGGATCCTACAAGCTGGACATTGGCACGGGGATCTGGGAATCCTCGGAAGTGCTCGACGGCATCTTTGGCATCGATGAGAACTTCCCCCGCACGGTGGAGGGCTGGCTTGCTCTTGTCCACCCCGATGATCGCGCCATGATGGAGGACCATTTCCTGAACGAGGTCGTGCAGCAACGGCAGCCATTCAACAGGGAGTACCGCATCACCCGGCAGGTGAACGGCGGGGTGCGGTGGGTGCTCGGCCTCGGGCAGCTTCTGTTCGACGAACAGGGACGGCTCGTGGTGATGCGTGGCACCATCCAGGACATCACCGACCGGAAGAGCGTGGAGGAGGCCATGCTGCTGGACGAGGCCCGCATGGAAAGCCTGCTCCGCATCAACCAGTTCCAGGCATCGAGCGTGCAGGAGTTGCTGGATTATGCCCTCGACGAAGCGATCGCACTCACCGGCAGCACCATCGGGTACATCTACTTCTACAACGAGGAGACCCGGGAATTCACGCTCAACACCTGGTCGCGCGATGTGATGGAGCAATGCCGCGTCGCCGATCCGCAGCGCCTGTACCACCTGGAGAACACGGGGCTCTGGGGCGAGGCGGTGCGACAGCGGCGGCCGATCATGGTGCAGGATTATGCAGCACCCAACCCGTGGAAGCGAGGTCAGCCCGACGGTCATGCCCCCCTGCACACGTTTCTGACAATTCCGGTGATTCAGGAGGAGCACATCGTGGCCGTCGTGGGTGTGGCGAACAAGTCCGGGGACTACGACGATGCCGACATCCGCCAGTTGCAGCTCATGATGGATGCCGTGTGGAAGGTGGTGATGCAGCGATGGGCGCAGGAGGAGGTGCAGCGCCTGAATGCGGAGCTCGAGAAGCGTGTGGAACGCAGGACGACAGAACTTGCCACCGCGGTCCGGGAGCTTGAGGCATTCAGCTATTCCGTGTCCCACGATCTGCGCGCGCCGTTGCGCGGCGTCGACGGATTGGTGCACATGCTCATGGAGGACTATGGTCCGCTCTTCGACAACGAGGGGCGGCGGCTGTGCATGCGCATCAGTGAAAGTGCACGGAAGATGGGCCGGCTCATCGACGACCTCCTGTCCTTCTCGCGCATCGGCCGGAGCCCGCTGCAGAGGCTGCAGGTGGACATGCGCGCGCTGGCGCGGGGCACATGGATGGATCTGACGACGGAGGACCAGCGTGAGCTCATCGATTTCGTGCTCGAAGACATCCCGGCCACCCTTGGCGACCCCTCCATGCTGCGACAGGTGTGGATCAACCTCATCAGCAACGCGATCAAGTTCACCTCCAAGATGGAGAACCCCGTGATTCGGATCTCGGCCGGCAGGAGCGACGAGGGCGTGGACTACAGGATCGAGGACAACGGCGCCGGCTTCGATCCACAGTATGCCGACAGGATGTTCGGCGTGTTCGAGCGTCTGCATTCCGCGGTGGATTTCGATGGAACCGGCATGGGCCTCGCCATCGTCCAGCGGGTTGTCGAACGCCACGGTGGGAGGATCACCGCGCATGGCGACATCGGCAGGGGGGCGGTGTTCACCTTCACTCTGCCCCTCCCTCCCGAGCCGCCCGCACAGGGGTGAAGTGTGTTGCCGGGGCTTGAATTCAAGGGATTTTCTGTGTATCGTGAATCCAAGATTGCCGCATGAACCACAGGCACGTGACATACCATGGAATCCTCCGCACAAGGGCGATGCATCGCAGCATGCAACGGTGACACCGGGGCTGTGCGGACCATGGTGCTGCTCCGCATCCCGCTCCTGTTGATGCTCTGCATCCCGATCACCGCGCAGGGCCAGGGCGCCGGGGATCCGCCTGCAACCGACCCCTTCGAGATGAGCCTGGAGCAGCTCGGGCGCATCACCATCACCGCCTCAAAATCCCCGCGATCGTTGGACAGCGTGACGCAGAAGGTGGACATCATCCCACGGCAGGCATTCCGGACCGTCGTGTCCGGGCACAACAACCTTGCGGAGCAGCTCCAATACCTGCCAGGTGCGGCGGTGCGCGTCCTGTCGCGCAATGATGCGAACTGGGGCGCCTATGGCGGCATCGGGCCGAAATACGTCACCACGATGGTGCAGGGCCTTCCCGTCGACGGATTCATGGATCAGATGACGATGGGGACGAGTGCCATCGAGCGGATCGAGATCCAGCGCGGGCCCGCGTCCGTCCTGTACGCCAACTCGCTGTCGCAGGACTTTGCCGGCAACCAGAGTCCGCTGGCCGGCACCATCAACATCATCCCCTGCACGGAAGTGCGCGAGCCCTTCACCCTGCTGGAGCTTTCCCTCGGCTCCTGGTCCACATGGACCGGGCGGATCGTGCACCGCGACCGTATCGGTCCGGTGAGCGTGTATGCCGGGGTGATGGCTGAGGCCTCGGAGTACACGGATTATGGATCGCCCGGATCATGGTTGGACATGCAGAAGAACCCTGCCTACCGCAGGATGCGGGCGCATCTCGGGTTCGCGTCCCCGCTTGATGGCGAAGGCCGGCACACTGTGACGCTCTTTGTCAACCAGATGTTTCACACCGGAGACGTGGGCCGCGAGAACCGGGATTTCGACCATGCCTACACGCTGGTGAATGCCGGGTATACCGGCCTTCTCAGCGACCGTGTCCGCACCTCGGTGAAGATCGGCTTCCGTTCGTACGCGCGATCATGGCAGGAGGACAATGACAATCTGGACCACGACCTCTCCCTGCGTGAGACGGATGGAGTGGATCAGCGCATCCTTCCGATGGATGCGAGCGTGGCATGGACGCATGCCCCGTGGGGCACACTCACGGCGGGCGTGGATGTTCAGCACGCGCAGTACACCACATGGCGTGAACCTGCGGCGGGTGGGCATGTGACGGGCAACGATGCCGCCGCATCTCAGGGTGGCGTGTACATGCAGGAGGAGGTGCAGGCGGCCGGCTGGCTGTTTCGGGGTGGCCTGCGGGTCAACACGGTGGGGTACGCGATCGACATGCTCGATGGTCTCACGCCGGGTGAGCGCTCCAGGACGTGGACGGTGCTTCTCTGGAGTGTCGGAGTGAAACATCATTTCGATGAAGGCATGTCGGTGTTCGCCAATGCCGGAAGCAGTTTCCTGACACCGGCACTCAAATCCATCGGCGGCACGCTTCCCCTCATTGCACGCGATGACCCCCTCGCCAATGGGCAGCTCCCGAATCCCGATCTGCGGCCGGAACGCGGTGTGAGCATGGACCTCGGCGCCGACGCGCGCATCACGCAGGGCATGCGGGTGTCGCTCCGCGGCTTTCTTGCGCGCATCGATGCGGCCATCATGGAACGTGTCATCTCCTCCACGCCGTCCAAGACAATGTCGGTCAACACCGCAGGGTACACGCTGGTGCAGGGCCTGGAGATCGGCGTCCGGCACTCCATCTCCGTCTTGTGGAGCTGGTTCGCGAACGCCACCTTCGCACGCTCCATCGCCACCGATCCCGACACCCCGGATCTTGACGGTGCATGGGTCCCGTTTGTTCCGGACGTGGTGATCAACGCCGGCATCAGTGCGCGTCTGCCGATGGAGCTGGACCTGTCGGTCGCTGCGTCGCATGGCGGCGGGTATTTCGACAGCGCATCGAAGTCCGGCGCCCGGCGGTTCACGACTGGCGCCGTGGTCAACGTCGTCCTGTCGCGCGACATCCCGTTGGGCGGGGACGCGACACTTCTTTCCTCCGTCTCCCTCTACAACCTCACAGACAACCGCTTCGACATGCCCTGGCAGTTCCGCGACACCGGCAGGGCCATCACCTTCAGCGTCGGCATCACCTTCTGACCCCCCGCTTCATGCAGCTTTCCAGGCCCTTCATCACCGCCCTGGTGGCGCTGTCCCTCACGGCATCGTGCGGCATGGCGCAGCAGTTGTCGAGGCCGGAGGCTGTGAGCGCGTACATCTATTCGCTGGCGCGCAACGTGGAGTGGCCCGAGGATGCAGGCATTGCGGAGTATGGCATCCACATCATCAGCGCCGACAACACGGCGATCCGGGAGATGCGCGGGGCGATGACCTCCCACAAGCTCAACGGCAGGCCGGTGCGCGTGACGCATGGCGCGGCAGCCGATGTCCCGGAAGGCACCCACATCGTGTACCTTGGACGGGATCGTGACGCACTGCTGCCCGCGGTGTATGATGGCATCGAGGGCCGCCCTGTCCTGCTGATCACGGACAACGGCACCGACCGGCGCCTCACCATGATCAATCTGCTGGATGCGGCCGGCGGACGCATGCGCTTCGAGATGAACAAGGCGAACATCCTGAACCAGCATCTGCGCGTGATGCAGGATGTGATCCTCCTGGGAGGCACGGAGATCGATGTCGCCGAATTGTATCGCGAGGGACAGCAGAGCCTGCGGAGCCTGCAGCAACAGCTCGAGACCATGGAGGGGAACGTGCATGGCCTGGAGGCGGCGATCGCCGACAACACCCGTGTGATGCAGGTGCAGAGTGACAGCCTCGCTGGCATGACCGGGCGCATCCGCGATCAGCAGGAGGTGCTCGACATGCAGACGGAGGAGCTGCAACGGCGCGACGCGGCGCTGCAGGGTGTCCGCCGCCAGATCCGCGAGCAGGAGGTGCATTTCAGCGATCGGTTGCGGGAGTTCGAGCTGCTCTCGCGGGAGCTGGCTCTCGGGCGGGACACGCTGCGTGACCTCGAGGAGCGCGCACTGCATCAACGTGAGGCGCTTGACACGCTTGCCACCGCGCTCGAGCAGCAGGGGGTGGTCATCGACCGGCAGAAGGGACAGGTGACGCTGCTGCTCATCATCATGGCACTTGCGGGGCTGCTGTCGGCCGCGGTGTTCTATGCCTACCGCCAGAAGCGCCGTGCCACACGCGATCTTGCCCGTCTGGTGGACGAGCGGACGAACGAGCTGCAGGTCGCCAACAGCAGGCTGACCGTGGAGCTCGCGGAGCGTCGTCGGGCCGAACAGGAGCTTGAGCGCTATCAGAAGCGGCTGGAGGAGATGGTGCAGGAACGGACCATGGAGCTGCGCGACGCCAACGAGCGCCTCGGGGCCATTTTCGACGCCGCGAATGTCGGGATCGTGTTCCTCCGTGACAGGATCATCGAGCAATGCAACACCAGGCTGGAGGAGATCTTCGGGTACGGACCTGATGAGATGATCGGTTGTTCGACGCGCATCTGGTATGAGGATGATGCGGCCTTTGCCGTCGGTGGTGAACCGGCGTTCGAGCAGATGCGGCGGCGGGAGGTTCATCAGCGTGAGCAGCAGCTGGTCCGGCGGGATGGAGGCAGGTTCTGGGCACGGCTCTCGGGGACGGCGCTCGACGCGAACGACCTGTCGAAGGGCACGGTGGGGGTGATCGAGGATGTGACACAGGAGCGGGCGTACGAGGACTCGCTGCGCGAGGCGCTTGAGGCGGCGAAGGCGGCGGACCAGTTGAAGTCGGCATTCCTGGCCACCATGTCCCACGAACTGCGGACGCCGTTGAACTCCATCATCGGCTTCACCGGCATCCTGTTGAAGGGCATCGCCGGGCCGCTCAACGCGGAGCAGAGCAAGCAGCTCGGCATGGCGAAGGGAAGCGCCCACCATCTGCTGGCCCTGATCAACGACGTGCTCGACATCTCGAAGATCGAGGCGGGGCAGCTTGTGGTGACGATCGCCCCGTTCGATTTCCGCGCTCTGATGGAGCGCACGCTCGCCTCGGTGAAGCCCCTGGCGGAGAAGAAGAATCTCGATCTGCACCTGCAGCTCAGCGACAGTGTCGGGAGCATCATCTCCGATGAACGGCGCGTGGGGCAGATCATGCTCAACCTCATCAACAATGCCATCAAGTTCACGGACAGCGGATCGGTCATCGTCAGCGCGGATGCGGATGAGCGTGGCATTGACGTCGCCGTGCGTGACACGGGCATTGGAATGCGCCCGGAGGATCTCGACAGGCTGTTCCGGCCCTTCACGCAGATCGACACGGGCATCTCCCGCAATCATGAGGGCACCGGTCTCGGTCTCTCCATCTCCCAGCGGCTGGCGGAGAAGCTTGGTGGATCAATCTCGGTGGAAAGCGCCCCGGGGTTGGGAAGCACCTTCACCGTCACCCTGCCACTCGACGGCACCAGCATCAACGAATCACCCACTTGAAGGGACTCCCATGACGACGATCCTGATCATCGAAGACAACGACCAGAACATGTACATGCTGACCTACCTTCTTCAGAGCGAGGGGTATCATGTGTTGCAGGCATACAGCGGGCCGGAGGGCATCACCATGGCCGCGCAGCACCATCCCGACGTGGTGCTGCTGGACATCCAGCTTCCGATGATGGACGGCTATGCCGTGGCCGTGGCCCTGCGGCGGAATACCGATCTCGCGGGCATGCCCATCATCGTTGTCACCAGCTATGCCATGCCGGGCGACAGGGAGCGCGCACTGGCATCCGGTGCAACCGGCTACATCGAGAAACCGATCAATCCCGACACCTTCATCGAGCAGATGATCTCGTTTCTTCCTGAAACCCTGCATCCTGCGGAGGGTGTGTGATGAAGATCCTCATTGTCGATGACAAGCACGAAAACCTCTACTTCCTCGAGGCTCTGCTCCAGGGCAGCGGGTTCGAGGTGTTGTCTGCGCACAATGGTGCCGAGGCCCTTGGTCTGGCGAGCATCGAGCACCCCGATCTCATCATCTCCGACATCCTCATGCCCGTCAAGGATGGCTACACCCTCTGTGTGGAGTGCCGGAAGGATGAACGTCTGAAGCGCATCCCCTTCGTCTTCTACACGGCCACCTACACCGACCCCCGCGACAAGGACTTCGCCCTGAGCCTTGGAGCCGATCGCTTCATCCTCAAACCCGAGGACCCCGACGTGTTTCTCGCCATCATCCAGGAACTCCTCGCCAATGTGGACGACATCGGACAACGGGAGACGGAGTTCGACTTTCCTGCGGAGGAGGTGGTGCTGCGCGAGTACAATCAGACGCTGATCCGCAAGCTCGAGAACAAGATGCAGCAGACGGAGGAGAACGAGCGCAAGCTCACATCCTATGTGCGCGAGCTGGAGACGAGCCTCGAGGAGCGGAAGCGTGCCGAGGCGGCACTGCGCGAAAGCCAGGAGCGCTACCGTCTGG
The DNA here is from genome assembly GCA_964449305.1 of uncultured Chromatiales bacterium. Lineage (GTDB taxonomy): Bacteria > Bacteroidota > Ignavibacteria > SZUA-365 > CAYQST01 > CAYUYM01. The sequence continues at coordinate 29,820 of CAYUYM010000009.1, read as the reverse complement.
TGGAGGAGAACAGCCTCGACGGCATACTTCTGACCGCGCCCACGGGCGAGGTGTTCTCCGCCAACAGGGCAGCCTGTGAGATGTTCGGCATGACCGAGGAGGAGATCTGCGCGGCAGGTCGCGCCGGACTTGTGGCACACGACGATCCGCGCCTGCCGGCGCTGTTGGAACGCCGCAGGCGTGATCGACGCGCCAAGGGTGAGATGACGATGATCCGCCGGGATGGAACCCGCTTTGAGGCGGAGGTGTCCACGGGGCTCTTCCTGGACAGCAGCGGCCAGGAACGCAGCAGCCTTGCAATCCGGGACATCTCGGAACGCATCGAAGCAGAGCGCCGGATTTACCAGCTCAACGAGGAACTTGAGCAGCGCGTCCGCGAACGCACCGCCCAGCTCCAGGCCGCGAACCGGGAGCTTGAGGCCTTCACCTACTCCGTGTCGCACGACCTCCGGGCGCCCCTGCGTGCCATCGACGGCTTCTCCCAGATCCTGGCGAGCGACCATGCCGACGTGCTCGGTGGGGATGGTGCGCATCTGTGCGAGCTCATCAGCGATGCCGTCAGAAGCATGAACCAGCTCATTGAGAGCCTCATGTCCCTCTCGCGCGTGGGGCGGAAGGAGCTGCACCCTGTGCAGATCGACATGCAGGCGCTGACGATGTCCGTGTTCACCGAGGTCACCTCGGAGGCCCGGCGTGAGCACATCAGGTTTCAGGTGGATGAGCTCCCCATGGTGTCGGGCGACGAGGCGCTTCTGCACCAGGTGCTGATCAACCTCCTCGGCAACGCCGTGAAGTTCTCCTCGAAACGGGATCACCCGGAGATCAGCATCACCCATCGGCGCGAGGGGGCGGAGATCGTGTTCGAAGTGCACGACAATGGTGCGGGCTTCGATCCGGAGTACGGGGACAAGCTCTTCAACGTGTTCCAGCGCCTGCACAGCGCGGGCGAGTTCGAGGGCAGCGGCGTCGGCCTTGCCATCGTGGACCGCATCATCCGGCGACACGGCGGGCGCGTGTGGGCGGAGGGGGCGGTGGATCAGGGCGCATCCTTCTTCTTCACCCTGCCGGTCGGGGTTCGGGCCCTCGCCTGACATCAGACACCGGACTGACAACAAACGCCGACTCCCGGGGTCGGCGTTCGTTGTGTGGGAAGTGACCACGTCACTGCATCACTGCGGCCGCCGGTCGGACTCCTGCTCGTTTCTCTTCTCGTCATCGAACCGGATCTCCTGGCACACGCCACTGCGGAATTCCCTCACGTGCTTCGAGAAGCCCTGCCACGACGAGCGCGTGCCATGGGAGGTCCTGTCGAACATCATGGATCTGCAATGCAGAAAGCCCATGGACCGGGCGTCGGCGATGGCGTTCAGGTCGGCGCTCAGGAACACGAACTGCCAGTGATCATTTCGCTGCCGTTCATCGATCATGCATGCGATCTGGTGGCGGGTGAACTCCCGGCTCGCATTCTCCTCCCCGTCCGTGATGATCACCATCACGATGCGCTCAGGGCGCGTGTCTGCCGGCATGGCCGCGAGGCTGCTCCCGAGGTCGGTGATGCCGCGTCCCATGGCGTCGAGCAGCGGTGTGCTCGCACGGGGGACGAAGGTGACGGGCGTGAGCTTCGGGAGGCAGAGTGGGCGCCCCGACGCATGATCCGCGCGATCATCCGCGGCATGCGTATCTTTGCATCGGATCACGATTCCCTCCGTCCTCCAACCCGAGTCCCACCCATGCACCTGTACCACCTCACCCCGGCCATTCTCCTCACCACAATGCTGCTCCTCGCACTTGCGTCGCCGCCCTCCATGGCACAGGTCATCCCGGACGCGCGCGTTCCGGGGGGCAATCGCGAGGATGACGAGGCCTTCAAGCGCGCACGGGAGGAGTGGATCGAATCCATGCATCGTGCAGAACCCGGAGTGGATCACCGCATCATCGATCGGGAGGTTCGTGAAGCCCGCCACGAGCACGGATGGGCGTCAATGCCGAAGGTGAAGGCCGGGACGTGGATGGAGCGGGGATCCGACAACCTCGCCGGTCGCATGCACACCGCCGATGTGGACTTCGACCGCGGTCGCATCTACGCCGCCTCCGCGGGTGGCAATCTCTGGCGCGGCACTCTCGGGGGCTCGGAGTGGACCTCCCTCACGGATCCCATGAAACGCACCATCACCCTGGTCCGCCTCATCCCCCACAATGGCGCGCAGCGCATCCTCATCGCAGGCGGTGGCGGCCGGGGCGTGTACCACTCCGACGACGATGGCGCCACATGGACCGGTGCCACCGGTCTTGAAAACATCGCCAACTGGGGCGAGATCCGCCGGACCGTGGTCGCAAACGATGCGGAACACCGCGTCTATGTCCTCGCCAAGGAGTGGGACTACAAGGACTGGGGCGCGGTGATGGCGCTCTACGTCTCCACCGATCATGGCACAACCTTTCAGCAGATGCTGAAGCGCCGCCTCACATCGCTGCAGTTCGGCACCTGCGACATCTGGGCGGCGCGCTATGACAGGGCGGATGTGTGGCTCGCCATACGCGACACGCTCTCGATGATCACCCCCGATGGGATGATCCGGCACCAGGGCATCATCACGCTCGACGGGGACTACGGCGCCGTGAGCGACGTGCAGCTCCAGGGCTCGGTCCAGCCCGATGCCACCACGCTGTACCTCCTGTGCGGTGTGAGCGGCTCGTCGCAGTGCTGGCGCACGACAGACGAGGGCGCTTCATGGACGCTGCAGGGAAGGGTGACGGACGTGCGGCCCTTCAGCATCAACAGCTTCGCCGTCTCGACGCTCGATCCCTCGACGCTGTACCTGGGCGGTGTGGAGACCTTCCGCAGCGTCGATGCGGGCGTCACGTGGCATCTCGTCAACAAGTGGGGTGAGTACTATGCGGACCCGGTGCGGAAGCTCCATGCCGACATCCCGGGGATCATGCCGTTCCGACAGCCCGGCGGAGGCGAACTCACGCTCATCGCCACCGACGGCGGTCTGTACCGGTCCACCGACAACCTCCGCACCGTCACGAACATCGGGCAGCGCGGCCTGAACGTGTCGCAGTACTACAGCGTCCTCACCAATCGCACGAACACGTCCATCGTCTATGCCGGCTCACAGGATCAGGGCTTTCAGCGCGCCATCACCGGTCCCGACCAGAAGTACATCTTCACGCAGCTCATCAGCGGCGACTACGGCCACCTGTCCTCGTCCAACGGCGGCCGGAATCTCTGGTCCGTGTATCCGGGCTTCATCCTGTACTACCCGAACTCGGAGGAGGCATCGCCCGCGAGCGCCAATCACTGGTCCTTCGACAACCGCGGCAGCCTCTGGTTGCCGCCCATCGTCGCCGATCCGGAGGATGTCAACTCCGCCTATGTCGCCGTCGGGGGGACGTCCAGCCAGTCGAAGATCACCCATGTCAGCTACATCCGCAGCACCAACACCATCGAGGGCACGGAGTTGGGCTTCGACTTCAGCGAGGGGACGGGGACCAGGGTCTCCGCCATCGCATGCTCACCGCACGATGAGAGTGTGCTGTACGTTGCGACCAATGCCGGCGGCTTCTTCAGCACTTCCGACGGTGGATCCACCTGGAACAAGGCGGCTGGGTTCACGGGACCCGGCGGGCACTACTTCTACGGCTCGTCCATCCTCCCATCGGTGAAGAAGAGGGGATGGATCATGATCGCCGGAAGCGGATACTCGAATCCTGCGGTGTTCGTCTCCACCGACAACGGAGCCACGTTTGAGGATTCCCTCTGGAACGACGGCCTGCCGAAGACGCTCATCTTCCAGCTCGCCATGACGACAGACGAGCAGTTCATCTTTGCCGCGACCGAGGTGGGGCCCTACATGTTCAGCATGGCCGACCGTCGCTGGATCGACATCTCTGGTGGCGTCGCTCCGGATCAGACGTATTGGACCGTGGAATACATCCCCTCACTCCGCACCGCGCGCTTCGGCACTTACGGCCGCGGCATCTGGGACTACACGCTTGACAGTCCCTCCGCTGTTGCCGGCATTCCCGCCGCCCCGGCAGCGATACACATGGGTCTGCACCCGAATCCATCCCCGGCCGAAACGATGATCACCTTCGACCTGCCGAAGCACTCCGACGCGGCGCTTCGGATCTACGACATGCAGGGCCGCGTCGTGCGTACGCTGGTCGACGGCCCCATGGCCGCGGGTTCCCACAGTGTTGCATGGGACGGTCGCTCGTCGGGCGGCCATGCGCTCCCCGCGGGATCCTATCTCTGCATCGTCCGGGTGAACGATCAGGTGGGCTGCGCACTGATCCGCAGACTGTGATCCGGCAGGATGGGCGTGACACGACGGCCACGGGCGCCGATGACGGTCGCGGATGAATGACGAAAGAAGAACGACAACCCTGTCGGTCAGGTTTCAACGCATGGTGCACTCAGGGGGATGGCAGCGGGTGGAGAGAAGAAGCATCACCGCTCGAATCCGATCATGCCGGTTGCCGCATCAATCCCGATGCCGTGCACACCCGCGTTGGCATCGGTCCTGTCGTTCTTCCACGTTGAGTTGTCCATGCCGGTCCGATACTGGTAGGTGTCCCGGCCCCCGAGGTCGATGAAGATGCCGGTGGCCGGTGCATAGATGGCCCACTCACCACCGCGGCGGGAGGCGGCATAGCCGAGGGCGTTTCCCACCGGTGCATAGCTGTCATCGCCACGGAGGTTGAGGAAGAGCGCGAAGCTGCTGTTGATGGCGCCCCCCATGCTCACGGCGCGGTCATCCGCCTTCGTCATGCGATACACATCGTCGCCGTCGAGATCGATCGCGAATGCGGCGGAGCAGTCGTGCGCGGCTCCCACGCCGAGCGTCATCACCAGCTCGGTCTCGTCGTCGCCGCCGTTGTCGAACAGGGTGCCGATGGAGAAGTGGGCTGCCGCCCCGAGATTGAAGAAGACGCCGCGGTAGTGGTCGTCCCCCGCATGGTCGTTGAGGATGCCGTAGCCGTACCAGTAGCCGCAGCCCTGGGCGAAAACACCGGCGGAGTAGCGGTCGTTGCCGCCGAGGTCGTGCAGGATGCCGATGCCGCCGGACATGTTGTGTCCGTCGGTGTGATCTCCGCGGCGCCCGGCGCCGAAGCCCTGTGCATCGGACTCGTTGTGCAGCGGCGTCTCATCCCCGATGTGGGTGAGGGTTTCGTCATCGGCGGTGTAGGTGTCGTCGCCCGCTCCATCGGCCAGCAGGCCGATGCCGCGTGAAAAGCCGTAGCCCTGGGCGTAATACACGGTGCGATAGACGTCGCTGCCCGCGCGGTCGAAGAGCATCCCCACGCCATACATTCCGGCGCCCTGGCTGAAGCCCTCGCTCGCGTAGCGATCATTTCCCCCCGCATCATGGAGGACCCCCACGCCGAAACGTCCGCAGCCCTGGGAAAAGGTGCGCGCCTCATACGTGTCGCTGCCTCCGAGATCGAAGAGCATGCCATAGCCGAGGATTCCGGCGCCCTGGGTCGGCGAGGCGGCATGGGTGTCGCTGTAGGTGTCGTCACCGTCGAGATCGATCACCACGGACACCGGCAGATCGGGGTTGGATGCCGCCGTGGCGCCGAGGTACCTGTCGTCTCCGCCGAGGTCGATGAGCAGGGCGCAGTCGCCGGCGTAGTGGGTGTCGCTGCCGCCGCCGGCGATGATGATGCGTCCCAGCGGTGTCGGCAGATCGAGCGCGATGTCGCGGCGGGCGAAGGCCTGGAGCGCGGGGAGCTCCTTCTCCACGGCCTGCGCAAGCAACACGGCGCCCCAGCAGCCGGAGGCGTTGTCGTAGGCCAGCGCGGCGTCGTGGACCATCTGATCGAAGCCGTGCGCGTCGCACTGCGACTCCTCAAGAATGGTGGAGGTGGCGATGTGTTGCCAGCGCTCGCGCGGGATGCCGGCGAGGGCGCGTGTGCGCCATTCCGTTGCCTCGAGTGCGGCTGCCAGGAGGCGGGCGACGGAAGCCTGGAGCTCCATCGGGATGGCGGCGAGCTGCTGTCGCACGCGCTGGGCGACGTCGCTCCAGGTCTGCGTGGGAAGCGGATAGACGATGGTGCTTCCGGGATCATGCCCCTGCGTGCGGAAGGCATCGAGCACGGCCTCCAGCAGCGGGTCCTCGCGCGCAATGCGCGGCGTGTAGTCGAAGCCCACGCGCCCGATGTCCAGCCCGAGATTCCGGCCGGAGTGCACAAGCATGGCGGCGATGGTGCGGACATTCCTCCACTGGTAGCCCTCCATGTTGGCGCTGTCGGCGGTCATCGCCACGGTGTAGCGCAGAAGCATCTCCCGTGCATGCGAGGGGATGCGCAGGGGGCGGGCGAGGAGACCGTCGAAGAACGGCAGCCGGAAGGGATCGGTGCGGGCCGCGGCGCCCCAGGTCGGCTGCGGTCGGAAACCGATGGTGGCCGTGTCGAGACCGAAGGAGGTGATCGCATCGCGCAGAAGATCCGTCTGCGCATGGAGGGCGGGGGTGAGGAGCAGCAGGAGGGAAAGGATGCGGAGGTGTTTCACGGGGGGGCCGATGTGGGTGCGACGATGATGATGGCGCAAGTTACGATGCCATGCCGGCTCCACGAAACGTTTCCCCCGGGAACGACGACGGGAGGACGGATTTCTCCGCCCTCCCGTTGCGTGCTCGTGACGCGTCCGCTACAGGACGAACAGCATGTTGAGCGTCAGGGTGAACTGGGACTTCTCCGTCGATGACGCCTTCTCGAAGACGGATTGATCGGAGGAGTCGAGACGCAGGTCGGCGCGCAGCACCACCATGTCGGCGGGGCGATATTCGGGTGTGAGCGTGACGCTGGTCAGCTTCTGCACGGTTCCCGTCCGCACGCCATCGGCATCGTCGAACATCTCGCCCCGGAGGGCGAGGCTGAAGCGGTCCGCCAGCTTCAGGCGAAGATACCCCGCAACTCCGAACCAGGAGGCATCCCCGTCGTTGGCGGCGGCACGGGCTTCCGATCCGATGTCCATGTTGGCGCCGACAGTCACCGTTCCACCGGGGTTGTAGCTGGCGCATACATCGATGAGGGACCGATTGTCACTGTTGTTGTTGTCTCTCTCGGGACCATACAGCCCATTGAGGATGAGCGAGAGCCCGTCCATCGGTGCGAGCGCGATCTGGGCTCCGAGGGTCTTGGAGCTGTTGTTGTCCACGGCATTGTCCCATCCGTTCACCACATAGAGCGCCGTGCTGAGTGCGGAGGAGGCGGCGTAGGTGAGGCGCAGCCCCGTGTGTGTGAAGGGCAGGGCGTATCCGAAGAGAAGGGAACGCGTGGCGTTGTCGTTGAACCCGTCGTATCCCTCGATCACTTCATATCCTGCGTGCGTCACAAACTTGCCGACGTCGACGCGCAGCCCGCTGCCCAGGGGCGCCATCCAGCTCGCATAGGCCTGGTGGACATCCACATCGCCGCTGTTCATGCCTGCGGACCGCGACACCCGCGGGACCGAAGTGCCGGCGGCCAGGTGGACCGTGAAGCCGACGTCGTTCCGCTTCACCGCATCACGATGGAAGGCGAGCTCCGCCACATTCACGGTGATGCTGTTGTCGTCCACATCGAACACATGCAGCGTGTTCCTGCGGGAGTCCGGTGTGTTGGCATTGTACGACCAGGTGGATGAAACGAAGCCGTTGATGGAGATCGCATCGAACCAGCCGGCAGGTTGATCCTGGGCCGAGGCCGGCATCCTGGCGGCGAGCAGTGTCACCACGAGAAGGGCGATGAGTGCGGCGGGTGACGGGCGTGTGGAGGTCATCATGGCGTCACCTACAGATAGGCCTGCTCGCCATGAAGCGACTCATCGAGGCCGGTCGATTCGTGCGCCTCCTCGACGCGCACCGGTGTCATGACGTTGATGAGCTTGAGCATGCCATAGGTGAAGCCGAAGGCCCAGACCGAGGAGACGACAACGGCCACGACCTGCTTCCAGAAGAAGGAGGCGTTGCCGGCGAGGAGACCATCGACTCCGGCAGGGTTGAAGCTCGTGGTCGCGAACACCCCGAGGAGGATCATGCCGATGAACCCGCCGACGCCGTGCACACCCCACACATCGAGGGCGTCGTCCCACTTCAGCTTGTTCTTGAGCGCGACGGCGTAGTAGCAGACGAAGCCGGCAATGATGCCGATGATGACCGCCGAGGTGGGCGAGATGTAGCCCGCCGTCGGCGTCACGGTCGCGAGCCCGGCCACGGCGCCGGTGAGGAGGCCGAGGAAGCGGGGCTTGCGCGTGGAGATCCATTCCACGATGAGCCAGGTGACGGCGGCGAAGGAGGCGGCGATGTCCGTGTTGAGAAAGGCGACGGCGGTCACGGAATCCACAGCGAACTCACTTCCGGCGTTGAAGCCGTACCAGCCGAACCACAGCAGGCCGGTTCCCAGTGCCACGAGGGGGATGGAGTGCGGGCCCTTGTCCGCCACCGTGCGGCGCCCGACGAAGAGGACCGAGGCCAGGGCCGCCATGCCGGCGATGTTGTGCACCACCACACCGCCCGCGAAATCACGGACGCCCCACTGCGCCAGGATGCCTCCGCCCCAGATCATGTGGACGAACGGGAAGTACACAAACACGAGCCACAGGGTGAGGAAGATCATGTAGGCCTTGAAGGTGACGCGGTTGGTGAAGGCACCGGTGATGAGTGCCGGTGTGATGATGGCGAACATCATCTGGTAGGCGATGAAGACGATGAGCGGAATGCCGGGATTCGGAGAGGGTGTCGAGAGATCCACCCCGCGCAGAAAGGCCATGTCGAGGTTGCCGATGATGCCGCCGACGTCGCCGCTGAAGCACAGGGAGTAACCGAACAGGTACCAGATCACCGTGGTCCAGCCCATGGACACGAAGCTCTGGATCATGATGGTGAGCACGTTCTTGCGGCCGACGAGGCCGCCATAGAAAAACGCGAGACCGGGGGTCATGAGCATCACGAGGCTGCAGCACAGCAGCATGAAGCCGGTGTCCCCGGTGTTGATGGAGAGGACGGGAGGCATGGATTTCTCCTGAAGTGGTGAGATGGATGGAGCGCGATGGGGAGTGCGAGGCGCATGGCATCACGACAATGCCGCATCCAAACTACCACCGGGGCCCGGGGGAGTCTGTCCATGAAACCCTGAATTGTGCGTAGGGAATGGCGGTGCTGCGATGTAGGGGATTCCCTACAACGAGGCGGGAGTGATGCTACACGAGGCCGTGGTCGATGGCGTAGCGTGTGAGCTCGGCGTTGTTCCGCAGGTGGAGCTTGTCGAGGATGCGGGCGCGGTAGGTGGTGATGGTCTTCTCCGAGAGGATCAGTTCATCCGCGATCTCCCGGAGCCCGCGCCCGGCGGCGAGCATGCACAGCACTTGGAACTCGCGGTTGGAAAGCGCCTCATGCGCAGGGCGGTCCGCCGGTGCCCCGATGGCGTCGACCAGCGTGTCGGCCACGGCGGCGCTGATGTACCGCCCACCGGCGGCAACGCGGCGTATGGCCGTGATCAACTCGTCTGCCGCGGACTCCTTCGTGAGGTAGCCGGCCGCGCCCGCCTTGAGGACGCGCAGGGCGTACTGGTCCTCCGGGTGCATGGAAAGGATGAGCACGGGCAGTGCCGGCTTCTCCCGGCGGATGTCGGCCAGGATGTCGAGCCCCGACCGTCCCGGCATGGAGATGTCGAGCAGCGCCAGATCGTAGTCGTTGTGGCGCATCTTCGCGAGGGCGTCGATGCCGTTGCCCGCCTCGTCCACCACGCGGATGTCGTGGCTGCGTTCCAGGATCTGCTTGAGTCCCTCGCGGAACATGGAGTGATCGTCGGCAAGAAGGATGCGAATCATGCGGGGCTCCCGGGGGGAATGTGGGGGATGCGGACGCTGACGCGGGTGCCGCGGTGGGGATCGCTGTCGAACTCCACCGTTCCACCCCACGCATGCGCCCGTTCACGCATGCCGATGAGGCCGAAGGAGGAGGAGGCGTCACGCTCGTCGGCCGTCATGCCGCGTCCGTTGTCGTGGACGTCGAGCTCCAGGAGTGCATCCCCGCAGGAGAGCCGCACCTCCACACGGTCCGCCCCGGAGTGGCGCACCACGTTCGTGAGCGTCTCCTGAAAGATGCGGAACACCGAGATCGCGAGCTCGGGTGGCGGGGGCGTGTCGCTGTCCTGCTGCTCCACCGTGCAGGCGATGCCCGTGCGCCGCTGGAATTCCTCGGCCTGCCATTCGATGGCGGCGGCCAGCCCCAGATCGTCGAGCAACCCGGGGCGGAGCTCCGTGATGATGCGCCGCACCGCGTGGATGGTGCCGTCGATGAGCTCGCTCATGGAACGGATGCGTGCGTGCACGGTGTCCGCCTCCATGGGGATGGCATCGGCAACAAGGGCGAGGTGGAGCTTGAGCGTGGTGAGGGCCTGCCCCAGCTCGTCGTGCACCTCACGCGCCACGCCGCGGCGCTCCTCCTCGCGGACCGTCTGCAGATGCGCCGAGAGCTTGCGGAGCTGCTCGCGCGATTCGTGCAGGCGTTCCTCCGCCCTGCCGCGCTCGAGGATCTCGGCCTCGAGGCGCTCCATGTGGAGAAGGAGATTCGCCGCCATGGTGTTGAATGTTCCCGCAAGCTCGGCGATCTCGTCGCGTGATGCGATCTCGATCCGTTGCGTCAGCTCCCCGCGTCCGATCTGCTCCGCGGCACGGGAGAGGGCGCGCACGGGCCGGGCGATGGAGCGCGAGATGACGACGGCGAGAATGGCCGCGATCAGCAGGATGATGAGCCCCGCCTGGATGAGGCGCTCGCGGAGCGAGGTGATGCTCCTGAATGCCTCCTGATGGTCGATCTCCGCAATGATCACCCACGGGTGCACCGGGAAGTTCAGTGGTGTGTAGGAGCTGGCCACGGCGATGCCGCGGTAGTCGTCGATCATGCTCATGCCGGTCCTGCCTGCCAGGGCCTCCTGCGTGGCGACGGTGGGGACGCGCTGGATGAGGATGGTGCTCCCGTGCTCCCGCATCCTGGCCACCTGTGCTGAGTCCAGCGTCGCTTCCGGAAGGGATGCGATGTAGCCGGCCGGCTGTTCGAGCAGGAAGCGGGAATCGCTGCGCATCGTGCCATCGGTTCCCACAAGGTAGGTCTCGCCACTGCGACCAAGCCCGCTGTTCTCCCAGTTGCTTCGCTCGGTCATGATGGTGTTGACCTCGTCCATGCCGCATCGCACGATGAGCACGCCCGCGGTGTGGCCACGGGCGCGCAGGGGGGTGGCCATGAAGGCGGCGGGACGGCCATCGACGGGGACATCCCACGAGAGGTCGGTCATCACGGCCGTGCCGGAATCCGCGCGCAGGCCGAGCAGGAGGGCCTCGTGCAGAATGGCGGGCATGTCGCCGGCGGCAGGGCGGCCGCCACTGCGGGGCGGTGTGTCGCTGTCGATCAGCACGCCTCCGTCTGGCGAGGCGACGATCACCATGTCGAAACCGGACAGCCGGGCCGTGGTCAGTACTGCGTCACGCATCTCGCGCGATGCAACCGCCCCGCCCGCGAGCGCCTGCAGGGGCTGCTGCGCGGCGAGCACGGTGAGCCGACCCGTCCGATTGCGGTACCATGCCTCCACCTGCTGCTTCTTCGCCTCACGAAGCGCCACGAGCCGGTCCAGCGTCACGCGTTCAAGGGCATCGCGGGCGCTTTCGTAGGCCTGCCATCCGGTGAGCGTGATGGAGAGGGCCCCGAGCAGCAGAAAGGAGAGCTGCAGTCGTGATGTGAGTTTCATTCCGTGGGGTGCGGGGACCGCCCTGCGACGGCCGGACGTGTCGGACCGGTCAGTTGATCTGGAAGGAGGCGTTCACCACTGCGGTGATCTCCTTCTCGATCGAGGAGACATCGTTCACCCCGTAATCCGAGATCTCGTTCGAGTTCTTCGGTGTGATCTGGAGCACGCCCATGCGCGCATTCCGCAGGGGACCGAGACTGCGACCGGTGGATTCTGCGATGCGCTCGGCGCGCACGGCGGCGTCCTTGGCCGCCTCCGCTTGGATCTCGATCTTGATCTTCGCAAGCTCGGTGTAGTAGTACTCCGGTGACTCCACGTTGAAATACACGCCCTTCTCGATCAGCGAGGCGATGTCGAGCGACATCTGCTGGATCTTCTTCACATCCCCCGATTCAACGGCGATGCGCTGGCTGTAGACATAGCCGCGGATCACGTTCGTCAGGGCCCCCTGCTCGGTTGTTTCATAGACCGCGCTGTTGGTGATGGCGGAAAGGGTCACCTTGTCCTGCGGAAATCCCTGTTCTGCAAGCCAGGCCATGAGGATGGGACGCTGCTGTTGCAGTGCGCGGAAGGCGGCCTCGGCGGTGTTCGCCTGCACGGAGATTGTCCCACGCAGCACGGCATGATCCGACACGATGGACTTCTTCGCCGAACCGGTGACGGAGATGGTCTGGTTGGCCTGGCTGTTGCTTTTCCACGCCATGGCCATGATGATGGCGCAGACGATGAGGCTTCCTGCCACGATGGAGAGCGGAAGCAGATACGGATTTTTCGGGTTCACGGGAGGCTCCGAATGGGGATGTATGGGGATGTCAAATTAGATGCCGCGCAGGTGTGATGCAACCATGTGGCGTGCCGGTTTCAGTTGGCCGTGAGGCCATCCTTCAACGATGCCGGGAACTGGAAGTTCCCATGTGCCCGTCGTATATTGCCGCAAATTTCCATGCCGTTTCTCACACGCCCAACCGCGGCGGCGCATCATTCACTTTCCAGGAGGAGGATGTCATGTTCATCGCACGAACACTGGCGGCTTTGGCCGTCGTCATCGCACTCATCAGTTGCCCCGTCTGGGGCGCTTCCATGCCTGTCCAGGCATCCATCACCGTCAATCCTGTCGATCCTCCCGCGGATCCTCCTGCGCCGCCGTCGCCGGCGACATCATCCCGTCTGGGTCTTGGTGTCAGCATCGGGGAGTACACCAGCATGGGGATTCTGCCGCTGCCCACCTACGGCGTCTATGGCTGCTATGCCGTCTCCCCGGCAATCACGCTGGGTGTGCAGGTCGGCTTCCTGAGCGGCTCGGCATCAGGCGACGATGCCGACAAGGAATTCGAATCCGTCACCACCTTCAACATCGCCCCCTCCGCCCAGTTCCTTTTCGGAACGGGAAAGGTCATCAACCCCGTCATCAAGGTGGCCTTCTCCTTCCTCAACTACGACATCACCGACGTGGGGACCGGCACGCACCCGGGGGAGACCACGAGCAAATCCGCATCCTCGCTGTGGGCGTCCGCCGGCCTGCGCTGCAGCATCACCGACAACCTCTCGATCATGGCTGCCGTGCGATTCATGGACATCGGCATCTCCGGCGATTCCAAGATCTCCGCCTTCGGCATCATGAACCCCTCGGCGTCGTTCGAGTTCATGTTCTAGGCCTCCGGTACGCGACGCGTCAATCCATGTGATCCGACGCGGGGGGAGGCGGTGCGCGTCCTTCTCCTTCTCCTCCCGCTGACGGCCCTGCTGGTGTGGACAATGCCGGCAGGGGCCGCCGCACAGTGCGTCGTCACCGGCACCGTTCAGACACACGATGAAGCGGTCATTCCCGGAGCGCGCGTCCACCTGTCGCCGCCCGACAGGCACACGTTCACCACCCGCGAGGGACGCTTCCGCTTCACGGGGCTCGACTCCGGCAGATGCGTGCTGCGCGTGGATGTGGTGGGGCACCACAGCCGCATCGACACGCTTCAGCTGCACACGGGCGACGTGCTCACCCTGCCCCTCACGCTCGACGAGCTGCACTACTCACTCGCCACCATCGAGGTGCAGGGGATCGCCCGCGGTGCGGAGCATGCCGATGCCATGCCCGCCATCGCCCTGACACCGGCCGACATTGCCGCCCGCCCCGGTGCGGTGGAGGATGTGCTGCGCACCCTGCAGACCCTCCCCGGCATCGCCTCGTCCGGCGACTACAGTGCACAACTCCATGTCCGCGGCTCCTCTCCGGAGGAGAATGTCATGACCATCGACGGTGTGGAGATCGTCAATCCCTATCGGCTCTATGGCGGCGTGTCCATGTTCAATCCCGCCCTGGTCCGCTCCGTGCGCTTCCACCCCGGTGGCTGGCCGGTGCAGTTCGGCGACGGGTTGTCGGCCGTTGTGGAGGTGGACACCCGCGACGGCCAGCGCGACCGGCCCCTCGCCGCCGCCCTCCACATGAGCATCGCCAACGCGAACATCGTGTGTGAGGGGCCGCTCACCCTGCGCGCCGGCTGGGAATCCGACACACTCGACGACTCCGGGATCCCGTCCAGCCCGTGGACGGGATCCTGGATCGTGGCGGCACGGCGCACGTACTACGACCTCGTTGCCGCCCCCATCGCACGGGCATCCGGCTTTGCGCGGGGCAACATCGTGCTCCCCAACTTCACCGACTTCCAGATGCGGTTGGGGCTCCAGATCGACTACCGCAACAGGATCACCATCCTTGGCATCACCGCACGCGACAAGGCCGACCTTACCGCGGCCCAGGACATCAATGCGATCGGAAACCTGTCCGTTGACGACCTCACCTTCAACGATCTCGCCACCGCCACCTGGTCACACGTCGCCGCCGACAATGCCGTGGCTCAGACCACCGCGTCCTTCTTTCAGCTCGGTGGATCCAACACCTTCTCCGGTGTCATGACGCCGGAGATCACGCTGGGTCTCTCCATGTCCACGCAGGAGTATGAGCAGCTCAAGGATTCCTTGCGGCGTCAGGGACTTCCGGTGGAGGATCTGATCCGCGCATCCGGGAGCTATCGGTTCCTGTTCAGGAAATTCAGCCTCTCGCATTCATGGCTCCTCGCCCTGCCGGGCGGGCATCAGGTGGAGGCGGGGATGTCGGTGAATCACCTCCTGACGGAGATGAACGTGGGCATCACCGTGGATGCCCGCAATCAGCAGTTGCGGCAGTCCAACCCGCGTCTCTCCGCGCTGCCCTCCTTCGCCACGGACTCCCGTCGCCTCGGCGCATCCGCCCATGTGCAGGATCTCTGGCACATCTCGGACCGGTGGACGCTGCAACCCGGGGTGCGCCTGGAGTACTTCGGACTCATCAACTCTGTGTGCGTTTCTCCGCGGCTGGCCTCCACGCTTCTGCTTGATGCCACAGCATCCGTGCATGCCGCAGTGGGTGTGTATCGACAGTCCCCCGGGTACGAGAAGCAGTTCACTCCCGGCCATGAAATCTACCTCACGCGCACCGTGTACGACCTCTCACCGGCCCATGCCTCCGGACTGCGGGCCGAGCGTGCTGTCCATGGGGTGCTCGGCTTCGAATGCCGGCCGCTGGATGGAATCAGCCTTGCGGTGGAGGGCTACATCAAACGCCTCGACGACCTCATCGTGCCCTTCGTTGCCGTCGGCACGCGTTACGTGGTCGATCCCATCCCCGGAGGCGATCCACGCTCTGCCGCCGGGTGGTCGGCACCGCGTGCCGAGCCGGCCGATTCCATCACCTCCATTCCGGTCAATGCGGGAAGCGGTGAGGCTGCTGGCCTGGAAATCGTCATCAGCAGCCTCCGCCGTGGTCCCGACGACGACGTCTCCTGGACCCTCTCCTACGCCTGGGCTCGCTCGCAGCGGACGTGGAACGGACACACACAGGCCTACGACTACGACCGCCGTCACAGCATCAACGCCGACATCACCCTCGACCTCGGGGCGGGGTGGGAGGTGGCTGTGCACTGGACCTATGGCACCGGCTTTCCAGACAATCCCCCGGTCGGCATCCGGCCCCGCGTCTGGCTGAAGACCGACAGTGTGACGAACACCACCACGCCCACGCTCGATGTGGATTTCAAGGGGGTGGTGTTTGACCAGGACCGCGGAGGGATGGACAACCTCAACAGCGCCCGACTGCCGGACTACCATCGCCTCGATGTGCGCATCACGGCGCACCCACGCTGGTTCGGCTGGAATTGGAGCGTGTATCTCGAGGTGATGAATCTCTACAACAGGGCCAATGTGGCGATCTGCAACTACGCCGTGGATCGCGAAACGCTCCGCATCATCAGCATCCCCCTGCTCGGCGCACCCCTCCTCCCCACGCTCGGCATCCACATCACCCTGTGATGCTGCCCTCTGGGCGAATTTCCGTAAGTTGCCAGCCGGACATCAGGAGGATTTCATGCGACGACTCGCTCTTCATTGTGTTGTGTTCTTCATCCTGCTTCTTGCCTCAGCCTCCGCGCAGTGGCAATGGGCCCACCCGCTTCCCCAGGGCAACACGCTCATGGCGGTCCAGTTCTCCCCCGATGGCACCGTGTGCTGGGCGGTGGGCGAGAAGGGGACCATCCTCAAATCCACGGATGCCGGTGTTTCGTGGACAAGGCAGGCGCTCACGAGCGATCTTCATTTCCAGACGCTCTCCGTGCCGGAGAGGGATGTGGCCTGGGCGTTGAGCTATTCGAGCTTCGACACCAGAACCGGACTGATGACCATCAACAGTGGAGCCACATGGCAGCCCGTGACGCTTCCCGACACCACCTACCGCATCACCGCCCTCTCGGCCGATGAGGCATGGACCTTCACCGGCTACCCCTATGCGCTTTTCCACACCACCAATCGTGGCACGGACTGGGTGCGCACGCCGTTCGAAGCCGGCATGACCTTCACCTGCATGACCTTTTCCGGCAGGCTGCATGGCTGGATCGGCGGCTGGCAGGGGCAGGGTGCCGGTGGAAGCATTCCGGCGGTGTATCGCACATCCGATGCCGGTGCATCGTGGAATGTCTGTCCGCTGCCCACGGAACTCACCAGCCGATCCACGATGGTGAGCGAGATGTGCTTCATTGATGCCACACGCGGCTGGATCAGCGTGCCCGACACATCCACATTCAATGAGTTCATGCTCTATGCCACCTCCGATGGCGGCTCCACATGGAGCTTTCTGTCGAACATCAGGGGCTTTGATCTGAAGTTTGTCGATGCCACCCACGGCTTCGCCATGACGGACTTCGGCGACATCATCCGCAGCACCGATGGCGGGATCACCTGGGAGGTGAGCATCACCAACCCCACCGCGCAATGGTGGAACGATGCGGACTACACCGCCGGCGGGCTCGTGCTGGTCGGTGGCAATCACATGCGAGACATCTTCCACTCGTCCGACTTCGCGACGCTGCAGTCCGCTCTCACCGGTTTCGAATGGTCGGTGATGAACGACATCGCGGCCCGCGGCCGCATCGTCTGCGCCGTCGGCGATCGCGTCATGGTGTCCTCCAACGGTGGCGGTGCATGGACCACTCCAAGCTCCATCCCGACGCATGGCGTCCTCGCCTCCGTGCAGTGCCTCGATGCGACGACCATTGTCGCCGCTGGTCCGGCGGGCACCGCGCTGAAAAGCACTGACGCCGGGATGAACTGGTCGCATCTCCCCGTCGATCCCGCATGGGACTACTTCGATCAGTCCTTCGTGTCACCGTCGACCGGCGTGCTCCTGGGGTGGGGCACCGACGCGGCCACCCTGGCGCGAACCACCGATGGTGGTGCGACGTGGATGCACACGCCGCTCGACATCACGGCGGAGCCGGCCTGCGTGTACATGGTCACCAGCGAGACCGGCTTCCTGGGCTGTTCCGGCGGCATCCGCCGCACGACAGACGGCGGTGCGACCTGGTCCGTCGTCGCTGATCGTACAGATGCCTCCATACGCGATTTCGCCTTCGACGGCCAGCGTGGCTGGGCCGCCGGAGACGGGGTCGTCCTCTCCACAACGGACGGCGGATCGACCTGGTCCATGGTTGACGTGATGCCACCGGCACTGCTCAACCGCATCCTTCTCATCGGCCCTGATACACTTCTTGCTGCTGTATCAGAGTATGCCGGGCGTCTTGTCCGGTCCACCGATGGTGGAAGGACGTGGTCCGACGAGTGGATCCCCCTGCGCGACGAGGTGGTGGGACTCACCGGCTCAGCCACCGGCGTGTGGCTCTGCGGCCGGGAGGGGGGCATCCTCCACCGCAGCGGCAGCACGCTTGCCGCGCCCGCTCCGCCTGCCGCCCCGGTCGGCTTCACGATGGCCGTCTCTCCGAACCCCGTCACATCCACCGCCCGCATCCATGTCGACACCGCACCCGGCGCGGCCTCCGGTGCGGCGAGCCTCCAGGTGTGCGACATCACCGGACGCGTGATCGCGGACCTCACCGCGCAGCTCCGCGCGGCGCTCGCGTCCACACACTCACCCACGATCACGGTATCTGCATCCGCGTTGCCGGTCGGGCGTCATCAGCTCCGCCTCATCACACCGCTCGGAACCACATCCGCGCCGCTCATCGTCGTGCGGTGAGCATCCGTACAAGTGACGTGAAAAAACGGGGCGACCATCGTCGCCCCGTTTCGCATCCATCAGGAATGGTGTCGGGATTGCACGCCCTCTCTGCTTATCGGATCACAAGCATCACCGCCTGGCCGGCGTCATCGGTGTGCAGCACGCAGCGGTAGCTGCCGGACGGAAGCGATGCGATGTGCAGTGGAAGCACATGGGTGCCCGCATTGGTCGGGCCGTCTGTCACCGTCAGCACACGCCGCCCCAGGAGATCGACGATCTCGATGCGCGCGTGCATGTCGCGCGGCAGGGTGAAGCGGATGGCGGCGCTGCCGGATGCGGGATTCGGGTGCACCTCATGGAGCGTTGCCACGGGTGGTGCTGTCGCCTCCACCGTCACCACGGGGGATGAAGACACGCTGCCGTCAAGGTCGACGATGCGCAGGCGGTATTCCAGCGCCGGCGTCGGGGGTCGCTCATCGACGAAGGTGTACCTGCCTTCCGTATCACCGCCGCGGGCGGCCTCGAAGCCGATGACGGTCCAATCCCCGTGCGCCGCCTGCCGGCGCTCGATCCCGAATCCCAGGCAGTGCTGCTCGGAGCTCGTGGCCCACGTGAGGCGGATGGCCTTGCCCTCGATGCCCGCGGTGAGAGAGAGGAGTTCCACGGGCAAGGACGAGGCACTGTCGCCGATGGCGAGGGGCGGGAAGGCGGTGACACCCGTGGCTGCGAGGATGTAGGGACCCCCGCCGAGAGGTCTGCCGGCGGTCGTGAGTGCAAGCCATTCCACACCGTTGTGATGGGCCACATACGCCGCGTCCCTCACGAAGTTCGCCGTGGCATGGGCGTTCTCCCATTGCAGCGTGAGGGTCACCGTGGATCCCCCGGGTGTGCCCTCCTCGATGAACCAGGTGCGCTCCACCACATGCGATGTGAGCGTCGGGCCGAAGGTGGCGTTCGACAGGAGCGTGGGGGTGACACGTGCGGAGAACGCATCGATCACACCGCTGTTGATGATGGTCACCGGGTTGTAGCTCGTCGGCGTCGGGCCGATGGGAAACAGCACGCCTCCCATGCGACCGGTGGCGCCGATGCCCGCGATGGTCAATGCTCCGTCGCCGTTGGTCACGATGTACTTCGCCGCATTTCCGGACAGGATCTGCCCCGCCGGGCCGATGGTCAGCCGGTGATCGCCGAGGGAGATACGGCCTGCGGTCATCGTCAGTGTTCCATTCACCGTGAGGTTGTTCGCGAGTGTCAACCCTGCGGCGTTGTTGAGCGTCAGGTCGGCGAGGGCGAGGACGGGGTTGTTCTCCGGTGGCACGGTGGATGGCGGGATCGTGATGCTGCTGCCGTCGACCGGCACGGCGCAGGTGTCGCTCCAATTCCCGGTGGTGTTCCAGTCCGTGCCTTTCGCGCCTGTCCATGTGAGGTTCACCGCCGATGGGATGCGCACCGTCACAACCACTGTGTCGGCGCTCACACAGCCAAGCCCGTCGGTCGCCTCCACGATGTAGACCGTGGTGCTCTGCGGCGATGCATCGGGTGTCATGATCATCGCGTCATTGAGTCCCGTGGCTGGCGTCCATGAATACGAGTACGGCGCCAAGCCGCCGGAGGCGGGGAGTCCGATCGATGCGGCGCTGCCGCGGCATATCGCGCGATCGGGGCCGGCATGTGCGGCCAGCGTGTTGCTGACCGTCACCAGCACGGAGTCCACATCCGTGCATCCGTTCGCATCGGTCACCGTCAGCGCAAGGATCATGGTGGCGCCCGGGGTGGCGAGCGGTGTGGGGCTCGTCGGATCGTTCACACTGGTGGATGGTGCCCACTGGTACGTGTACGGTGCCATGCCGCCCGAGGCGGTGCCGCCGATCTGCACCTGCCCGCCCGGGCAGATGATCTGGTCGGGACCTGCATCGGCCACCACGCCGCTGCCGACAGCCACGGTCATGGAATCCGCGCTCTGGCATCCGAGCGCATCCGTCACCACCACGCGATACACCGTGGTCTGCGGGGGGGCCGCGGTGGGATTCGGCGATGTGGCGGATCCCAGCCCCGTGGCGGGTGTCCACTGGTAGGTGTACGGCGGCGTGCCCCCATCACCGGTCGGTGCTCCGCCGATCGTCACACCACGCCCAGCGCAGTAGATCCAGTCCGGACCGGCCTCCGCCGTGGGGATGGTGCCGGGGGCGACAATCACCGAGTCGTAGGCGCGGTACCCGTTCGCATCCGTGGCACGGACGAAGTACTTCGTCTCCACCGCCGGGCTGGCATATGGCCGCGCCACGGTGGTGCCCGACAGCCCCGGTGCCGGCCACCACAGGTAGGTGTATGGCGGGGTGCCACTCGTGGCCGCATTGCCGATCTGCACCGCACCCGCACCGCACAACCCCCGGTCCGGTCCGGCATCCACATCCGGGACGGACTGCGAGATCCGGCATGTGGCCGCGGTGGCGCGCGTCGTCAGGTAGGCCGACACGCGTGAACCGAAATTCAACGCCACGCTCTCCGGCGTCAGGTGGCAGTAGCTCATGATCGTACCCAGCGTGGCGACAGGCGTGGAGAAACAGGTCCCACCCTCCGCCGCGACGCAGGAATCGATCGCAGGCGCCCACCAGCAGTTGTGCGTGTGACGCGCACCCACGTTGTGCCCCAGCTCGTGCGCGGGGCAGTCGATGTCCCAGATGAAGCCCGAAGGCGGCCAGGTGTACCCTCCCACCAGATCCGCCGCCACGGCATAGGCGGAGGAGTTCTGGCACAACACATTGAGATAGGCGATGCCCCCGCCGGCGGACTTTCCGGACAGCAGCACCGCCGTGGCACGTGTCACACTGCCGCGGTTTGCGTTCCAGTAGTTCGCCATCTGCGTCAGCAGGTTGCTGGTGGATGAGGCGGTATAGGGTCCGGTCGACGTCCACACATTCAGGTAGGTGACCCAGAATACGATGTTCGCATCGCGGCGGTAGATGTCGGTGATGGCACCGACGAGGGCCGTGGCGTAAGCCGTGGAGTTCGTCGTGCTGTATCCGTTCATCTGGTGGAATGCGTAATCGCAGTCCACCGCGAGGTTGAGTCGTGACGCCGTGCTGGCTGTGCGCGTTCCTCCACTCCGGGCCTGCGGTGGCGGATCCTGGTGTGCCGCGGCGTCGCGGTACTGGTCCAGCTCCTCGGCCAGGCAGGCCGGGCGCACGCGGCGCTCCGGCATGTCGGCCTCGTCGATCACCCCGCAGATGTCGGTGTCCGCGCCTGTGGGGCCGAGGATGATGCGGGTGCGCCGCTCGTCCCCCGGATCGATGTAGCCGAACACGCGGTCGCGGAACAGCGCGAGGTAGATGTGCGAGCCCGGGGCGCCCGACACCGATCCGGTGAGCAGGATGTGCCTCGGTGCGGGGTCGGAAAGGATGCCGTTCACATGAACCGCACCATCGCCCCCCAGCACGGCGATGCGCTCCACACGCGCAGACGCCCTGCCACCATGTGGCAGGGGGATGCCGGCCAGCATGAAGGGCGCACCCGGCTCGGGATCGAAGCCGTCAAAGGCCGCTGCATCGATCCGGAAGAACGCTGTGCCCGCGTGCGATGCGTTTCCCGGGAAGGCGGGTGCTGCTGCGGGGAGGAACAGCAGCGGCGCGTCGCCCACGCCGACGGGGTCATCCGCCCGGGCGTGGGGTGATGACGCAATGGTGATGAAGAGCATGATGAGAAGGTGGTGTCTGAAACGCATGGAATCCCTGTGAGAATGGAGCAGCGGAATGACGTGTCGGCATGACGGAATCATCCGTTTGGTGTGGACAAAAATACCACCGGCGTCCGTCGGTTCCGAAGGGTGTGCGTGTTTCCGGGAACGCAGCCGAAGCGCCGGACAAGACGATGCCGGACGCCCGCGTGGGGACATCCGGCATCGGTGTGGGGGATGAGGAGCTGCGCGCGACGACGCACAGTCCCGCTATTTCACGAGCGACATGCTGCGTGACTGGGTCCCGGCCGGTGTGTGCATCACGCAGCGGTAGGTGCCGGCGGACCACTGCGTTGCATCGACCATCACGGCGTGGGATCCCGCTGTCTGCTCACCATCCACGGGCGTGGCAACACGGCGCCCGAGCATGTCGACAATGTCGATGCGCACGGATGTCGCCTCAGGCAGCGTGTAGCTGATGGTTGTGGTGGGGTTGAAGGGATTCGGATGGTTCTGGTTCAGGGTGAAGGTGCTGACCGGTGCGCTCACCTCGATGCGGGCGGAATACGTGCGCGAGCCGTCGGTGTCGATCTGGCAGAGACGGTAGACGATGGTGTTCTCTGTGATCACCGCCGGGGCGTCATCGAACCATGCATAGTCCGTGGGCGAAAGCGTCGTGCCCTGTCCGCTCACGAAGCCCGCCGTCTCCCACTGCCCCCCCTCATCCATGATGAGGCGCTCGATCTCGAAACCGTGGTTGTTCGTCTCCGTCTCGGTGCGCCATGCAAGGGCGATGCCGCCGTCGCGGCGCACGGCGGAGAAGGTGGACATCTCCACGGGCGTGAGGTATTGCAGGCCCGGATAGGAGGCGTCATAGCGCAGGACGCGGGCGATCGAGCCGCCCCGCTGGTAGCTCCATTGCGTCACGCCCGCGGAGTTCACCTCAAAGAGGTAGCCCGACGTTGACTCAGCGATCAGCGTGTTCCCGTTGGGGAGGCGCTGGTTGCCTCCGAGGTGGTTGGAGAAGAAGCCCGTGGCAGTGTAGCTCCATGTGGGGGAGGCGGGGCCGTATGCCGTGCCCTGCGTCCACGCGTACGCCGAGCCGCTGGTCGGAAGCGTGAGCTCCACCACCATCGAGGTGCTCATCCTCTCGCGGTTGTTGAAGGCCATGAGGTTGCCCGCACCCGGAAGGCCGGCCGGAATCCAGTAGGCGCAGTGCACCACATCGAACACCTGCGTGCCGGGGGCGTCGTAGTTCGCGGGCGATCCCCAGCGGTAGATGATGTCGCCGCCCCTGCCGCTGTTGCCGCCGGAGTGGGAGGCGGCCTGCGCTGTCGTCGTGCTGTGATCGATGATGTACACCTCATCGAGGTTGTGGGAGGAGATGGCGATCTGATCCAGCGTCGGGTTGTAGCTCACCGCGTTGATGTGCAGCCAGTCCCCCGATGTGCTCTTGCAGTTGATGTCGATCAGTTCCGGGTGCTGGCCCACCACGCCGTAGTTCGCCTTCGTTGCGTTGTAGTCCTGGATCAGGTGATCCCAGGCGTGCCATTCCCACACGATGTTGCCACCATTCGTCCCCACCGGCTGGATCTCGATGATCATGTCGGGCCAGAGCGATGCGCTGTGGTTGAGCCCCGCGGCCACGCACTGGGCCGAGGTCTTCACCTCCCACGCGATGGCAAGAATATTGCCGTTCGGCATCGGCTCCAGATCGTGATGCGTCCTGTACGTGTTGCTGCTGTAGGTGAATTCCCACACCACGCCTCCGTTCCAGTTCACCTTCTGCACGATGCCCGCCGCCCCGCCGCCGTTCAACGTCGAGTTGGACGAGGTGGCCGGGCGCAGAAGGGAACCATCCTCCAACAGGTAGCAGGAATAGCCGCCGGTCTTTGTGTGCGTCCAGCTGTGCACGGTCTGGTTGCTCATGTTCACAAGGTAGGTGTTGCGGGAGTTCTCCCCGCTGAAGAGGGTGTAGCCCTGCCAGGCCTGGGCATGGATCGATACCGGAAGCAGCGTGAGCAGCGCCAGTGCCGCGATGCAATGGATGCGGAGAGGTGTGTTCATGGTGGTGTTCCTTGGGCACCCCCCGGTTGCGGGGGTGAAATGAATGGGACGGTGAAATGCGCGGGAATTCGAAGGGCGCCTGGATGCGTGACTATCTGATCAGGTGCATGGTGCGCGTCAGAAGGCGGTCGCCGGCGATGAGGCGCACGATGTAGGCACCGCTCGGCAGACTGCCGGCATCGAAGTGCACGGTGTGGCTGCCTGCCTCGCGGCTGCCATCGACAAGTGTGGACACAATGCGCCCGGTCTCGTCGAACACCACCATGCGGACGGTGCCGCGCCCGGCAAGCGTGTAGGTGATGGTCGTGCCGGGGGTGAAGGGATTCGGGTGGTTCTGGTCGAGCGTCACACTCACCGGCAGGGCGGTGGTGCCCGCGTCCTCCACGCCTGTGGTGCCGGGTTTCACGGTGGAAAGAATCGTCCCGTTGACGCCCACCATGGAGATGGCCGATGGCGTGAGGGCGACGATCGACTGGAGATTGTTGTTCGTCACGCACGGCTGCACCGTCCACGTCACCCCGCCATCGGTGGTGGAGCACAGCGCTCCACCAGCGCCGCATGCCAGCCCCGCGCTTTCATCCACGAACGTCACGCTGAGGAGGTTGGTCGTGACAGGCGAGCCCTGGTGCTCCCAGGTGTGGCCGCCGTCGGTGCTGCGGAGGATGACGCTTCCGAAGCCGGTGTTCGGCCCGCCCACAGCCACCGCCGTGGTGGTGCTGACCCAGGTCACCGACCAGAGCATGAGCTCGGCCTCGTTGAAGCGCTCCTCCCAGGTCGCTCCGCCATCCGTCGTTTCGAGGATCACCCCGCTGCCGCCGTAGGCCTCGCCGCCCACCACCACGCCGTGCAGGGCGTCGATGAAGTCCATGGAGTTGAACTGGGTTTCCTTGTGACTGTCCTGCGTCACCCAGTCTGCCCCGGCGTTGGTCGTCTTCAGGATCGTGCCATAGGCACCGGCCGCGTAGCCCGTCTGCGCGTCCACAAAGTGCACCGTCTGCAGCCAGTTCGTGGAGCCCGATGTCACCGCCGTCCAGGCCTCGCCGCCGTTGGTGGTCCTGAGTATCGTTCCGACATCACCCACGGCATGGCCGGTCGCGTTGTCGGTGAACTGCACGCATTGGAGCGGATCGCTGATGCCGGACGGCATGCTCCTCCATGCCTCGCCACCGTCGGTGGTCTTGAGGATGGTGCCCGCATCACCCACGGCCACCGCCGTGGTGGGGGAGATGAACCAGACGGAGAAAAGCGATGCCGTCAGGCCTCCCGACAGGGCCTGCCATGTGGCGCCGCCGTCGGCCGTCGATGCCAGCACGCCGATCTCCCCGCCGAGGTACGCATGCAGCGCGTCGACTCCGGCGACAGTGGTGAGTGATCGCGCCGGCCCGAAGGATGTCGCCGCCCAGGTGGCGCCCGCGTTCACCGTCTTCAGGATGATGCCGCCGGACCCCACCGCAAAGCCGAGCGATGCGTCGATGAAGCACACGGATTTGAGCCATTGCGTTGTGCCGGACGTGGTCTTCACCCAGCTCGCTCCGCCGTCGGTGGTGCGCACGATGATGCCGCCCGTGCCCACCGCCACTCCGATGGAGGGCGTTGCGAAGGCGATGGATTGCAGCCAGTTGAAGGTCCCCGATGCCTGCGTCGCCCAGTGCAGGCCGCCATCGACGGTCGTCAGAATGGTGCCTGCAACGCCCGAGGCGAAGCCGGTGGAGGCGTCGAGAAAGTGGATCGAGGACAGGGGGGATGTGCTGCCCACATCCACGGTGGTCCACGTCGTGCCGCCGTCGGTGCTGCGCTGGAACACGCTGCCCGATCCCGTGGACGGGCCGCCCGCCACCACGCAGGTCTGTTCGTCGATGCACTGCACGTCCGTGTAGATCACCAGCGTGTCGACGTGCACCATCGTCCACGTCGCACCGCCGTCGCCGGTCCGGAGAATGACGCCGTCATACCCGGCGGCGAAACCCAGGGTCGGATTGAGGAAGTGCACGCAGGTCAGATGGCTTCGCGTCCCCGATGCGAGGCGTGTCCATGTTGCTCCGGCGTTCTGCGTCAAGAGGATGCTTCCCCCCTCGCCCACGGCGAAGCCCACGGTGGCGCTGGTGAAATGCATGCCGAGAATGCTGTTGCCCTGCGGCAGGGGGTTCTGCCAGTACCAGGTCTGTGACTGCGCCGCACAGGTGCAGAGCGCGAAAAGGACGATGACGAGCGATCGATGCATGATGATATCCTCGGAGGTGCGCTGTGGAAGAGTTGTTGAATGGGTGGGGATCACTTGAGCAGCGTCATCCGCCGGGTGAGCGTCTGCGTGCCTGCGGACAGGCGGCAGATGTACACGCCCCCCGGCAGCTCGGCCGCGTTGAACAGCAGGGTGTGTGTCCCGACCTCCTGCACGCCGTCGATGATGAGCGCCACACGCGCGCCCAACACGGAGAACACTTCGAGCCGCACATGCTGCCTGGCCGGAAGCTGGAACGTGATCGTGGTGGAGGGGTTGAAGGGATTGGGGTGGTTCTGTTCCAGGATCATGGTCTGCGCCGCCGCCCCGGGCTCCACGGCCGTCTGACAGTCGATGCCCAGGTTCTGCAACTGTGTGAGCACGTTCGCGGAGCGCTGCAGGATGAAGGACTTCAGCCCCGGCTTCCGCTTCCCCCCGCCTCCATCGGCCGTGATCTCTGTCTCGATGTTCGTCTCGAACTGCTGGTAGGTGTACATCTTGCGCGGATCCTCCAGCACGAGGGGGCG
Source organism: uncultured Chromatiales bacterium (assembly GCA_964449305.1). Taxonomy (GTDB): domain Bacteria; phylum Bacteroidota; class Ignavibacteria; order SZUA-365; family CAYQST01; genus CAYUYM01. The sequence goes on along the minus strand of CAYUYM010000009.1, from coordinate 3,061 downwards.
GATCACGGCGGCGACGCTGTCGATGTGCGCATACAGCCGGTCGGTGATGAAATGCGACTGGAGCTGTGAGCAGGCCGCTTGGAGGTACTGCGTCCTGAGCAGCGGCGTCGAGATGATGGCCTTCCACAGGGGCCGGTCGTCGGCGTTCTGCACATGCAGCAGACTCAGGCCCTCCATGTTCGACACGTTCAGAGGGAACACTCCAAACGACAGACCGACATCCCAGGTGATCCATTCCATCTTCGATGTGGTCGGGTTGAAGTAGAAGTAGAAGTTCCGCCCCGATCCGGTGTAGGAGTCGAGGTTGGCAAACAGCATGTTCGCCGCGATGGCATTGCAGAGGGCCGGCATGTTGATCTTCGTCGGCATCCAGGTGTCAAGCGCCTGCCCGTGGTTGAGGGAGTCCAGGATCGAAAGCAGTTGCGGCCAGGCTGTTGCCGAGCCGTCGGTCTTCAGCTCGTAGTACTGCGCGTAGGAGTCCGCGTTGCCATCGATCCATTTGAAGTCCGAGATGATCTTGCTCGTGTCCACCGGCCCGAAGGCGTCCACCGCCTTGAACAGATCGCCGCTGTTCTTGCCATAGTGGTTGGAAAGGAAGCGCTTGTCCACATGCTCGATCAGCGTGTAGAACCCCCAGAGCGTGTCGTTGAGGGACACACGCGCGTAGTTCGCCCTCGGCGCGGCGATGCCGGCATCCCTGCAGTAGTCGAGAAAGATCTTTTCGCGCAGGAAGGTCGGATCACCCCACACATTGTTGAGATGCAATCCCTTCTCACCATCGATCTTCAGGTCCTTGAACTCGTCGAAGGCCAGACGCAGGGATTTCTTGTTGTTGGGGTGCGTGAAGGAGGAGTTGCCCTTGAAGCGCACACCGACGCTGTCATATTGCCTGCCGTCGAAGATGACCGTGGCGGGGATGTATTGTTCAAACCCGGCGTTATAGTACACCGTGAGCGAATCCCAATAATCCGGACAAAGGAATCGGATGTTCACCGTGTGCACCTGTGTGCCGGCAAACAGGGCGTCACCGGGATTCTGTGCTGAAGCCACCGACAGGCCTGCGGCAAGCAGGATGAGAAGCGGGAGCAGTGTGCGAAAGCGAAGTGTCATGACGCCTCCTCTGGCGGAAATGTCGTATCGTGGAAAAGGTGCGTGGTGGATGCCTGACATCACACACGGCTGGCTTTGTCAGTCATGATACACGATGATGGCACATCCATCTTGAGGGACATCCCATCGCGGCATGTCGTTACAATCACCTGCCGCGCGTCCCTGCATCGGCGTGGCGCCCGTTCTGTCCGGTTGGCGTCACTCTGTCAGCCAGCGCTCGGCGTCGTCCAGCGAGGTGAAGGCGCGTGCGAGCATGCCACGGTTGACGACCACGGTCTCCCAGAACCGGGCATCCTCGATCTGTCCCGGTCGCGTGACGATGGCGATGCGTGCCACGGACGGGGCGCGCTCAGCGATGAACCGCGCCGCCTCGTAGGTGTCGTAGGTCCCGATCCGGTATTCCAGGCCGAGCTCATCACACAGGACGTGGCGGCATCTGGTGGCGATGCACTGCTCGATCACGGAGAGGCCGTAGGCCTCCACCCCCTCAAGGTCCTCGTCGAAGCCCGATGCAGTCACACGCAATGTGTCGTTGTCGAGTGTGAATATGACATTGATCGCCATGGAATCGATGGCTGATGGATGATGGTGCGACAGCGAAATCTGTCACAACATGGGAAAAATCAACGAAACAGACCAGTGCTTCAAGGAAATTTGTGGCGGTTGACGCCCGCCGGTCGTGTCAGGCCATCTTCACGCCCACCACCAGCATCGCGGTCGCCACATCCTCTGCAGTTGCCAGGGACATCCGGAACCCCCGTCCCTCGGCATACCGCGGAGCCACGTCGATGAGCTCGAGCACGGTTGTCGGCAGCCCGCGTTCGTGCGCCAACGCCGCGGCACGCTCACCAAGGACGAAGCCCGTCAACACCGCACCCACCTGTGGTGTCATGTACAGGATCACCCGGTCGCCGCGCTTCAGGCGCAGGGACCAGCCGTACTTCGCCCCCGGGAAACCCCACACCTGTGTGATCGGGCCGTGCGCGGCATCAATGGCGCGGATGAGTCCCTCCCATGCCTCCCACGCAGGGCCGAGCACCTGTTGCAGATCGTCGGGGGTCGGAGGAGCCGCCTTGGACTCGAAAGCGCTAAGCGCCATGGTGCCCCTCGTCGTCCGTCGCCGATGGGTTCGTGCCATGCCGGCCGCGCTTCACCAGATACGCGCCCATGGCGGCGGAGATGACGCCGAGGCCGGGCGGAAACACAGAGGGGCAGATGCCACCGAGGTAGGCGGCGGCGTCCCAGAGCAGAATCGCCAGGCTCAGCACGATGATGATGTACCCGGTGATGATGCGTGCGTTGGATGTCGAGGTGGTCATGGTCAATCCCATACGTATTTCCAGGTGCCATCGGGCTGGCGTTTCCACACCGTGTGGAAGATGCCCGTCCGTGTACGGGGCGTTCCCGCGGAATCGATCGTCGTGTGCACGTACCGGCCCCAGGTATGGCCCAGGTCGCCCGAGGCGGCCACATCCACAAACTCCGCATCCCAGGTGATGGTCATGCGATCCGTGGTGTTCGCGGCGTACCATGCACGGATGGCGGCGGGGCCCCGCACCAGCGTGTTTCCGCGGTCGATCACCGCCGAATCATCGGCGAAGTGCGCGAAGCCGTCGGGGACGCCATGGTCGCGGACATGTGCCTCGAAGGCCTTCTCTGTGGCGAGGATCTCGCGGCGGGAGCGCTCGATGAGGTCGGATGCGCCACAGCAGCCGGCCATGATGAGCGGCAGCAGGGCAGGCAGAAGCAATGTGGCGGAGCGGTGCATGCAGCGTGGTGAAGTGTGAAACGACGATGAGTCCCAATGTACGGAAATCTTCGCGGGAAGATGCGGCCAGGGGCCGGTAAGGTGAAGCGTCCGGACGGGTCCATCTTGGCGATCCTGATGTCACAAAATGCATGAGGGATGAACCATGTTCATCCCTCTGCTGTGACCGCCGTGCAGTGCGTC
>CAYUYM010000008.1:0-55497 GCA_964449305.1 uncultured Chromatiales bacterium | reverse complement strand
ATCCGTGGCCGCCCGGGTGAAGGGTGCCAGGACCACACAAAGCGACAGGGCGACGCATCTGCGTCGCCCTGATTCATGGAACGGACCGGCTGTCGCGAGCGGGCCGGGGGTGCCGTCAGTGCCGTGTCGTCACTTGCCTGCGCGGTCGGGGATGGGGTCGGTGATGAAGCTGCCGACGGCGCGATCGGCCGTCTCGAAGGTCTTGAACACCTTGAAGAGCTGGGTGATGAGGAAGAGGCTTTCGATCTTGTCGGTGATGTTGGCGATGCGGAGGTCGCCTCCGGCGCGGTTGAGATTGCCGAGAGCGGAGATCAGCGAACCAAGACCCGAGCTGTTGATCCAGGTGATGTTGCCGACATCGAGGACGACCTTCAGGTAGCCTTCGTTCACTGCGGTTGCCAGCTTCTCCTTCAATGCTGCGGTCTCGTCGTCGCCCAGCAGACTTCCCTTCGGGGTGATGACGATGACGTCACCGTGGACGGATTCCTTGATGTTCATGGTACTGCCTTTATTGAGTTGATGTTCTGGTGTCGTGTGCGGGGGTCGGTGGTCGTGCCGCCCGGGTCGTGCGCAACGGAGCGGATGGGTCAGGCTTCGACGTCGACGCCGAGCTCGATGAGCTTTGCGGAGATGCGTTCCATCGCCTCCTGCGGCGTGATCGCCATGCGTGCCTGGGCCACGAGCACGGCCTCCTCAAGAGAGGGGATCTGGCGTGTGAGCGCAAGGTACACATGGTAACCGAGGCGGTTGGTGTCGTTCATCTCCAGCGTGGGAATGTCGGCCACTGCGGCATAGGCCTTCGCCTCGATGCTGTCGTCAGGCCATGGCTGAACAGGTGGGTGCATGATACGGCTCCGAATGCGGGTGGAAGATCGGGATTCCCGTGTCGCCACGGGCGAATGATTCAATATGACGAAAAGCCGCGAAAAAATGAAGAGCGCCCATACGCATGGCATCCACGGTCCGCAAGCACCGCGCCATGGCGTGTCACTCGGACGTTTCCGGTTTGCGGATGATGACCGACGCGAGAACGGAGACGACGAGGATCAGCCCCACCGTGCCGAGCGCCATCCACACGGGCATCTTGTACCAGTCCGCGATCACCATCTTGATGCCGATGAAGACGAGCACCGCCGACAGGCCGTAGTGCAGATAGCGGAACAGTTTCATCATCCCCGCAAGCGCGAAGTACAACGCGCGCAGGCCGAGGATTGCGAGAATGTTGGAGCTGTACACGATGAAGGGATCGGTGGTGATGCCGAGGATCGCGGGGATGGAATCCACCGCAAACACCACATCGGTGGATTCCACCACCACAAGAGCCACGAACAGCGGTGTGGCGATGCGTCTGCCCTCGCGGCGGATGAAGAACCTGTCGCCATGGAACTCCCTCGAGATGGGGATGAACTTCCGGAGGAAGCGGAGAATCGGGTTGCGTTCCGGATGGACGTTCTCGTTCTGGTGGATGCCGATCTTGATGCCGGTGAAGATGAGAAAGGCGCCGAGCAGGTAGATGGTCCAGTGCAGAAGGGAGATGAGCGCGATGCCGGCGGCGATGAAGATGCCCCGCATCACCAGGGCGCCGATGATGCCCCAGAACAGCACCTTGTGCTGATAGCGCCCCTCCACTCCGAAGAAGGTGAAGATGATGAGGAAGACGAACAGGTTGTCCACCGACAGCGCCTTCTCCACAAGGTAGCCGGTGAGGAAGTTGATGGCGGCCTCATGCCCCTCGGTGAGAAGGATGACGACATTGAACGCCAGGGCGATGGAGATCCACAGCACGCTCCAGCCGATGGCCTCCCGGATGTGGATCTCGTGGGATTTCCTGTTGAACACCCCGAGGTCCAATGCGAGCATGACAAGAACAAGTACGCCGAAACCGACCCAGAGTGTTGTTTGCAGTTCCATTGCGGCAATATATCCAACTCACGGGGAATTGCAACGCCCATCCGGCGTCGCCAGCCTGGTGCATGCGCCGTGCCCTGCAATTCTCCGCCGGATTTCGTAGCTTGCCCGCACACCCGGACATCCTCACCACGGACCCGGGTGGCCACGAACTCCGGAGTGTCCCATGCCACCGACGCATCGCTTCCGCCTTGTCCTCCCGCTCGTCCTTTTCACACTCGTGACCATGGCGCATGCGCAGGCGCCCCGCGTGGTGGACACCACCATCATCGCCGACGACGGCATCCGGCTCGATGCGATCTACGGCCACCCCGGCAGCACGCCCCCTGCGGAGGGCTTTCCCGGCATCGTCTTTGTCCACGGTTTCAACGGGTCCAAGAACGACATGCGGTCGTATGTCCAGAATTTCGCGGCTGCGGGCTATGCCACCGCCACCTACTCGGTCCGTGGGCAGGGAAACTCGCAGGGGGTTTTCTCGATGTTCACCGCCCCACGCGTGTTGGACGATCTGCGCAACGTGATCGCCTTCGTCGCAGCGCTCCCGCATGTGCGCGCCGACAGGATCGGCGTGGCCGGGGCATCGCAGGGGGGCATCCATGCCTGGGCCGCGGCAGCCTTCGGCATGCCGGTGCGCTGCGTCGTGTCCATCGTGGCCAACGGGCGCTTCGAGGAGGACTGGTGCGCCGACAACGCCTTGAACTGGCTCTTCAGCAACGCCATCCAGTACTCGAATGTGCGCTTCGATTCCTTTGTGAAGGACACCGTGCGCCCGGCGCTCATCGCCGGCGACACACCACTCATCCTTCCCACGCTCACCCGGTATTCCACCACCGCGCTCGAAACGGGCGTCACCATCCCGACACTCATCATGGTGAGCTACTACGACCAGTTCTTCAACCCGTCATCGGCGCTCCGCCAGTTCGCATCCATCGCCGGACCGAAGCGCATCGTCCTGTACCCCGGCACACACGCGTCTCCGACGCAGCCGCAGATCCGCGCCGAGTTCGAACGGCTGTACCGCGCCTGGCTGGATCACTGGCTCAAGGGAGTGACGGCGGAGGGCGATGTCGCGAGCCCCGACAGCGCCGTGGTGATGATTGATGCGGCCACCAACGTCCCGGTCGTCCTCACATTGGACGACGCCGGCGTGTGGGGTTCCGCGTCCGTTGATGCGGATCCCCGCCTCTCCCGCCTCCGTCTGCACTTCACCGCGGATGGCGCCCTGACAGCGCAGGCGCCTGCGGCGGAGGGACGGACCACGACCGCCTATGCCCAGGGTGTGGGTTCTGCGGCGATGATCTTCCGGTCGGCGCCCTTCGCGGAGGCGACCACCGTGGCGGGCATCCAGGGCACGGCGACGCTCACGCTCAATGGTTCCGGCAGCACCTACCAGGCGGCGCTCACCGCCTTTGATGTGAACCCCGCAGACAACTCCTCGAAGCCCCTGACGCGCGGGCATGTGCAGGTGACGCCCAACGGCGCCGGCAGGGAGCGCGTCACCTTCCGGCTCAACGCCTGCATGCACACCATCGCCGCCGGGCACATCATCGAGATCCGCGTGCATGGCGGCCTGGGTTTCATCCCCAACACGACGTATGACTTTGGCAATGCCGTCTCGGGGCCGGTGGCCAACAGCAGCGACACGCTGTTCACGGGTGGCGACGCGTCCTTCATCGACCTTGTGCGGTTCGAGCCGGGAAGCCCCGTGTCGGTGTCGCATGGACTCACCCCCCCCGCGGATCCACAGATCGGCGTGAACCATCCGAATCCGTTCCCCACCGGTGCCTGGACGATGGTGCCTGTGCAGACGGTCGGTCCGCATGCCCGGCTCATCGTCGTGGATGCGCTCGGCAGGCGGGTGTACGAGAGGCCTGCCGGGTCGATCCCCGCGGGCAGTGTCTCCGTGCGCATCCCGACGGACGGCTTCCATCCCGGCCTCCATATCGCCATCCTGCAGGACGGAGGAACGCGCGTGACGCGGTCCATGCTCTGCATCGGACAGCGATGAGCGGCGCTTCCATCCACCACGGCACGGTACCGTTCCCAGACTCCGGCGTATCCCTCCACCAATTCCGGTGACATCATGCAATCCCATCGTTTCCTTCCGATCCTCATCCCTGTTCTGCTGCTGGTTTCTTCATGTGGAAGAAAGACGTCGGACACTCTGCTGCAGTATGATTCCGTGAATCCCTTCTCCGACGGCCTTGCGGCCGTGCGCCTCGGCGATGCGGAGTCCGGGAAATACGGCTTCATCGACAAGACGGGGAAGCTGGTGATCGACGCCGACTTCGCAACCCCCAGCGTGTTTTCCGACGGGCTCGCCCCGATGGCCGAGGATGGAAAATACGGCTTCATCGACAGGACCGGGAAATGGGCCATCGAGCCGAAGTACGATGGCGCGGAGCGCTTCTCCGAAGGGCTGGCCGCGGTGATGGTGGATGGCAGATACGGGTACATCGACCGGACGGGGACGATGGTGATCCAGCCGCAGTTCGATGGCGCGGAGCGATTTGCCGAGGGGCGTGCCGTGATCCGCACCGGTGACGGCTTCGAGGTGAAATGCGGGTACATCGATCGGACCGGGGCGATGGTGATCGAACCGCGTTTCGACGAGGCACGGGAGTTCTCCGGTGGGCTGGCCATGATCCGCGTGGGGGATGAATACACCGGCCTCTGCGGCTACATCGACACGTCGGGAAAGGTGGTGATCGAGCCCCGCTTCAACGACTGCGGTGTGTTTTCCGACGGCCGGGCATGGTACCGCCAGGGCGACCAGGTGACGGGGAAGTATGGCTTCATCACCACGACCGGGGATGTGGCCATCGAGGCGGTCTACGATCTCGCGGGGGATTTTGTCAGCGGTCTGGCACCCGTGAAGAAGGGCGACAAATACGGCTTCGTGGATTCCACCGGCGCCATGGTGATCGAACCGCGCTTCAACCAGGCCTACGCCTTTTCGGAGGGGCTGGCCGCCGTGGAACTCGACGGGAAGTGGGGGTTCATCGACACAAAGGGGACTGTCGCCATCACCGGCCAATAACGTCATGGCAGGAGCTTGATTTCCGACCTGCCACATCATAATTTCCTCCATCAGCACCTCCAATCGCGAGACACCCTTGCTGACCCGTTCCATCCAATTTCCCAGTGTCCGATCCAGCATACGGAACGTCGAATCCTTCCTGTTGGAAATCTGCGACGCACTGCACCTGCCCCCCGACACGGTGGATCGCATCATGATCTCCGTGACCGAGGCGGTGAACAATGCCATCATCCATGGCAACAACGGCGATCCCGCGAAGTCCGTGCTGCTCGACTGCAGCTGTGACAATGACTGGATTCGTTTCTGTGTCCAGGATGAGGGTGTGGGTTTCGTGCCGGATGCCATCCCTGATCCACGCAACACGGACAATCTCCTGAAGGAGGGCGGCCGTGGGGTGCTCATCATCCGTGCCTTCATGGACTCGGTGGAGTTCCACCGGTTGGAGACCGGTATGCGGGTCTGCCTCGCCCTCCGTCACGCACACGACGCACCATCACCAACATCATAGGGCATGCCATGTCTGAATTCCCATCCTTTCTCGGCAACGAAACGAGAATCTGTACCATTCAGCGTCACATCACGGAGTCGGAGAAGCTCCACCCGGGCGCTTCAGGCACATTCTCATCGCTCCTGCGCGACGTGGCACTTGCGGCGAAGGTGGTTTCGCGCGAAGTGCGCCGTGCCGGCCTCGTCGACATCCTCGGAAAGACGGAGACCGCAAATGCATCGGGCGACGAGCAGAAGAAGCTCGATGTCTTTGCCAATGAGCTGTTCATCAGCACGCTGGAATACGGCGGCCACCTCTGTGCCATGGCCTCGGAGGAGGATGAAAAACTGATCACCATTCCCGAGGAATATCGCAACGGCGACTACATCATCCTGTTCGACCCGCTCGACGGATCGTCGAACATTGATGCGAACGTCACGATCGGGACCATCTTTTCCGTGATGCACCGGGTGACGCCTGGCGGCCCGGGCACGGTGGAGGACATCCTGCAGCCCGGATACGCCCAGATCGCCGCCGGATACATCATGTATGGATCGAGCACCATCATGGTGTTCACGGCGGGGCATGGTGTCCACGGGTTCACCCTCGATCCCACGATCGGCGCCTTTCTCCTGTCGCACGAGAACATCCGCATACCCGGGCATGGTTCGATCTACAGCACGAACGAGGGCAACCGCAATCTCTGGAGCGCGGGCATGCGGCGGGCGGTGGAGGAATTCCAGCGCACCGATGCCCTGAACGGCAGGCCCTACACGGCGCGGTATGTGGGGAGCCTGGTGGCCGATGTACATCGGACACTCCTTTATGGCGGCATCTTCATGTATCCGGGAGACACGAAGAACCCGAAGGGCAAGCTGCGACTGCTGTATGAAGCGAACCCGATGGCCTTCATCCTGGAACAGGCCGGGGGCATGGCGACCGACGGCCGGGGGCGCATCCTCGAGATCCAGCCCACGGAGATTCATCAGCGCACTCCCGTGTTTCTGGGCAGCCCGCAGGATGTGGCCCGCGTGATGGAGCACCTCCGCAACGATTGACCAGGCGCCCCATCCGGTTGCCGGTGTACGATTTCGCAGAACACACCGTCCAGAATTTCGGTCACCCGCCGGGGTGTGGGAAGCGGCGAATGCCGAGGGCAGGGGTGAAACGACAGGAATGCATCAGGCACCATTTTTGATGTGGTTGGAGTGAGGAATTGATCCACCGATGATCCTTCGAAGAGGCACACCATGAAAATCGCTCCTGTAATCCGACACCTTGCATCGCTGGCAGTGCTGTCGCTGCTGCTCGGAGGATGCTACACCCAGTTCGTGTTCCACGACGAGTACCGGCCGCAGGGCGGCGGAGTTGACGGCGACTACGCCGATTACTCCGAGACGAGCTACGATTCGACCACCGGTGCCACGGTCACGAACAACTACTACTTTGGCAACCCGTACCGCAGCTTCCGGTTCTACTCTCCCTCGCCCCATTTCTGGGGATGGGACTATGGCTGGTACAATGATGGCTGGTACGACGGCTGGTGCCTGTCCTGGGGCTTCCCGTATTACTCCCCGTGGTACTACAATCCCTGGGGATGGTATGGCGGGTACTCTCCGTATGCCTGGGGCGGGTATTACCAGCACGGGTCGTATCATTACGACGGCCGCGGATACTACGTGAACGACCGCAGCAGGTCGCGCACGTCGGGCGCGATCAGCTCGCGCGAACGCGGCACGACGCGCAGTTACGTGCCGGCGGCTGGGACGGGATCACGCAACTCCGCCGCGCGATCACGGACGGGCGGTGCAGGCGACGATCTGCTGCGCACGCGCACACGCACGGACCAGGTGGGCACAGGCTCTCTCTCGACGCCGACAGGCGGTGGGCGGTCGCGCGACGGCTCCACCGGCACACAGTCGACGCGCTCGCGTGAGAGCGGCCGCAGCACCGATGCCGTGCGTGACAGGTCCGGATCATCCACCGGTGACCGGTCACGCGGGTCGTCCTCCGGCGAGCGCTCGCGCGGGTCGTCCCCCACGTACTCACCGCCACCTTCCTACACGCCGCCCTCCGACGGTGGAAGCCGTGGCGGCAGTTCCGGTGGCAGCTCCGGCGGCAGTCGCGGCGGCAGCTCCGGCGGCAGCTCCGGTGGTTCCAGCGGTGGAAGCCGTGGCGGCTCCCGCACCCGCTGATGTCGCGGTCACTGCTCCGGATCGCCTCCCATCCTGATGATTCATCCCACCAAGGACATCCCATGAAACGCATTCTTCATATCACCCTGCTCCTTCTGCTCACCGCCGCCGCCGCCCACGCACAGTACACCATCGATGCCCTTCGCATCTCCCAGCCGGGGTCGGTGGTCAGCGCACGCTCCGCGGCCATGGGCAATGCCTTCACCGGCCTGGCCGACGACTTCTCCGCGCTGTATTGGAACCCCGCCGGGCTGGGACAGCTCCGCAGCCCCGAGTTTTCGCTCGGCATGACCTACCTCAAGGCCAACAACGACGCGACCTTTCTCGGCGCCACCACCTCCTACAACAACTCCTCCACCGGTCTGAACAGCATCGGTTTCGCCCTGCCCTTCCCCGTGGCCCGTGGCAGCTTTGTGCTGGCTGCCGGGTACAACCGCATCACGGACTTCACCGGCGCCCTCATGTTCGAAGGATACAACCAGCACTCCTCGATTCTCAACAGCCTGTGGGACAGCGACGAGTACTACGATCTGGCATGGCAGGTGGGCCTCGAGGATACATCGCAATGGTCCCCGATCACACGCAACGTGCTTCAGTCTGGTGATGTACTGGAGAGTGGAAGCCTGAACCAGTGGTCCTTCGGCGGTGCCATGGAGGTGGCGCCGAACCTCAACGTGGGTCTCGGACTGAACATCCAGACGGGTGAGTACAAGTGGATCCGCACCTTCGTGGAGACGGATCCGCAGGGGATGAACCAGGGGCCGATCGTCGGTGTCGGCAATGCCACGCGCAGCGGGTTCAAACGTTTCACCATGGATGAAACTGTGAGCCAGGACCTTTCCGGATGGAACCTGAAACTGGGTGTGCTGTACAGCATCCCCGAACGGGCGAGCTTCGGCCTCACCATCCAGACGCCCACCACAATGACGATCAAGGAGGATTTCACCCGTTCCGGCCATTCCTCGTTCGTGAACGGAGGCAATCTGTCATACTCCTACAAGACGTACAACGACTACGAGGTCACCACACCGTGGGTGTTCACCTTCGGCGTGTCCGGCCGCCCCGTCGATTTCATCACGGTGAGCGGTGACGTGGATCTGGCGGACTACACCCAGATGGAGTTCTCCAACTCCTCGGCGAGCGATTTCAACCTGTCGGAGAAGAACAAGAACCTCAAGAAGCTGCTGCAGGCGACCACCAACTACCGCCTCGGCATGGAGCTCCGGATCCCGAGGACGGAACTCGCTGTGAGGGGCGGCTACGGCATGCAGTTCACGCCGTTCAAGGATTCCCCCTCGGACTTCGACCGGAAGATCATCAGCTTCGGGCTGGGGTACACGTTTGAGCACTCCTTCAGCATCAATGCGACCTATGTGATGACGAAATACTCGCAGGAAAACCTGAACTACAAGGACCCCGACACGCAGGTGGCGAACGAATACATGCAGACGAACGAAAAAATCGACACATCGGCGTTGATGTTCTCCATCGCCTACCGTTTCTGACAAACCTTGTGGAAGTCCTTCATTTGATGCCGGAGTGCGAACTCCGGCATTTTCTTTGTCCGGGGTCCAGGGGGTGAAGGGAATTTTCCGCGCTCCCGTTGTTGTTTTCCTCCCATCTTTTCGACAATTTCGATATTCCACAATTCTTCAGTATCTTTCGTGGATGTCATTGCATGAATATGAAGTACCAACAGCCATTACTTATCGGAGATTGTAGATTATGGGCATGATGACAAGAATGCGCGACAACGCACATGTATTCATCATCGCATTTGCGGTCGTGTTTATCGCCTTCTGGGTGATCAGCGATGTCGATGTCGGCTCCCTGATGCAGGGTGGGCAGAACGACATCGCCGTGATCGATGGAAAGGCCGTTCCCTCACAGGAATTCCAGAAACTTGTGGATCAGCGGGTGGAGGAATACCGGCAGCAGAACAACGGCAAGGAGCCGGACGACGCCACGGTGGCCAGGCTGCGCGAGGAGGTGTGGAACACGTTCATCTCGCAGGCGGTGATCAAGCGCGCGGCAGCCGATTACAATCTCTCCGTCACGGATGAAGAGAAGGTGGACTGGCTGATGCAGAACCCCCCGCAGGAGCTTCAGCAGTTCTTCACCGACACATCGGGGCAGTTCGACTGGCAGAAGTATCGCGGCTGGGTCATGAACCCCAACGCCCAGGATCGCCAGTGGCTCAACTCGTATCTGCTCAACACCGAGAAGCAGATCGAATTCAGTGTGCTCCAGAGCAAGATCGTCAACATCCTCACCGCCAGCGTTCCGGCAACGGATCTTGATCTGCGCACGCGGTTCATGGATGAGAACATGCCGGCCATGGGCAGGTACATCTTCTTCGATCCGCGTACCATTGCCGCGAACGACACCGCCCGCCCGAGCGAGGAGGAGTTCAAGGCCTACTACGAGAAATATCGCGACGATCAGCGCTACGGCATCAAGGTGCCCCACGAGATGCGTCGTCTGAAATATGTGTTCTTCGAGGATCTTGCCAATGCCAACGATTCGAGCGATGTGAAGGCCCAGATGCAGGAGATCCAGGATGAGCTCGCCAAGGGCAGGGGCTTCGACACACTCGTGACCGAGCGTGGCGAGCAGGCCTACAAGGATCAGTGGATCAGCGAGATTCAAATGATGCCCGCCGTGTCCGATGCCATCGTCGGCAGGCCCGTCGGCACCGTGGTCGGCCCCGTGGCCAATGAGAACGGTGTGTCGCTCTTCAAGATCACCGAGACCAAGACCGCGGCCAACCCCTTTGTCGCAGCATCACACATCCTGATCAAGGTGGAACCCAACAGCGATGATGCGGCTCAGAAGGCCAAGGCCGAGTCGATCCTCGCCCGCGTCAAGGCCGGGGAGGATTTCTCCATGCTCGCCAGCCAGTTCTCCGAAGACCAGGGGTCGCGCAACGATGGCGGCAAGCTCGGCTGGTTCACCAAGGGTCGCATGATCCCCGAATTCGAGACCGCATGCTTCGGTGCCAAGGTGGGCGATATTGTCGGCCCCGTGAAGACGAGCTATGGCTACCACATCATCAAGGTCACCGGCCGCACGGCCAACGACTACAAGGTCACCGAGCTGCGCGTGAAGGTGCAGCCCAGCACGAAGACGCGCAACGAGGTGTACGAACGCGCCCGTGACTTCGCGTACTATGCCAAGGAGCACGGCTTCGAGGCAGAGGCGCAGTCTGCCAACCACAGGGTGATGGAGACCACGGAGTTCTCGAAACAGAGCGGCGCAATGATCCCAGGCATCGGCATGAATGCCTCGCTCGTGAACTTCGCCTTCGAAAACGGCGAGGGTACATTAAGCGGAGTCTACCGTGCCAACAATGGCTACGTGGTGTGCATCGTGTCTGGCATCCGCGAGAAGGGCTACCGCCCGCTCGACGAGATGAAGGACCAGCTTGCACCGGCCGTGGTGTTTGAACGACAGCTCAGGATCGCCCACGCGAAGGCGAAGGAACTCCGCAGCCAGGGCAGCACGCTGGAAGACATTGCCGCGAAGATGCCCGGCCTGCGTGTGGACAGCACCGGCCGCTTCGTGTTCGCCCAGGGCCCGGCTGGCGTCGGCCCCGACGGGGCCTTCATCGGCACCATCCTCAAGATGAAGCCGGGTGAGATCTCCGATGCCTTCAAGAGCCGCAATGGAGCCTACATTGTCCAGCTTCTCGAGATCGCCCCGTTCGATGAGACCACGTTCACCGCGAAACGCGAGGATCTTCGCAAGCAGGCCCTTGCCCAGAACCAGCAGGAGTTCATCCGCAGCTGGTTCGAGGAGATGAAGAACCGCCTCGACATCAGGGACAATCGCGAGCGCTTCTATCGCTGATCCGCCTGACGCACATGCGAAAACCCGCGGGGGCCATCCCCGCGGGTTTTTTGTTGGCATTCCCTCCGTGCGTGTGCCTGCGCCGCAGTCCTACAGCTTCACCACCTTGAGCATGTTTGTCGTCACCCGCGCATCGAAGGGGAAGCCTGCGGTGAGCACGATGGAATCCCCCTTGCGGGCATGCCCGGCCGCGAGGATGCGCGCCGCGATGTCGGCCAGCACCTCCTCGGCATTCGTCCCCTCGATCGAGGGGATGAGCATCGGCACGGTGCCGTGGATCATCGCCATGCGCCGCAGCGTGCGCTCCTGATCGGTGACAGCGATGATGGGGACGCAGGGGCGGTACTTCGCCACGATCTTGGCCGACCCGCCGGAGCTCGTCAGCGACACGATGGCCGCCGCGCCGATCTGTGCGGCCACCACGCAGCAGGCGCGACCGATGGCGTCCGTCACCTTGTCGATCGCGTTCTCAGGCACCACATAGGGCGTGTGATTGAGCCTTTCCGTTGCCTCGATCGAGAGAATGATGCGGTGCATGTAGCCGACGGCATCGAAAGGGTAGGCCCCGGTCGACGTCTCCCCGCTCAGCATCACGCAGTCGGTTCCGTCGAGCACGGCGTTGGCCACGTCACTCGCCTCGGCACGCGTGGGGCGCGGATTGGCGATCATGGATTCGAGCATCTGCGTGGCCGTGATCACAGGCTTCCCGCAGGCGTTGCACAGACGGATGATCTGCTTCTGGAGCACGGGCACGGATTCGGCAGGCATTTCCAGGCCGAGATCTCCGCGGGCGACCATGATGCCGTCGGCCTCGTGGATGATGTCCTCGATGTCGGAGTAGCCCTCGTAGCGCTCGATCTTCGCCACCACAGGCAGCACGGTCCCCAGCATCTTCATGATGGATTTCAGCTCGATGATGTCGCGCTCCGAGCGGACGAAGGACAGGGCCACCACATCGACGCCGTTCTCCAGACCGAAGCGGAGATCGTCGAGGTCCTTCGGGCTCAATGACGGCGCACTGATGGACGCTCCCGGCGCGATGATGCCCTTGTTGTTCTTCAGGATGCCGCCCTTCACCACGCGCGTCACGATGTCGCGGCCCGAGATGGCCTCGATGGTGAGGATGATGTAGCCGTCATCGAGGAGGATGGTGGATCCTGCCGTGACCTCGTCCACAAGCTTTGCGTAGCCGGTGGTGACGCGCTCAGCAGTCCCGATGGGGAGGTCGTCCACGGTGATGGTGAAGGTCTGACCGTCGATCAGGGTGACCGCACCGTCGGCCACGCGGCCGGTGCGGATCTTCGGTCCCTGGAGGTCCTGGATGATGGCGACGGGTTTGCCGGTGCGCTGCATGGCCTCATGGAGGTCGGCGATGGTGCGGCCATGCTGTTCATGCGTGCCGTGGGAGAAGTTGAGGCGGGCGGCGTCCATGCCCGCCTCGATGAGACGGACAAGGTTGTCGACCCCCGCCGTGGACGGGCCGATGGTGCAGATGATCTTGGTCTTGCGCATGGGTGTGTGGGCTGAAGGGTTCATGAGCGTGTTGCGCGGAGGAGTTCAACAATTTCGGGCAGGATGCTGCCGGAGGCGCCCAGCAGGCATTCCGACATCTGATGGGAGATGGCCGTGGGGTGGGGATTGATTTCCACCACGTAGGCGCCGTTGGCGCGGGCGATGCCGGGGAGTTGTGCCGCCGGGTGGACCTCGCCCGAGGTGCCGATGCTGAAGAACACCTGCGAGCGATCCGCCGCCTCCATCGCCGCACGAATCGCCTCTCCGGGGAGCATCTCACCGAACCAGACCACGTCCGGCCGTATCCGGCCTCCACACGGGCAGAGGGGGACACTTTTCGATGGTGGCGCCTCAACGTCCGTGTAGCGGGCATGGCAGGACACGCAGAAGCTGCGCTCGATGTTGCCGTGGAGCTCGATGATGGAGCGGCTGCCGGCACGGGCATGGAGGTTGTCCACGTTCTGCGTGATTATGGTGAAGTCCGGGAACATGGCCTCGAGCTCCACCAGGGCAAGATGACCCGGGTTGGGGGTGACCGACGAGATGATCTCGCGACGATGCGAGTACCATTCCCACACCAGGTCGGGGTTCTGCATGAAGGCGTCGAAGTTCGCGAGCTCCTCGGGACGGAAGCGCGCCCACAGGCCGTCAGGATCGCGGAAAGTGGCGACTCCGCTCTCCGCGGAGATGCCTGCGCCGGTGAGGACGGCGACAGATTCCGCATGCTGGAGCGCTCGAATGAGTTTGTCGGATGGCATGGTGGATCCGGTGTTGGAGGATGGTGCGGTGATGGTTGGAAGGGGTGGTGTTGTGCTCGCTGCGTCACCTGGGGAGCAGCGAGAGGAGCGGCCAGCGCTGCTCCCGAGCCATGGTGGGTTTGAGCAGGAGCTGATGCGGGATGCCGCTCAGCCACATGGCGGTCATGTCGCTGTAATGCGGACTGAATGGTTGGCCGGAGACGCCGGTGGACAGGATGACCGCGCATTCCTCCGGTCTGACCATGTCGATCGAGAAGCGGGCGACCGGTCCGCCCACCACTTCGAATGGGTGGTCGAAAGCGAAGGAGGCGCCGTTCAGGGTCTCGTTGCTTCCGCCGAGCGGGAAGGGGCCCGGGGTTTCGGGCTTGCCTGGCACCGCATGGCCGCCGAGAGGATGTGTGAAGCGGACCGAATGGATCATGCCCCACTGCCATGTGTGCATGCCGACACCAAAGCGACGCTGCAGATCGCGGACAGTCATGACCAGCGCCTTGCGGAGGATGTTGTCGCGCGTCTCCACCCCCACGGTCGCGACATTGTCGAACCATGTGGTGGTGGTGTCTCCGAGCAGACGCGCCATGGTGGAAAGGAGCAGGGCGGGATGCTGCTGGAACCGCCGGTAGATGCCCGCCCCCATCTCGTCCTCGAACGTTTCGCGGGCGAGATGCTGGACGGTGATGTTGTAGATGATGGATGCCGTGGTGAAGGCGGACTGGCTCAGATCCCAGGAAGCCAGAAGGCCGCGGACATCCGTGAGCTCCTGAGGCCGGTTGGGCATGCCGTCGAGGGCCTGCAGCATGGCGGAGCGCAGTGGTTCCGCGCCGGGGGTGCGGATGTCGAGCTGCATGAGCTGGACATCCCGCAGCTTGAACGATGCCTGCGAGGCGATGAGGTCGGCGATGGCGCTGGCGCGCTGGTCGGTGGCCACGAGGGTCTGGATTGCGGTCGGGGCGGCATCTCCCGACATGCCACCGGCGAGGATGAGTTTCCTGGGATCCTCGTCGGTGACGGCGAGTGCGGCTGGCGGCGGAGTGCGGCCGGCCCACTCGTGCTGTCCATCCCACCCCGGCACCGGCACGAGGCCCGACATGCCGGAGCGCACCGGTCGGGTTCCGGCCTGCGCGATGACGCACGGGCCGCTGCGCGGTGCGAGGAGGAAAGCCAGCGCGGGGGCGACGATGCCGCTGACAGCCACCGAGGCCGCGTCGACAGTGGGCGCATGATGCAGGGCGTCGAAGGCGAGGAAGTCATCCCCTGTGTCAAAGCCTGTCCACGACAGGGTGATGCTCGACTGCGCCGCGATCAGTTGTGCCGCATCGGGTTTTCCAAAGGGCGGGTTGATGACGGGGCCATGGAGCGTGGCGAAGGAGGAGGAGACGATGGGTGGGGCATCCTTGACGCGGATGGAATCAGTGCGGACGATGAGAGGCAGGAAAGAGCCGCGGTATTCGAAGGTGGAATCGCGATAGCTGATGTGTTCGAGGAAGAGATCCGCGTTGTCGGACGGCTGCACAGCGATGGACCAGGCCACCTTGGTGTTGCTGCCCATGATGACTGCCGGGATGCCGGGCAGGCAGACGCCGGCCACGTTGACGCCTGGTGAGGCCATGTGGATGAGGCAGGCGGCGCCGGGGATGCCATGCGCGAGCTGGATATCGGCCGCCAGCAGCGGGGATCCCGAGGAGGAGCGCTGAGCGCCGATGGCCCACACATTGGATGCCGCGGGGATGCGCGCGTGGCCGGTGGCGCTGTACACCGTCGCAAGATTGCGCTCGAAATCCCCCGCGGCGTCGGGAAGGTACGATGCGAGCACGGCCGCCGTCTCCGTCGTCATGTCACGCGAAATGGAAAACACGGACCAGGTGCGCGCATCCCCCACGGCGTGGAGCATGTCGGCGAGGAGGAGTTTGATGCTCCATTCATTGGTCAGATCCCAGGCAAAGGCCCGCCAGAGGAGGATGGAATGTGCCGGAGTCCATGCCTCAGGGGCATACTGGAGGATGTCGAACTCCACCGGAAGTTCATGACGGCTGTGCTGCATCCAGGCGTTCACACCACGGGCATAGGCGTCGAGCATTGCGCGTGAGGCGGGGGAGAGCCGGGAGGCGATGGTGTCGGCAAGCGCGTCGAGGTGGAGGATGCGCATGGCCTGGTCGACGGGTGCTGCCGCCGGCCCCAGGATCTCCGCAAGCCGCCCCTGCGCATATCGCCTGCGCATGTCCATCTGCCAGAGGCGGTCCTGGGCATGCGCCACGCCCATGGCGAAGTACATGTCCGCATCGTTCGCCGCGAATACATGGGGAATGCCGAGCCTGTCACGATACATTTCCACCGGACCTGACAGCCCCGCAAGACGGATCGTCCCCTCCTCCACCGGAAGCGATTTCATCACGAGGTGGCGGAACCCGAGAAGGGTGACAATGGTGACGATGATCAGTGTCCCGGCGACGCCGAGGAAGGTTCGGTTTCGTATTGAGGCGGTGAGGTTCAGCGCGGCATCCTTCATGGTGGCCGTACAATCTCCCACTGTTTTGGCGAAATTCAAAGGGCGCCAGAACCGTCCCTTGAAATCCGGCACCGGGACGTGTACTTTTACAGACTCGAAACCATCACGTCACTTCAGTACCGATGTTCATCATGTATCGTCGTTTCCTGCTTTGCCTGTGTCTGTTCCTGCCGGCGTGGGTCGCCGTGCAGGGGCAGGGTGCGCCGAAACGCGAGAACCTCGACTCCACCGTGAATTCGGCCTTCGACGAGATCTACCCGGTCATCTCCGCCGACGGACGCATCCTGTATTTCGACCGCAAGGGCCATCCGGGCAACACCGAGGGGCCCAAGGACGACATCTGGTACAGCGAACTCCAGCCCGACGGGACCTGGGGCAGGGCCAGGAACATCGGCTGGCCGCTGAACACCCGCGGTCCCAATTACGTGTGCGCCGCGTTGCCCGACAACAACACCCTCCTCCTGGGGAACCAGTACCTTTCCGACGGAACGCAGGCGCTGGGCGTGTCCATGACCTTCCGCACCAGAACCGGCTGGCAGACACCGACGGCGCTCGTCATCGAGAAGTTCCGCAACGACAACAAGAGCGGCCTGGCCGAATACACCATCTCGCCCGACGGATCGGTGCTTGTCATGGCCATCGAGACCCCCGAATCACTTGGGGGGCGGGACTTGTACGTGAGTTTCCAGCGGGATGACGGCACCTGGGGTGAGCCCCGACACATGGGCCCCGACATCAACACGGCGGGATCCGAGATCACACCGTTCATCGCCGCCGACGGGAAGACGCTGTATTTCTCCTCCGACCGCCCGGGAGGTTTCGGCAAGAACGATGTATGGATGGCGCGGCGGCTGGATTCCACCTGGCGCAGATGGACTCTGCCGATGAACCTCGGGTCGCCCGTGAACTCGCCTGGGTGGGATGCCTACTACACCGTGCCGGCGAGCGGTGAATACGCCTACTTTGTCTCCACCTCCGAGGGCTTCGGGAGGTCCGACATCTTTCGCATCAGGCTGCCAAAGGAGGCAAAGCCGGAACCCGTGCTGCTGGTGGCCGGCCGTGTGCACGATCTCGAGGATCGTCCGGTGAGCGCCACCATCGTGTTCGAACGCTTCTCCGACGGGAGGCAGATCGCGGTGATCAACGTCAACCCGGCGAACGGGGAGTTCACGATGGCTCTGCCCATCGGCGAGATGTACGGCTTCCGTGCTGTGGCCAATGGCTACTATCCGGTGAGCCAGAATGTGGATGCCCGGCAGATCATGAGCTACACCGAGGTGCGGCGTGATCTCATCCTCGTGCCGATACGGACCGGCAACACCGTCACGCTGAACAACATCTTCTTTGCATTCGATCAGGCCGCGCTCGACACCAGCTCTCAGCTTGAGCTGAACCGGCTGGTGGCGTTTCTCCGCCAGCAGCCGGATGTGCGGATCGAAATCTCCGGGCATACGGACGATGTGGGTGAAGATGCCTACAACCTCCGCCTCTCCACACTGCGTGCCCAGGCGGTGGTGGATTACCTCATCTCGCAGGGCATCGCCGCCACCCGGCTCAACGCCATCGGATATGGGAAGACCCGACCCGTGGCCGACAACACGTCGGAGGAGGGGCGCAAAACAAATCGACGGGTGGAATTCACGATCAAGTAACGGGACAGGCAGGACATGAAGAAAATCACCACGATGCTCAACACCGATCCGGACTGCATGATCCGCCTCACACATCACGCGGACGATGTCTGTTCGTGGATCCTCGAAACCTGGAGGAAGGGCTTTCCCTTCCGTCGTGACCATGTCACGCGCTGGTACAACACCCGCGCACAGGCGGAACAGGCGGCACGCGACATCGTCCGTCGTCGCACAGCCACCGCGGGGGCGTGATCATGGACGCGGGACTCCTGTGCTACTCCATCGAGAACGTGCTGGCCCAGCTGCCTGATGCCCCGAAGCACCTGGGGGTCTACGAACTGCGCTTCCATTCGAACGGCATCCGGCCTGCCCGCGAGGCGACCGGCACGATCGACACCTTCTACTACTTCCCGTCGGGCGGAACGATACGGGACAGGAACTTCAACATCATCTTCTACGAACCGGCGCTGGACATTTACAAAGGGTTCAAGCTCCAGCGTCCCATCGAGAAGGGGGATTGAGGATGCGCATCGCAGCGTTCCAATTCTGCCCCGCCTTTCTCCAGCCCGGAGTGAATCGTTCCGTCATCGAGGCGGCGCTGCTCGAGGTTGACAGCGATCTTGCCGTGATCCCCGAGCTGGCGGTCTCCGGCTATTTCTTCTCCTCGGCTGATGAAGCCCGCACACAGGCGGAACGCCCCGACGGACCGACGGGCAGCATGCTGGCACGCATCGCACGCGACCGCTCCATGGCCGTCTGCTGCGGCTTTGTGGAGGATGCCGGTGACGTGCTTTTCAACTCCGCCATGCTCGTCCTGCCCGATGGGCGGATGATGGTGTACCGCAAGACGCACCTCTTCGGACAGGAGCGCACACTGTTTGCCGATGGGGACACGGGGTTCCAGGTGATGGAGCATGCCGGCGTGCACATCGGCGTGATGATCTGCTACGACTGGCGCTTTCCCGAGGCCGCCCGCACGCTTGCCCTGCGCGGCGCCCAGATCATCTGCCATCCGTCGGATCTCGTCGCCCCACCCGCACTGTGGAAGCCCGTGATGCGCACGCGCTCGGTGGAGAACAAGGTGTGCATCATCACCGCAAACCGCACGGGGACGGAGACGCAGGGCGCGGCATCACTCACCTTCCACGGTTGCAGTCAGATAACGGCGGTCAACGGCTCCGTGCTGGACGAGGCATCCGAAGCCTTCGAGGGATGGATTCATGCGGAGGTGGATCCTGCCGGTGCGGACAACAAGAGCTTTTCCGAGTGGAACGACATCTTCCGGGATCGCCGTCCCGAAATGTATGAGCGCTAGGACCTGACCGCCATGTGGTGGACGCCCCTCCTCGATGGCGCGGTGCGAGTCCTGGTGCGCACCCTGCGCAGCCGTGTGGACGGGCACGAGCCCGTGGATGCACTCATCGCGGCGCGTGCGCCCTTTGTGCTGGCCTTCTGGCACGGGTCGATGCTCTGGCCATGGTGGAGGATGCGGCGGCACAATGCCGCGGCACTCATCAGCCGCAGCCACGACGGGCAGATGCTGGCGGACCTCCTCACCGCATGGGGCTACACCGTTGTGCGCGGATCGAGCAGCCGGGGGGCAGGGGAGGCAATGGAACAGATGCGTGCCCTGGTGCGAAGCGGCCACGTGCTCTGCATCACGCCCGACGGCCCGCGCGGCCCGCGTCACGCCATGAAGATGGGTGCGGTGCGCGTGGCACAGACGACCGGTGTGCCGCTCGTGTTCTGCCATGTGCGCTGCGAGCGGGCACGGGCCCTGCACAGCTGGGACCGCTTCGAACTGCCCCTGCCCTTCTCCCGCATCCACATCACCTTCACCGCACCCATCATGATTGCTCCGGCATTGACCGGCCTTGACCTCGACGCTTTCCGTGCCTCGCTCGAGGAGCGTGTTCGTGCACTCGAGCCCCGGGATGCCGGGTTGGAACCGTTGCCGTGATGCGGCAGCTGGCAGCCCTGGGCTATGGCGCCGTGACGACACTGCGCAACCGCGCCTACGACGCGGGCGTGTTCCGCAGCACCCATCCCGGCATCCCCGTCATTGCCGTGGGCAACATCTCTGCTGGCGGCACAGGCAAGACGCCGCTCGTGTCGGCGATCGCCGGGCGACTGGTCGCACGCGGACTGCGCGCCGCGGTCGTCACACGGGGGTATCGCCGCAGCACGCGGGGCACCTTCGTGGTCGCCGATGGAGCAGGGGGCATCGCCTCGGCACGCGAGGGGGGGGATGAGCCGGTGATGATGGCGCGACGCACACCTGGTCTGGTGGTGATCGCCGACGAGGTGCGCGTCCGCGGCTGCCGCGTCGCCGCTGAGCGCTTCGGTGCAGACGTGGCGCTGCTCGACGACGGCTTCCAACACCGCGCATGCGCCCGTGACTTGGACATCGTGGTGATCGACGCCACCGCACCACCATGGACCGACAGGATGCTGCCGTGGGGTCGACTGCGTGAACCGGCGTGCAACCTTTCGCGCGCCGATGCCATCGTGGTGTCGCGGTGCAATCAGGCGGCGGACTGGCAGGCCACGGTGGCACGCCTGCACGCGGAGCAGACGGCGCCCGTGTTCCCCGCGATGTTCGAGGCCACGGGAATGGTGTCCCACCCCGGCGCTTCCACATTTGATCTGGAAAGGGTGCGGGGAGCCACGGTGGTCAGCTTCTGCGGTATCGGCTCACCGCTGTCCTTCCGCACAACGCTGGAGTCCCTCGGCGTGAACGTGGTCGACGCACTGGTGTATCATGACCATCACCGCTACAGCGCGCAGGACATCGACGAGATTCTGGCACGACAGCAGCGATGCGGTGCCGCCCACATCGTCACCACGGAGAAGGATGTGCAGCGGCTGGAGGAGCATGCAGCCTGCTTCCGCGGCGTGTCGCTGCTGCATCCGGTGATGGAGGTCCGTCTCGGCGGGTTGTCCGCGGTGTTCGATACGCTGGTGGACGGCGTCCTCACCCGCGGAGGGCGCGTCTGATCCATTTCACGGGCACGAACATGGACACCTCCATCACGTGGCGGCGCCAGGCGTCTCCGTGGGTGGCGGCGAGCTTGCGTTCCTCGATGATGGCGCCGATGATGAGGTAGCCGATGATGATGATGCGGGTGATGGCCGACGCCGCGGTGACGTCGCCCGCGCAGAGCATGACAAGGATGCCGGCCGTGTAATACGGATGCCGGATGAGGCCGAGGATGCCATCATGGACGAGAGGCCCGGTGGATGGAGCGATGCCGCGACGATGCTCCCGGATCTGACGCAGACCGAGGAAATGCCGGTTGTCGTACTGTCGTGCAGCGGCGAGCGCGATGAGCACACCGAGGGCGACGCCCGCCCAGGCGACGGGCGCGAGGGCGCGGGGCCACATCCAGAGCATGGGGGATTCGACAGATGCCGTGAAGAGCATCAGCGGAAGCAGCGTGACCGTGCTGAACACGTTGTACATCAGCCGGTGCCATGCGCATGCGGCAGGCGAGAAGCGACAGAGGCGCTGGAGCAGTGTGCGCGAAATGAGGAGGCTGTGAAGGGCGCACCAGACGATCCACCCGAGGCCGAGGAGGATGTGATCGCCGGGCATGGGGATCACCGCACGCGTGTCAGGTGAAGGCGCATGGAGAGGACGATCTCGCCCGTCTCATCCTGGACGGTGGAGATGTGGTCGTAGCTGTTCGCATCCCTCCAGCTGATGAGTCCCGTCTCGCTCAGGCCCGACGACCAGGACATGGTCATCTCGATGGCCGGACCCTGCCGCACCCAGGTGCCCCAGCGGGATGTGCCGTCGGAGGTGAACACATACGCGCTCTGCTGTTCATCGGTGAGGTGCCGCACCATGGTGCGCTCCTCGCGCAGGAGGGCCTTGCGCGAGGCGTCGCGCCACACCTTCATGGTGATCTCGAGGAAGGAATCCTCGAGCACCCAGACGGCCGTCACATCACAGTCGCGCGTGGCGCCCATGGATTCAAAGGTCCCACGCCATGCGCCAGCGAAGCGATCGAGCGTGGGATCCTTCCGCACCTGCTGTGCATCGGAGGCCTGGGCGCTAAGGAGAAGCGCCATCACACTCAGGACAAGGTGATGGCGCGGGAAAGTCAGTCGGTGGGTCATTGCGGGCCGATCGGTTGTTGGTGGGACTGCGATCCGGCCACGACGATGTCAGAGCGACGCGACAGTGGTGCGGACGTCCTCAAGATACTGCTTCCGCGTTGCATCATCAACCGAGGGCACGGAGCTGAAGAAGGTGTGGCGCACCACCTCAATGCCGCAGAAATCGAAGATGCCGGTGTCGGACGTCATGGTGAGGGCGTGATACATGCCCGTGCTTTCGTAGGCCTCGTGAGGCAGGCCATGTGTGGTGAAGATGACCGCGCGCTTGCCGGCGAGGAGCCTGACCAGGCCCGTCTCGTTGAACGAATAGGCGAAGCCGAAGGAGAAGACGCGGTCGAACCAGCCCTTGAGGATGGCAGGGAGCCCCGTCCACCACAGCGGATGGATCACGATGATGCTGTCCGCCCGGGAGACGTGTTCCTGCTCGATGCGGATGTCGTCCGGGATGTTTCCGCTGCGGAATCCGGCGAGATCCGATCCCTGCAGCACCGGCTGGAAATTCAGGGCATAGAGATCACGCACGTCCACGGTGTGCCCCGCGGCTGTGAGGCCGTCGACCACGGTGTCGAGTATGGCATGTGAAAAACTGGCGTTGTTGGGGTGGGCGAAAAGAACGAGATGGTGCATGGGTTTATTCCTGTAGGTACAACATTCCTGATGTCGAAATACTTCGATCGCCTTCTTGAACATGGTTGATGGGGAAAAAGGTTTCCCCATGTGTTTCGCCGGGTTGCGTGAAGGAAATATCTTTTCCGGGCTTTCAGCGTGATGAAAATTAGTGCTAAGTTTGACATGGTCGCACACCGATTCGCCCGCCGACCGGATTACAGAAATTTTTCACAATCAGGAGCCTTTCATGTCCACGCGTTCCCACAACTTTTTCGCAGGTCCCGCCGTTCTTCCCGTGCCCGTCATCGAGGAGGCCTCGAAGGTGGCGCTTGAATTCGGCAATCTTGGCATGTCGATTCTCGAGATCAGCCATCGGTCGAAGGAGTTCGACGCCGTCATGCTGGATGCCCAGAACAATGCGTTGAAGATCATGGGCCTCTCTCCGGACGAGTATGCCGTGGTGTTTGTCGGTGGCGGAGCGAGCCTCCAGTTTGCGATGCTGCCAATGAACTTCCTTCACACCAAGGCCGACTACGTCAACACCGGGGAATGGTCGACCAAGGCCATCAAGGAGGCGAAGCTCTTTGGTGAGGTCAATGTTGTCGCGTCGTCGGAGGCGGGTGGCTTCAAGTACATCCCGAAGGACATCACCTGGAACGCCGATGCGGATTACGCGCACATCACCACGAACAACACCATCTACGGTTCCGAGTGGAAGAATGATCCGGTCGTGAATGTCCCGCTCGTCGCCGACATGTCGTCTGACATGCTGGGACGCGTGCGTGATTTCAAGAAGTACAGCCTCATCTATGCCGGCGCACAGAAGAACCTCGGCCCCTCGGGTGTGGTGATGGTCGTCATCCGCAGGGAATATCTGGAGAAGGCGAAGGCGTCGGGCGTGCCGACCATGCTCAAGTACAAGACGCATGTGGACAAGGGCTCCATGTACAACACACCGCCAGTGTACTGCGTGTTCGTCCTGAACGAAACGCTCAAGTGGATCCTCGCCGAGGGCGGTCTCGAAGCCATCGAAGCGCGCAATGTCCGGAAGGCGAAGCTCATCTACGATCTCTTCGATGCCCATCCGGATTTCTACCGCGGCGTCATCACGAATCCCGAGGATCGCTCCCTCATGAACATCACCTGGAACCTCCCGACTCCGGAACTGGAGGAGAAGTTCGTGAGCGAGGCAAAGGCGCTGAAGATGTTCGGCCTCAAGGGCCATCGCTCCGTCGGCGGCCTCCGCGCATCCACCTACAACGCCTGCCCCGTCGCCTCAGTCGAGGCCCTGGCCCGCTTCATGGAAGACTTCCTCGCAAAGAACAAGTGATTCCTGGCGACACGGTGTGGCGCGGTCGCTCCGCGTCACACCGTGACCGCCCCATCGCATCGCTTTCCACCAAGGAGGATTGCATGGTCACATTCCTGGAAGAAGGTGAGACGCTGATCTGTCATTTCACCGGCCCGATGGATTCCATCACCTCCATTGATGCCGAACGGCTGGTCAATGACCGCATCACTTCAGCCCACCGGCAGATCCTCTTCGATCTGCGCGACACCGAGTTCGTGTCCTCCGTCTTTCTGCGCTTCTGCCTCACCATGATGCAGCGCCACGGGCTCGATCACTTCGCCCTCATCAATCCCAACGACACGGTGCGCCGGGTGCTTGCCATCACCAACCTTCAGGGCATCGTCCGAAGCTGATTGCTCCCCCCTGACTCGCAAACGGCCGAACGGTGACTCCGGGCGGCCGTTTTCATTTCCGGTGTTCTTCATCCTCGCATTCCAGGGGGGCCGACACGATTGCCTGGTGATGGCACAGCAAGTGGCACAGTGATGCCGCCGAGAGGCATGAGGAGGCAGCGCGGGGCGGGTTGGCGCATTGCGGCGACGTCCACTGCGTCCTGCAGTGATGCGACACGCCTCATGCCCATCAGCGAGCAGGCCTCGTCGGGGATGCCGCCGACATGGAGCAGCGTGAAGCGGCGGGCCTTGGCACGCATCGCCACCGCTGTGTGCGCGTTCATCCGATACTCGCGGAGCACGGCGGCGCGCATGGCCTCGTCGCTCTCGTGGCAGAACCACGCAAGGAAGTGGTCGTTGCCGATGCCGTCGGGACAGGCCGCGAGCAGCACGATGGTCCCTCCAGGCCGTGTCGCCATGGCGGCGTGCTCAAGGGCTTTGTGCGCCTGGATGAAGTTGATGTCCTTCGGATGCCCGCCGCAGGAGACAATGGTGACGTCGGCAGCGAAGGGCGCCGTGACGCCAAAGAGCCGGTCCACTGCAAGAGTCGCCTCGTGGTGAGCCGCGACGAGGTTGCCGGACCATGCATGGGCGATGCGCCCGTCGGCAGTGGTGACGGTGGCGAGAAGGCGGCTCGGGGGGAAGAAGCGGATTGCATCGAAGATGTCCTCGGACACGGGATTGCCGGCGAGGCGGCCCGGGCGGCAGGCGGGGTGGAAGTGCCCGTCGGCGTCGAGCGTGCGGCGGTGGTTGGTGATGGCCGTTTCATACGCCGCCACGCCCGGCATCAGGAGCTTCGGTCCACCTCCGAAGCCCGCGAAGTAATGGTGCACGACGGCCCCCGTGGCGATGACGCGGTCTGCCTCCACCACGCGTCGGTTGAGCAGGACGTCGGTGCCCTGCGCCGTGGTTCCGACATGGACCATGTCCTCACGAGCGTGGCAGTCATGCTCATGGAGGCGATGGCGGTCGGCGACCGCGTCCCCGACGATGGCGCGCCGCTCTGCGTCCGTCATCGACGGGTGTGTGCCGTTGGCGAAGATGATGTCGATGTGCGCCGTGTCCACGCCTGCCGCATCAAGCCGCGCGAGGAGCAGTGGAAGAACCACCGGTGTGCCGCTGCGGCGTGTCTTGTCGGGCACGATGATGGCGAGGCGCCGGCCCGTCGCGGCGAAATCGACGAGGGATTCCGACTGCACCGGGTGGTCGAGCGCATGGACCACGATCCCGCGCTCATCCTGGAGCGGCCCGATGGGCGCCGGTTGAAGCGTCTGGACCTCCCAGTGGTCCGGGAGCTGTGCGCTCACGGTGCCATGGTCCAGGAGAAGGGTGATGGGGGGCATGATCGGCTGGCAGCGAATGGAGGGGGGTGGTTGCAAAGAAAAAGGCCTGTCGACTTCGGTCAACAGGCCTTGGAGACGCAAGCCGGGGTTATTGGATCTTGTTGGTGGGGCGGATCGACATGGCGCCCTTCTTGAACACGAGGATGCGGTTGAGATCGCCCACAAACACGCGGTCGTCCTTCACACGCACGGAGCGCGGGCAGATGAAGCCCTTCATGGTGATGGGATCGATGCGTTCCACCATGCGACCATCGAGTTAGTATTTCATCACGGAGAAGGCACCTGGATCGGCCACATAAATGAGCGAATCCTTCATGTCGACGAACACGTCCCACGGGGAGACGAGATCCTGGGAGATGCTGGTGCGGAGTGCGTAGGAATCCGCGTCGAGGAGCTTGACCTGCCCGTTGCCATAGTCGGCGACATAGATCGTGTTTTCCTCGACCCACAGGTTCTTTGCGTCCTTGAACATGCCCTTCGCCTTGGCGCCGATGAAGGTGCCGGACTTGTCGAACACCTTGATGCCTTCGCGGTCGAGCACCAGGATGCGATCCTTTGTCACCGCCACGCCCACGGGCTGCTGAAGATCGCTGGAGATCGGCTTCTCGGCGGTGAGGGAGGGATTGAAGATGCGCACGGAGTTGTCACCCTTGTCGGCGACATACATGAAGCGGTTCTCGTCGACGGCGATGCCGCAGATCTGGGAATTCGCGCCGGCGATGGGGATTTCGTTGATGTAGGTGCCCACGCCGCTGATGCGCTGCACCATGCCGACAACAGGGTTTCCGATCAGGAGGGCGTTGTCGAGCAGCGTCATGTAGGAAAGGTTGTCGATCTGGGTCTTGTTGGACTTGAGGAAGAAGGAGGGTGAGGAAAGGCGGCCACTTCCGGCGAAGCGCACGGAAGAGAAGCTGACACCGCTCTTTGCCGCGTAGAGGCCGGCATATCCGGACACATAACGCAGCTCCTCGTTGGCGAGATCACGTCCGTTCACCACCACGCGATACAGGCGATCCCCGGGGGCGAGCAGAACGGTGATCTTCACATCGCCACCCTGATTGGGATAGTCGGCGGTCCGCGTTTCCACCATCGTGCCGAGGTAATCGAAGTAGCCCATCACCACGAGGTTCTTCTTCACCATGACGAAGTGTGCGTTGCGCAGGACCAGGGGATCCTCCATGTTGAACACGACGCCGGCGCCCACGGACTTGGTGCTGGCCTCCATGGCCCAGTCATGCTGGCGGGGGATGAAGTTCTTGCCGATGAGGAGCAGATGCTCACCTCCACCGGAACAGGAGACGCCATTTCCCGGGGTCCATGTCCCCTTCAGAGGATTCCAGTTTTCATGGAGCGATGCGGCCGTGAAATCGTCGGAGAACCAGTTCGTGTAATTTGCCGGCACCTGGGCCTGCAATGACATCGCGAGGACAATGACTGCGAGAAACGCTGCTGATGCACGCATGGATGATCCTATTGTTTTGACCTTGATCGGCCCGGTTTTTTCCGAGCGTGATAAAATACCAACTCTCACGAAAACTTCTATGAACGGGGGCCAAGTTTTTTATACACTCCGATCACTTCTCTTGTATTGATCGTGGCGTCGAAATGTTTCCGGGCGTGCACGAGACCGGCGCTGCCCATGGAGTCGGCGAGGTGGGGGGTGTCGAGAAGCCGGAGGATGGCGTCGGCCAGGGCCCGCGAATCACAGGCGGGGACGAGAATGCCGGTTTCCCCGCCGACCACGAGTTCCTGCGGCCCGCCGAGGTCGGACGCCACGACCGGCTTCCCCATGGCGGAGGCCTCGATCACCGGGCGGGCGAAATGCGGCGTGGTGGAGGGGAAGCAGAGGGCGGTGCAGGCTGCGAGCAGGCGCGGGACATCGCGTCGCACGCCGATGAAGCGGATGGAGGACGCATGGAACACAGGGATGGCCGCCTCCACGGCGCGGCGATAGCGCATGAGGCCGCTGATCGTGGTGCGCAGCGATGGTGCCGGAACCTCGCCCGCCACCAGGAACACCGCATCCGGGTGCAACGTCACCACGCGGGCGGCCGCCTCGACATACTCCCGCGTCCCCTTCACGGGGTTGACGCCCCCAAGCATGAGAAGGACCGGGGCGCGTGGATCGATGCCCAGCTCCGTGCGCACCGCTGCCCCATCAAGGGAGGCATCGAACACGGAAAAATCCACGAAGTTGTGGACCACGTGGATGCGATCGGTCGGGATGAGCTGGGAGGCATCATAGTGGGAGATCGGGATGATGGCATCGGCATTCCGATCGATGACGCGGCGCACGATTGTGCGGCGGAGGCCGAGGTAGCCACAGGCGATCGGTTCGCGGATGTGCCACACCACGCGGGCGCCGGCCTTCCGAGCCGCGACGCCGAAGGCGAGCAGAGTGGAGGTGTTGAGATGGATGATGTCGAACGGGCGCGAGGCGAGGAAGCGGCGGAAGCGCCGGTAGGTGGGCGGGATCTGAAGCAGGCGCAGAATGGTCTTCGGAAGCTGCCACCAGGGGTACCACAGCACATTCGTGTGGCTGAAATCGTTGAGCCCCGGCAGCACGATGGTCTCGATCCCCTCACGGCGGAAGAGGTCTGCCGCCTCGCTTTCGTGGATGCAAAGCACCGTGGGCTCGAACGTCGTGCGATCGAGCCCACGGATGAGGTAGAGAAGACTCAGCGGTGCCCCGCCGATGCCTTTGCCATGATGGACATAGAGGATGCGGACCACGGGTGCGGCCGTTGATGCTGGATCAGTCGACGTAGGCGAAGCGCGCCGTGAAGTGGCGCAGCATGGGGGCCTCGTAGGTGAGGCGCAGGCCCTTGAGCTCGTCGCGCCGCTGATGGACGTGGTGGATCACCTCCACAAGGTAGTCGATGTGGCTCTGGGTGTAGACGCGGCGTGGGATGGCGCAGCGCACGAGCTCCATCGCCGGGGGGATGAAGTTGCCGTTGGCGTCGTTCGTGCCGAACATGACACTCCCGATTTCCACGGCGCGGATACCGCCGTCGAGGTAGAGCGCGCAGGCGATGGACTGTGCCGGGAACTGCTCAGGCGGGATGTGCGGGCAGAAACGCTTCGCATCAAGGTACACGGCATGGCCACCCGTCGGCATCAGTATCGGCACACCGAGTTCCATGAGCTTCCTGCCCAGGTACTCGATGCTCTTGATTCGGTAATGGAGGTAGTCCTCGTCAAGGACCTCGTCGAGCCCCTGGGCGATGGCTTCGAGATCGCGGCCGGCGAGTCCGCCGTAGGTCGGGAATCCCTCGGTGACGATGAGGACGTTCCGGCACTGCTCGGTGAGCGCATCATCGTTCAGCGCGATGAAGCCGCCGATGTTGACCAGGGCGTCCTTCTTGGCCGACATGGTGGCGCCATCGGCATACGAGAACATTTCGCGCGCGATCTCGAGCGGCGATTTGTCGGCGTAGCCGGGCTCCCGCATCTTGATGAAGTAGGCATTCTCGGCGAAGCGGCAGGCATCGATGAAGAAGGGGATTCCGTATTTGTGGCTCATGGCGCTCACCTCGCGGATGTTGGCCATGGACACAGGCTGGCCGCCACCGGAGTTGTTCGTCACCGTGATCATGATCACCGGTATGTTTTCCACACCATGGGTGAGGATGGCCTCCTCAAGCCTGCGCAGATCCATGTTGCCCTTGAAGTCCGCGATCACATCCGGGCGGTGTCCATCGTCGTTGAGGCAGTCGATGGCCGTGGCACCGGAGAACTCCACATTGGCGCGCGTGGTGTCGAAATGGGTGTTGTTGGGAACCACCTTTCCCGGTCCACCGAGGACGGAGAAGAGGATGCGTTCGGAGGCGCGTCCCTGATGTGTCGGGATGATGTGCTTGAATCCGGTGATGTCCTTCACCTTGGAATCGAAGCGGAAGAAGCTGCGGGCACCGGCGTAGGATTCATCGCCGTTGATGAGTCCCGCCCACTGAGCCGCGCTCATCGCCGACGTGCCGCTGTCGGTGAGGAGGTCGATGATCACATCCTCGGCCGGGATGAGGAAGGGATTGAGCCCTGCCTGGTCGAGCAGCCGGTTGCGGTCCTCGTGGGTGGTGAATTTGATGGGTTCGACCGTCTTGATCCTGAACGGTTCGATGATCGTTTTGATGTAGGAGTCTCGAATCATGGAATGGTTGGGTTGGGTTGGCAGGATTCGCGCTTGTCCGCGCGGTGGGATAAGATAGAGGATTGTCGGCGATTCTCAAAGGTGGGGGTTCCTCACATAGCTCGGGGGGGGCGTGTGCACGGTGGCCTCTTTCATGGGATGCAGCGATTTCCCATATTCATGCGTCGACATCCACGCTGAACGGAAGGAGGCATGCCGCGAGATGAGGAGACCATCATCGCTGAGAGCGCCGCGATGCGCCAGGTGCTTGCATTGCTGCCCGTGGTTGCGGCGTCGGATCTGCCCGTGTTGATCGAGGGGGAGACGGGGACGGGAAAGGAGGTGATAGCGGACCGCATCATGGCGTTGAGCGGTCGCCGTTCGGCGCCCTGTGTCAAGATCAGTCCTGCCGAGGTGTCGGACCAGTTGTTCGAGAGCGAGCTTTTCGGACATGTGCGGGGGAGCTTCACCGGCGCGATTCGTGACCGCCGGGGTGTGTTTCAACAGGCCGATCGGGGAACGGTGTTCATTGACGACATCGATGATTTTCCACTGCATCTGCAGGCCAAGGTGCTGCGCGTGTTGGAAGCGCGCGAGCTCCGTCCGGTGGGGTCGGATGTGACGCTGCGAGTGGATGTGCGACTGCTGTGTGCAACGAAGGTGGACCTGTTGGAGCGCGTGGAGGCGGGGCGCTTCCGCCGGGATCTGTACTATCGCATCAACGTGCTTCCGCTGCGGCTCCCTCCGCTCCGGGAGCGGCCGGAGGACATCGAGCCGTTGTTCCGCGCATTTCTGGGGGATGGTGTGGGTTGGGATCCCTGCGTGCTCGGGGCCGCACTGCGGGCGCATTCATGGCCGGGAAACGTGCGCGAGGTGCGGAACGTGGCAGACCGCATGCGACTGCTGTGCCGCGACGTGGCGGAGGCGCGGGTGATGCTTGGGTCCGTGGCGGCCTCCGATGAACACCGCGGAGATCGAGGGCTGGCAGACCGTGTGTTGTCCGGTCGGCTGACGTTGCGCGAGGCGGTGGAGGTCTTCGAAGCGGAGCTCATCCAAGCCGCGCTGGAGCGGACGGAGGGCAGGCAGGCCGCGGCGGCGCGTCTTCTCGGCATTCCCGCGACCACGCTGGCCGACAAGATCCACCGGCTCGGGAACCAGGCTCCCCCAGGTACTCCCTCCGATATTCCGTGATCCTCATCCGGTTCTCCGTACGCATTGCCTTTGCGCATGTCGCTTTCGTCGTTCGTTGTGCACCTTCATCTGGCATGATTTCGGCAGGTCGCATGTGTCATGCAGCCTTTCCGGGTTGGTGACAGGGCCGCGTTGCATCGATTGCATCATCCACCTCCGATGTGCCAACATTGGAACGGCCGTGAAGTCTCATGCACCATGAGATGTTGGTAACGAACACGACACATATTCCTTGGAGGACACATGAATCGATGTCGGACATATGCGTCCTCGCTGTTGCCGGGAGGTCTGGTGCTGATGATGCACTGCCTTCTGGTGTTTTCCGTCCATGCACAGGGACGTGTGCTGGTGCCGCTGCCTGCGGGGAGTCGAGCACCCATTGCGCCATTTGTGCTGCGCGATGCAGACAACGTGCCGCTCGGGCACCATGTCGCAGTGGATCAGATCCGGGAAAAGTACCAGCTTGAGGTGAAGGTGGGCGAGCTGGAGTTGCGGACCATGACGGGTGACACGCTGGGCATCGCCTGGGATCATCCCTTGAATCGTTCCATGGTAACGCCGGTATTGCCGGTGTATGAGTACAACAGCGTCAACTTCCGGAATCCGGTGTATTCCCAGCCCTTCACCATCATGAGTGGGGACACTCTCTGGTACCACGCCATACACGGCGTGGATTTCCCGGTGCTGGACACGGCACTGCAATTCCATGCTGTTCCCGACACGGCGGGCATCGTGGTGGAGGACACGCTCACAGTGCGCATGGAACTGGTGGATGATGCGGACGGATCGCTGCGCGCCCTTCTGGAGGAGTGGTGCTTCACCCCGGCATCGGGGTTGTCGGAACTGTTGCTTCAGCAGGCGAGGCGGATGTCGGAGCGCGGTGGATCGAGGGACGGCATCGGGAGGTGGGTTCCTGCGGCGTCCGATGTGGGGCGGAGGTTCCGGGTGCACATTGTCCCCGTGCATCACCCGCAGCGCGACGGGCGCTTCGAGCGGCGTGCGTTGTACTGCCGGTTTCGCTGGGAGGAGAGGGCCTCACTGGCGGACCGGGAGCTGGGCACCTGGATGCCTGCACTGCTGGACCGCTTGCTGGATTCCCTCGATGCCCTGCGGAAGGCGACGGCGCTGCAGACCGCCGAACCGCTCGCCATCACCGTGACACCGACCACGATGCGGCGGGGTGTGGAGCAGCTTGTGATCACCCTGCCGGAAGGCGCCTCGGCGGCTGGGACGGTGGAGATCCTGACAGTCGATGGACGCATGATCGAGCGTCGCGAGCTGCGTTCTCCCTCCTCCGGAGGCAGAGTCACGATGGAGTGGAACACCACAGGCCTGGCAGCCGGTTCGTATCTCGCCATCATTCGCATGGGTGGCAGGGTGGGGACGGCAGTCGTGCAGCTTCTTCCATGATCACCTCGCATCGGTTCATCATCCACCATATCACAGGAGACGATCATGAGACAGCGAACCACAAATGCGCCGCGGCGAGAGGTGCTGCGGCATATCACCTCGTGTCCACCCTGGTTCACCGCACTTGTGTTCACCGCACTGGTGCTCGTCGTGCCCGGCATGCGCGCGGCCGCGGATCTCACGCAGGAGGAGTTCGAACGGCGGTGCAGGAATTACACCCAGGCATCGGAATGCTACGACAGGACCACGGCACGTGTGTTCCATGGAATCGGCTGGATCTCGGACAAGCTGGGGAAGCGTGTGAACGGCATGCTTGGTCCCGTCCTCAACACGATCGGGAAATACCTGATGGAGAATCCCAACGACTGGCGGTGCTTCTGCGAACGCATGCGTTACTCGGGATACATCAACATCGACGGAGTGCCCTACATTTCCTTTGTGGAAAAGATGGTCTGTCGGCTGGGGCACACCGCGAACCGCTACATATCGTTCAACCGGCGGCCCTGCATGCACCCTTTGCAGGGAGAACCGAGTCTCTACTTCGACATCTTCAGTGACGGGTCGCAGGGGGAATGCCAGTAAACACGAAGGCACAAAGACTCAAAGACACCGGGGCAGGTTCCTGGTGCCTTTGTGTTGAAAGCGCCGGTAAACACAAAGACACGAAGCTTCGAAGGTTCAAGGACACAAAGACACAGGGACAGGTTCTCGGTGTCTTTGTGTTGAAAGCGCCGGTAAACACGAAGACACGAAGCTTCGAAGGTTCAAGGACGCAAAGACACAGGGACAGGTTCTTGGTGTCATTGTGTTGAAAGCGCGAGTAAACACGAAGACACGAAGCTTCGAAGGTTCAAGGACACAAAGACACAGTGACAGATTCCTGGTGCCTTTGTGTTGAAAGCGCCGGTAAACACAAAGACACAAAGGCTCAAAGACACAGGGACAGGTTCCTGGTGCCTTTGTGTTGAAAGCGCCGGTAAACACAAAGACACAAAGGCTCAAAGACACCGGGGCAGGTTCCTGGTGTCTTTGTGTTGAAAGCGCCGGTAAACACAAAGACACAATGGCTCAAAGACACCGGGACAGGTTCCTGGTGCCTTTGTGTTGAAAGTGCCGGCGCTGCGTGCGTGAGAAGGAGCTGGTCGGAATATGGAATGGGCCCTTTCCCCTGCCCGGTGGCATCAGCGGATCATGAAGTAGCGGGCTTCGGGGTGATGGACGATGATGGCGGTGGTGGACTGCTCGGGGACCAGGTGGCATTCTTCGGTGAGGGTGATGCCGATGCGTTCCGGGCGGAGCAGTTCAAAGAGCTGGCGCTGGTCGTCGAGATTGGGGCAGGCTGGGTAGCCGAAGGAGTACCGTGATCCCTGGTATCCCTGGGAGAACAGGCGGCGGATGTCGTCGGCATCCGATCCGGCGATCCCGAGCTCGATGCGAATGTGGCGATGCCAGTATTCCGCCAGTGCCTCTGCGCTCTCCACACTCAGGCCGTGAAAATAGAGGTAGTCCTGGTAGCGGTCCGCGGCGAAGAGTGCCGCGCTGTGTTCGGAGGCCCGTGCTCCCATCGTGACTGCGTGGAAGGCACAGACATCGACCACACCTCCTTCGATGGGACGGAAGTAATCCGCGATGCACAGCAACCGGTCTCCGCTCTGTCGTGGGAAGGAGAAGCGCTGCCATTCGACGAGGTCGGCGGGGTCGAAGTGCGTCGCCGGCCACACGTCGTGGAGGGCGTCGCCGCTGAGCGCACGCGGGCGGAAGATGACGAGGTCGTTGCCGTCGGCGTTGCAGGGGAAGTACCCATGGGCCACGGCGGGTGTGAGCAGGCGGTCGCGTTTCACCTCAGCCTTGAGGCGTTCGAGTGCCGGAAGGATCTCCTCCTTGATGAAGAGGGCATCCTCGGCCTCGGATTTCCTCCCGCGGCGCACCTGCCACTGGCCGCGGATGAGCGCGACGGGATTGAGGTACTCGAACACGGCGTCGATGCTGATGGAGGTGACGAGCGTTGTGCCAAGGAAGGGGGCCTGCGGAACGGGGGCATCGGGCGCGACTGCGGAGCGACGGACGAAGACGGGGCGGTCGACAGGATTGCGATCCACCACCTGACCCGACATCGTCACGGAGTCCTGCCGCGCGTTGAGGGCGAGGGAGGTCTCAAGCGAAGCGCCTGCATACGTGCCATCGGGCTCGTTCACCCCCTCAAGGAGGGAGTCGATGGGCGGCATTGCCGGACTCTCGTCGACTGAAGCGTCGGAAGCCGGAGGCGAGCCGGCCAGTGCTTCCATGAAGGCGAGGCCGTCGAAGGCGTCGCCGGCGTAGGCCAGTCGGCCGGAATAGACAGAACGCAGATCATGCTCCACAAAGCGGCGCGTCAGTGCCGCCCCACCGAGGACCACGGGGATGCGCAATCCACGGGCCTCCATGATCCCGAGGTTCTCCCGCATGACGAGCGTGGATTTGACGAGGAGGCCGCTCATGCCGATGGCGTCGGCGTGATGCTCCGCCGCGGCGTGGAGGATGCTGTCAATGCCCACCTTGATGCCGAGGTTCACAACGCGGTAGCCATTGTTTGTGAGGATGATGTCGACGAGGTTCTTGCCGATGTCATGCACATCGCCTTTCACCGTGGCGAGGACGATGGTCCCCTTGGTAAGGCTGTCGAGGCGGTCCATGAAGGGTTCGAGGATCGCGACTGCCTTCTTCATCACCTCGGCAGACTGCAACACGAAGGGGAGCTGCATCTGACCGCTGCCGAAGAGCTCGCCCACGGTCTTCATGCCGTC
Source organism: uncultured Chromatiales bacterium (assembly GCA_964449305.1). Classification (GTDB taxonomy): domain Bacteria; phylum Bacteroidota; class Ignavibacteria; order SZUA-365; family CAYQST01; genus CAYUYM01. The sequence continues at coordinate 20,284 of CAYUYM010000008.1, read as the reverse complement.
GAGAAGGATGGTATTGATGATGTCGATGGGGGCGTGTGCATCGCGCGCGAGCGTGAGATCCTTCTCCAGACCGATGGCGTCTCCGTCGATGATGCGGCGCTTCAGGCGCTCTTCGACGGGGAGGTTCGCCGTGTCATCGCCCGGTGCCGCTTCGCTCCGCGCGTGTGAATAGTGGGCGAGAAAAGCCGTGAGAGGATCGTGGATGCAAGTCTTTGCCATATGGTGGAGAATCGAAGCTTCATGCGTTGGTGATGGATCGTGCAAGATACGGTTGTCCCGTGTAACACGGAACGGGCCGGGAAGGTGCCGGACCGTGGGCCGCGCTGCCACGTTCAACACAAAGTCACCAATGGGTCATCATGCCCCGGTGTTGCCAGGAGCCAGCCGCACCATGCCACCCTTGATATGCTGACGAAGCACTCACCGGCTGGACGTGGCCACCCATATCGAGGGGCGGCGGGAGGGGCTGAGTTGAAGAGTTCAAGGGTTGAAGAGTTCAAGGGTTGGACGCGAGTCGAGTGAAGAGAAGAGAGTGAAGCAGTGATGCCTGGGAAGGGACGACCGTCCGAGTACCTCCGTCATTCCCGCACTTCGACAGGCTCAGTGCAGGCGCGTGGATCCATGCCATGGCTCCGCGGGACGTTCTCTGGATGCCCGCCGTCGCGGGCATGACGATGGATAGGCACGCTCGCATCGGTCCAACACTTCAGCGTTTGAACTTTTCAACTGTTCTCCCCCGGGCATTTCGCTGCGCTGGAGAATTCCGGGGATTGCGTATGTTGGCATTCTGCCTGTGTCCGATATCCCTGTCGCAGGCGAATTTCATGCGTTCAACCCGCCTCCGCATCTTTCCCCTCCCGCTTCTTCACCAGGGCACCTCGTTGCTGCTGGCCATCGTGTATTTCTGCTTCCAAGTGGAGGTGTTTGAGGAGGAGTACGAGAAGAACTGCCCGATGCCGAACGGCGAGCTCGCGTTCAATTACTCGTCGGAGAACTGGGAATCCTTCGACAAGGATGATGTCCAGCAGCCATCCACTTTCAGCACCCCGGCCATCATCGCCCCCACACCCGACGTCACGGATGTGGAGGACGTTCTGCCCATCGCGCGCACTCCCTACACCGACATCCACTGTAATTCCCCGCCCGTGATTGCATGACATCAACGTCCGGTCACGCCGGCGTTTTTCGGGGTGGTCGCCACAGCCAGCACGGCCTGTGCTGTGTTGGTGTGTGTGCCATACCGCGCCGGCCGCGTCTTCCATGTCATCATCACATGAATCGGATGCATTCCATGAATCATCATCGCACCATCCTCCGGATGCTGCTGTGCCTGTTGCTGCCTGTGGCAGCGCTGGCGCAGACTGCTCCGGACTCCATTTCCTACCGCATGACGGAGACCACCGTCATCGGCGTTCCCCTCACCACCACGCCGCTTCTCACACTCCCCTTCAGTGCCTCGGCTGTGGGACGCGACATCATCTCCCAGATGCCCCGCGCCCTTGCCATCGACGAACCACTCAAGCTTGTGCCCGGTGTGAAGGTGGACAATCAGGCCAACGGCAGCCGTGTCCACCTCTCCATCCGCGGACAGGGCATCCTCACCGAGCGTGGCATCCGCGGCATCATGATCCTCCTCGACGGCATCCCGCTCAACGACCCCACCGGCTTCGCGCCCGACTTCTTTGATGTGAACCACCCGGCCGTGGAACGCATCGAAGTGCTGCGTGGTCCGGCCGCGGCCATGTATGGCGGCGGCGCCTCGGGCGGCGTCATCAGCATCACCACGCGTCAATCGCCCGTCGTGCCGCTCTTCGGCGAGGCCTCCACCATCATAGGCTCCCACAACTTCTGGCGCGGCAGCGCATCGGTCGGTGGGCAGTCCGATGGTGTCAACTACCTGCTGTCGGTGTCGCGGGCGCTGGGCGACGGCTGTCGTGTCCACACGCACTTCAGCGGGAACACCCTCCTCGCGAAGGCCACCATCACACCCGCATCCACGCTCACCATCACCCCCCTCGTGATGTACTCGGACACCTACCATGAAAACCCGGAGGGCATCAACCTTCAACAGTACAACGAGGATCCCCTCCAGGCGAACCCCGATGCCGTGCCCTTCAATGAGTACCTCGCAACCACGCGCATGACCGGCGGTGTCACGGGCACCTTGGCCGTCACCGCCATGCAGGATCTGCGCATCGGTGCCTTCACACGGCGGACGGTTTTCACGGAGGCGAACAACCACACCTTCAACCACCGGCTCATCACGAACCCCGGGGCCATGCTGACATGGACGCTGCGTCAGGGCGCTCCAGGGGCCGCGGTCCGCAATGCCGTCACTGCGGGCGTCGACGCACAGTGGCAGTCCATCACCGAGCGGCGCGTCGACAACGACCATGCCGCCGAGGGATCCATCATCCGCTCACTCGAGGACATCACGCAGTCCGGCCTCGGGCTTCATGTGATGGACCGCATCGACATCGGCGCGCGTCTCTCCATCCTCGCATCGCTGCGCTACGACAACATCACCAACAAGCTCGAGGACAGGCTCCGCCAGTCGGTGGATCTGTCGGGCGACGCTGACTTCTCGCACGTGTCGGCGCATGTGGGCGCCGTGTACCTCATCGATCCGGCGGCATCGGTCCACGTGGGCTGGGGGCAGGGCTTCCTGCCGCCGGCCACCGAGGAACTGGCCCAGAACCCCGTGCACTACGGTGGGTTCAACGCCGACCTCAAGCCCGCCACGTCGGACAACGTGGAGGCGGGGGTGCGCGGCATCGTGGGCAACAGCCTTTGGTACGACGTCACCGGTTTCTTCCTGACCACCGACAACGACTTCGACCGCTATCGCATCACCGATCCGCTGCGCAACCAGGAAACCTTCTACCGGAATGCCGCATCAAGCAGACGCCTCGGCGTGGAGTGCGCCCTGCACTACTCGCCCTTCACCATCCTCGAGCTGAAGGTGGCGTACACATGGTCTCATTTCGCCTACACGAACGCCTCGCCCATCCGCATCATGATGGACGACACCACGATCCACAAGTTCATTGTGGATGGCAACACGCTGCCCAACTCCCCGGAGCACCAGCTCTACGTGGATGCGCAGCTCACGCCACTGCGTGATCTCACGGTGGGTGTGAGTCTCGAAATGGTGAGTTCCTCCTACATCGACGGCGCCAACGTTGATGCCGAAGCGGCCGACGGGTATGCCATGCTGCATGCCCGCATCGGCCATGTTCTGCGCCTCGCCGGGATGCGCTGCAACGCCTCCCTCTCGGTGCGCAACATCCTCGACACCAAGACGGTGGCCTTCACAGAACCCGATCCGGGGGGCAACGCCTACCAACCCGGTGCCGGTCGTGAGGTCTTTTTCGGTCTGTCTGTCGGCCTCTGATCCTGACGGCATCATGCATCGAAACCCGGTCCCCTGTGGACCGGGTTTTTTCTTTCCGCGAATTTTCCTACTGTCCCGTGGCCGGCCACCCACCACAAGGACTCCGTCGTGACCACTCCACTCCGCCGATACCTCCTCCTCCTGCTCCTCATCTACGCATGCTGGGGGGGGGTGTATCTTCTGACGGCATGGATCGGAGCGGTGCGCGGGCCGGCCTTTGAGGCGTCCACATGCATGGATGCGGTCGTGCCCTACATGCCGGCCATGTATCCCGTGTATCTCCTCTGCTACATCAGCCCGCTGGGGCTGTTTTTGCTCTCTCGCGACGCACGCTTCCTCACACCGGCCTACACCATCTTCATCATCGCCAACCTCGCCGCGTTCTGGTTCTTCGCCGCCTTCCCCGTGCAGGGCCCCCCCCGCGACGGCCTGTCGCTCGGGGCGGACACATTTCTGCGGCCCGTGCTGGACGTGCTCTACTCGGTGGATACGCGGTACGACGCGCTTCCCAGCCTCCATGTGACGAATCCCTGGATCGTGGCCATCCTGTCGTGGAAGCTCTCGGTGGCGGCGTGGAAGCGGGTGCTGGTGACCCTGGCCGCGGCGGGCATCAGCGTCTCGACCATGCTCGTGCATCAGCACTGGATGCTGGATGTGGTCGCGGGCATCGCGCTCGCCGCCCTGGCCGCGGGGCCGTGGCGCCCCGGGCGCATCAACGCAGCCGGCGGGCAACCATGACGCTCAGGACACGCGGGCGGGCGACACACGACAGGCGCCTTCACACACAACCCCGGGGGTGGCCCGGGGTTGTGCATGTCCTGCGCATGTGAGGGAGGGCTACTGGCCCGGCCCCTCAATGGGAACGAAGTAGGTTCGACCATCGGGAGCCATGACACGGAGGAGAACAGATTCCCCCTCGCCCAGGCTTTTCATGAGACTCGTGATGTCGGCCACCTTGTCGATGGCGATGGTCTGCCGCTGCTTGCGCGCCTCGAAGATGACGACGTTGGGACGCAGGTTGTTGTCGAAGGCCTGGCCAAGCTGCTTGACGTCGGTGACAAGCACGCCCGACTTCCGCTTGAAGAGCTTGCGGGCTTCGTCGTCGAGCGGCTTCACCGTGAAGCCGGGTTTCTCAAACTTCACGGGACCTTTTGCGTTGTCCATGTCGCCGGACGTGTCGTTCTTCTTCGCCGTTGCGCTGGACTCGTCATCGTTGTCGCGGCCCTTGAGTGTGACGGTCTTCGTCATGAACTCCCCGGCGCGCCAGAAGGTGACCTTGATCACGTCACCCGGATGGTGCATGCCCACGCGGGCCTGAAGCTCGTTGGCCGAGCCCACCTCGCGGCCGTCGATCTCGGTGATGACGTCGCCCGCCTCGAGGCCGGCGGCCTTGCCGGCACCGTCGTCCTGGACGTTTTCGACGATGACACCCTTGAAGCGGTCGATGCCGAACGCCTTGGCCCTCTTTGCATCAAGAGAGGTGATGTTGACGCCGATGTAGCCTCGGACGAACTTCCCGTCACGAATGATGGCGTCGGCGATGACGCGGGCGAGGTTGATGGGCACGGCGAAGCCGTAGCCGATGTAGGAGCCGGTGCGGGAGGCGATGGCTGTGTTGATGCCGATCACCTGGGCATGGAGATCGACGAGCGCGCCACCGCTGTTGCCCGGGTTGATGGCCGCATCGGTCTGGATGAAGTTCTCGATGCCCGACCCATCACGTTTCTCCGAGATGCCGATGTTGCGGCTGATGGCGCTGACGATGCCCGTGGTCACGGTGGACGTGAGGCCGAGCGGGTTTCCCACGGCGAGCACCCACTGCCCCACCTTCACGTTGTCGGAGTTGCCGATGCTTGCCGGTGTCAGGTCCTTTGCGTTGATGCGGATGACCGCCACGTCCGTGTAGGCATCCGAGCCCACGAGCGTTGCCGGGAATTCACGGGAGTCGCTCAACGTGACGGTGATGCCATCGTCCGTGGCGCCGTTGACCACATGGCGGTTGGTGAGGATGTATCCGTCCGACGTGATGATGATGCCGGATCCCGATCCCTGCTCCAGTTCCTCGGTGTCGTCGGGGCGGGGGTGGATGTCGCCAAAGGGCCAGAAGCTCTGCGGGCCGGATGTCGCCTTGGTCTTCACCGTGATGAAGACCACCGACGGCGTCACGATCCGCGCCACCTCGGTGAAGGTTTCGTTGAGCCGGGCCACCGCTTCCGGTGGATCGTAGGCCGGTTCGGTCATGAACCGCGTGCCTGAGAGTGCATGAAGGATCGAGCCGCCGAATCCGGACACCACCACGGCGCCGAACACGATGCCGATGCTGATGAAGACCACTGCCGCGACTGCTGATCGTTTCGTCATTCCTGTACCTCCTGGTTCTGTCGTGTCTGTTTCCTGTGGTGCAAAACTCTCTCCATGGGGCATAACAAAAAATGCCAATCCACGGTTGCAAAGCGCTGCAAATTTATCCCGCGATCTGGAAGAAAGACAAGGTCAGGAAAAATCCCCCAGCAGGGCGAGGGATTTGAGCCTGCGCATCTCGGGGATGTGGAGACGAAGGTGCTGGAGGAGCAGGTCGAGGGCGGGGTGGAAGAGATCCGGCCTCGGGACGACGGTCGCGGGATCCGCATCGTCGAGCCGCTGGAGGTGGGCGAGGATGGCAGCCGGCACGCCGGGAAGAGGGCCGGCACAGTCGCGGCACACGTGGCCACCCGTGCGCGGATCGAGGGAGAAGGATGTGAGTGTGGGATCCCGCGGATCAAGCGCTGCACCGCAGGCGGAGCAGGTCCGGAGATCCGCACCGAAGCCCAGGAGTGCGGTGAAGCGCAGGATGAAATGCAGGAGCACCTCGTCGTCGGCGGTGTCCGGGGAGTTCATCCACGCGAGCGCTGCGAGCAGCAGATCCAGGACCTCCTCGTGCCGCTCCTCATCGTGCGTCGTTGCATGGACGAGCTCGATCATCGTGAAGCCCGATGCGAGACGGTGATGATCGTCGCCGATGTGTCGAAAGCTCGTGATGGTGTCGGCCTGCGAAAGGAGCTGGAGGTCGCGCCCCTGCTTGTGATAGAACACGAGCTGCGCATGCGTCAGCGGTTCCAGCGAGGAGCCGAAACGGTTCTGCCTGCTCCTCGCACCCTTTGCGATGAACGACACCCTGCCGTGCCCGCGCGTGAACGCGGTGACGATCTTCGATGTGTCACCATAGCGCATCGAGCGAAGAATGATGGCGTCGGAGGAGAGAATCATGGGCAGGGGGAGAATGACGAATCACGAATGAGACTGGGGAGTGAACACGCAACCATGTTCAACGTTCAGCCTTCCACTTCTCGCCCGGTCCGATGCGAAACACACCACGCTCGGTGATGATGGCGGTGATGAGCGTCGCGGGGGTGACGTCGAAGGCGGGGGTGAAGGTGTCGGAACCCGGAGGGGCGATCGGGTGTCCGGCGATGGAGGTGAGCTCGTCGGCAGGGCGGTGCTCGATGGGGATGGCGTCGCCATCGGGCATGGAGGGATCGACGGTGGATTCGGGGGCGGCGACGAGGAACGGGATTCCGTGGTGATGCGCAGCAACGGCGAGGCTGTAGGTTCCGATCTTGTTCGCGGCATCCCCGTTGGCGGCGATGCGATCGGCGCCGGTGATGACGGCATCGATGTGCTGCGCGCGCATGAGCATCGCGGCCATGGAGTCCGACATCAGCGTGCACGGGATGCCGAGGCGTTGCAGCTCCCACATGGTGAGGCGCGCGCCCTGGAGCAGCGGGCGGGTCTCCGCGGCATGGACACGCTTGATGCGCCCCTGGCGATGCGCCTCGGCGATGATGCCGAGAGCCGTCCCCTGGCCGCCGGTGGCGAGGAAGCCGGTGTTGCAGTGCGTGATGACCACGGCGCCCGGCGGCAGCAGGGCAGCGCCGTGGCGGCCGATGGCATCGCAGCGGGCGGCGTCGTCGCGATGGAGTTCCTCCGCAGCGGCCGCGAGTGCGGCGGGGGCGGACGCCTGCCCGGCGTCTGCCAGCACGCGGCGCATGCGGTCCACCGCCCAGGCAAGGTTGACTGCGGTGGGACGCGCCGTGGCGATGGCATGGCAGGCATCGCGCATCGCGGCATCGAAGTCCTCCCGTGGGAGGGACGCGAATTCCTGCGCCGCGAGGGCGACCGCGCAGGCGCCGGCGATGCCGATCAGCGGCGCGCCGCGGATCTCAAGCGCCTGGATCGCACGGATGATGCGACGGTGATCGCGTGTGGTCTCATGATGCTCCGTCTGCGGCAGGCGCGTCTGATCGATGAACGTCACCGCGCCATCGACAAGGCGCACGGCTGGAGAGAGGAACATCGGGGATCAGAGTGGGAAGGTGGTCATGTCGAACAGGGCCTGGTAGCGGCCGATGATCTGCTCGGCCGAGAGGTCGCGGATGCCGTCGATGCTGAAGCGCTCCACGGCGAAGGACGCCATGGTGGTGCCGTAGATCACCGCGCGCTTGAGATTGGCGATGTCGGTGTCGCCCGTCTTGGCAAGCCAGCCGATGAAGCCGCCGGCGAAGGTGTCGCCTGCACCCGTGGGATCGAGGATCTTCTCGAGCGGATAGGCGGGTGCGGAGAAGATGTGCCCGGGTGTCATGAGCACGGCGCCATGCTCGCCCTTCTTGATGACCACGATCTTCGGCCCCATCGTGAGAAGCTGCCTTCCGGCGCTGAAGATGTTGTCCAGGGTGGTGAGCTGCCTCGCCTCCTGATCGTTGAGGATGAGGACATCGACGCGGGCGATGGTGGCGATGAGCTCCTGCAGGCTGATGCTGATCCAGAGGTTCATCGTGTCGCACACGACGAGTGTGGGCTCGGTGATCTGGTCGAGCACCTTCATCTGAAGTGCGGGATGGATGTTGCCAAGGAGGACGTATTCCGAGGATTTCCACTGGTCGGGGATGACGGGATCGAAATGTTCAAACACGCCCAGTTCGGTGTAGAGCGTGTCGCGGTTGTTCATGTCGGCGTGGTAGCGGCCACCCCAGCTGAAGGTCCTGCCTTCGGACTCACGGATGAGGCCGTCGAGATGGATGCCGCGCGATTCGAAATAGTCGACATGCGCCTGGGGGAAATCGCCGCCGACAATGCCGACGAGGCGCACATCGTTCGAAAAGTAACTGGTGGTGACGGAGATGAACGTGGCGGACCCGCCGAGAGCCTGTTCGAGCATGCCGAACGGGGTTTCGATGTGGTCGAGCGCCACGGAACCGACAACGAGAATGCTCATGGATGCTCCGGTGCGGTGGTACGTGCGATGATCAGGTGATGGGCTTCGGCAAGAATGGCCAGCATCTGTTCATGGATGAGGCCGTTGTTGCCGAGGAATTGGGGGACGTAGTTGTCGTGCGGGCGGCCGTCGAAGTCGCTGATGCGTCCGCCGGCCTCGGTGATGAGGAGCTGCCCCGCCGCCTTGTCCCACGGTTGGAGGGCGACCTCCCAGAAGCCGTCGAAGCGGCCGGTGGCGACGTAGGCGGCATCGAGCGCTGCGGAACCGAGCCGACGCACCGCCTGGACGCGGCGGAGGAAGGCGATGAAGCGCTCGAAGCAGAGATCGGGGTTCGTTCCGACATTGTAGGGGAAGCCGGTGACGAGAAGGGCCTTGCGGACGTCGGACTGGCGGGACACATGGATGGGATGGCCGTTGAGGAAGGCGCCGCCGCCGAGCTCGGCGTGGAACAGCTCGTCGCGCATCGGGTCGTAGACGACGCCACAGATGACGGTGCCGGCCACCTCCAGGGCGATGGACACGCTGAAGATGGGGAGTCCGTGGGCGAAGTTTGTGGTGCCGTCGAGCGGATCGATGATCCAGCGATGATCGGAGCCGGTGTTGTGGGCCCCGGATTCCTCGCCCAGGATGGCGTGATCGGGGTGGCGTTTCCGGATGATGCCGATGATGCAGGCCTCGGCAGCCTTGTCGGCCTCAGTGACGAGATTGACCGGGTTGTCGTCCTTGTACTCGATGTGCGTGATGGACCCGAGCGAGGAACGAAGGATGGCGCCGGCCTCGCTGGCGGCATGGATGGCGGTCTCAATCATTCGATATGCTTCGATGGCTGTTCATGGCGCATCAAACATAGCGAAAAACAGGATGCGATTCAGAGGGCATCGAAGACGCACGACACACAGGCTCGCATCCACGCACCGCACATTGAATTTCCACATGGGTTGTTCTATCTTATCGCATCCCCACCCGACGCGGGATCCCCGCACCATTCCCGGGTCGGATTCCACCGTCGGCGGATGACGTCACGCATACCGGTTCATCCCTCCACACAGTTCATCATGCCAGACTTCCTCCATCCGCATCTGCTCGAATCGCTCAAGGCGGCCATCGTATCACGCCTGGGTTTGAAGGACCTTGGGCGGGACGATGTCCGGCTCGCCGACGTTGTCCGCGCCCGTGTCCGGGCCCTCGGCATCGGATCGTTGGAGGGCTATCTGGCGATGCTGGAGCATGAGGGAAAGGCAGGCGTCGATGAGTGGACCACACTGGCGGACACCCTTGTCAATGGGGAGACGTACTTCTTCCGCGACCATGGACAGATGGCCGCGCTGCGATCCACCGTGCTGCCCGGGTTGATCCGGAACAATCGGGACACGCGCACGCTTCGCATCTGGAGCGCCGGGTGTTCAACCGGGGAGGAGCCGTATTCCCTCGCGATTCTTGTCAACGAGCTGCTGCCGGAGCACCGTGACTGGACCATCCGCATCCTCGCCACCGACGTCAGCACGGCGGCACTTGCGAAGGCGCGGGAGGCCGTCTACCCGCAGTGGTCCTTCAGGATGGTCGATCCGGCATTTCGCTCCATGTACTTCTCGCCGAAGGGTGGTGGGCAGGCGCTACGGGACACCATCCGTTCGATGGTGGAGTTCCGACACCTGAATCTGCTCGACATCCATCGGGCCGGCAAATCCCTGGATCTCTCAGGGATGGATCTGATCGTCTGCCGGAATGTCTTCATCTACTTCAGCACGGAAGCGATTCAGCACGTGGTGTCCGGCATCCGGCATGCACTGAAGGATGGCGGGTATGCACTTTTCGGGCATGCGGAGATCGTCCATTCGATCGAGCATGATTTCCGTTCGATCCTGCTGGAGAACGCCATCGTGTACCAGAAGGCCGTGCATCGAGCGCACGTCCCCCTGCATGGTTTCCCTGCCGTGCCGACACGCGATCCTCAGACGGTGGCGGGCCAGGTCGCCCTCCGCGATCCCATCCAGGCGCTGGCAGCGGGGCCCTGGTCGGCTCCCAACGAATTCGACACGATGCCGCACCGTCGCCCCGCCCCGCCTCGAAATGACGGGCCCATGCCACCGGTCGACGCAGCGCACACCGATGCGGAGCCTGCTGACGCGCCCCTGGAGTCGCTGCCACTCAATGCGTTGGAGGCTCGTGCCGACAGGGAGCCTCCCGACTACGACGCCCTCATCCTCTGTGCCCGCCGCCTAGCCGACCTCGGCCACCGGGAGCGTGCCGAGGAACGCTGCCATCGGGCGGCGACACTGAAGCCGTTCGATCCGTATCCGCATTACCTTCTTGCCCAGCTTGCCAATGATCACGGTCAGATCGATGAAGCCATGCTCGCCTACAGAAGGGCGCTGTATATCCGGCCGGACTTCTTTGCAGCGTCGCTGGAGCTTGCCGCGCTTCATCTCCATCAGAACAACCACGCCCGGGCATCCTCCCTCTGGAAGAACGCTCTCCACGATTTGCAGCAGCTCCCCCCGGACTCACCGGCCTCCCCGTACGACGGCATCACCGTGTGTGAGCTGATCGACGATGTCCGGCGTGCCATGGCGGAGCTCGCCGCACCAGCGACCACGGGAGGTGGATGACCATGATGCTGCATCATGCCCATGTCACCATGCTGTGGAACGGATCCCGCCTCGCGGTGGACGCCTCCGTCGTCGACACCATTCTCGCGCTCCCCGAGCTCGCGCCGTTTCCCGAGATGCCACGGCAGTACGTCGGTGTGTTCAACCTCCACGGCGTCCATGTGCCGGTGATCGATCTCAACCTGCTGTTCGGCCTCCCACGCCTGCGGTACGCGATCACCGACCATGTCATTGTCCTCACACTCCGGCAGCGGCGTGTTGGCATCATCGCCCAGGACGTCTTCGATATCGAGACCATCCCAGCTGACGACATCGTCGACATTGCGGGAGAACTGCTGGAGGACATCCCGGCATCCACGCGTCTGCTGGCCGGCATCACCAACATCGGTGGCTGCCAGGTCGCCGTGCTGGATCACACCGCGCTGACCGCCGAGCCGGGGCCTCCGATCGAGGGCGGCGGGCAGGCTGCGGTTGAGGAGGAGCAGACAATGACGCAGAGCCGGTACTTCTGCAGCGACGCGTCGGAGGAGGAGCGGGCGATCTTTCGTGAGCGCGCCTTCGCGCTTGCCGTGGCCACACACGACGAAGGCCTGGTGGAACGGCAGGCAGTGGCTGTCGCCGTCCTCAATGGCGAGTTGTTCGGCATCGCGCTTGCCAGCGTCCATGGATTCACGGATCTCGTCTCCATCACACCCGTCCCATGCAGCAGGGACGGCATTGTTGGGCAGATCAACCACCGGGGGGCGATCCTCACCATCCTCGACATTCGGCCGATGCTGCACATGCCCCCGCGCCCCATGGCTGCGGCGCCGAAGGCCGCCATCATCACCATGGATTCCACAACCGTCGGCATCATGGTGGACGAGGTGCTGGACGTGATCCACCTCGCTCCTTCGGACGTCGCCCCCGTCCCGGCGGCGGTGAGGATCTTCAGCGACGAGTTTGTCCGGGGCTCAGCGCGCTACATGGACCGGATGATCAGCATCCTGGATCTCCAGGCAATCCTGTCACGGCCCACATGACGCATCACCACCATCGATTTCCTTCCACACAGAGGAGCGCCCTCCAATGAAAACACGGTTTGCTCACATGCGGATTGGCAGGAGGCTCTCCGTGGGCTTCAGCCTGATCCTGCTTCTGTCACTCATCATCGGTGTGACATCGATCTACAGCTTCAGGACCCTGTTCGAGACCATCGAGACCCTGAAATCAGGGCATTTCGACGTGCTCACGAAGCTGCTCGACATCACGAACGACATACGCTCGATGCGGCAACTGAAGCAGGCCCATGTCCGAAGCCAGGATGCGGCGGAGATGGCACAGCTCGAGGTCGGCATTCGCAACTATCTGGCATCGATCGAGTCCGACCTCTCCACCATTGAGCGCGCCGACATCGCCGCTGAAGGGCGACACATGGTGAAGGAACTGCGCCGGACCTGCGACAGTTTCCGCCAGGAAACCGAGCTTGTTGTCACCACCAGCCGCACCGACAAGGCCGCTGCCAATGCGATTGAACTCAGCGACGACAAGCGGAAGGCGATCTTCGTTGCCATGGACACCCTGTCGGAATACATCAACACCACGGCCGGAAGCGAACTGCAACATGCCTTCGACATTTACGCGATGGGCAGGATCATCATCGGCGTGCTTGTATCCGTGGCGCTTCTTGGAGGCATCCTCATCTCCTGGCGGTTCAGACGCAGCATCATCGTGACGGTGAAGGATGCGGTCGGCACCATTGTGAGCACCTCGTCGGAGATCGCGGCAACCATCTCCCAACACGAGCGGATCTCATCGCAGCAGGCCGTGTCGGTGAATGAAACCACGGCGACCATGAACGAGTTCGATGTCGCCTTTGCCCGCTCCGCCGAGCAGATCAGCGGCACCATCGTGTCGGCGGAGAAGGCCCTGGAGCTGACGGGGAACGGTGCACGAACGGTGCGCGAAAGCATGGACGCCATGGCCGACCTCAAGGACAAGGTCGGATCCATTGCGGAGCAGATCCTCCGGCTGAGCGAGCAGATCTCGCAGATCGGCGCGATCACCGGCATCGTCACCGATCTCGCGAACCAGACGAACATGCTCGCGCTCAATGCGGCAGTCGAGGCCGCACGTGCGGGCGAGCATGGCAGGGGGTTCTCCGTGGTGGCAACGGAGATCCGCAAGCTGGCCGATCAGAGCAAGAAGAGCGCCGAGCGCATCAACGGGCTTGTGAGCGACATCCAGAAATCCACGAACGCGACGGTCATGGTCACCGAGGAGGGGACGAAGAACGCGGAACGGAACATCATCATCTCGCGGCAGACCGCCAGTGCCTTCAGCGAGATCGCGTCGATCACACAGAACAGCTATGAAGCCTCCCAGCAGATCGTCATGACCGTCCGCCAGCAGCTTGCCGCGGTGAAGCAGGTGGTGGAGGCCATGAACGCCATCAACGACGGTGTCAAGGAGACGGCGGCCGGCCTGACACAGACCAAGGCGGGCGTGCAGAACCTCAACGAGACCGCGAAGTCGCTCACTGCGCTCGTGTGACGACGGAGCCCGGTGTGGGCCACCGGCTGCCACCACACGCCACACGCCGAGTCATCCCGCCCATGCATCGACCACCCAACGAGTCCACCCATGATCGACGATTTTGAACTTCGCATGCTCTTCAAGACGGAGTTCGAGGAACATCTCCAGCGCATGGACGATGCCCTCCTGCGTATCGAACAGCGGCACGACGACTTCGACTCCTTCCTGCTCGTGTCGCGCGAGGCGCACAGCATGAAGGGTGGTGCCCGCATGCTCGGTCTGGAGACGCTGGTGCGGCTGGCCCATCTCTTCGAGGACGTCTTCGGTCGCATGCAGCGGGATCGGACGACGCTGACCGACGACGCCTTCACGGTGATGTACGAGGCGCTCGTGGCGATGCGCGCCCTCGTCGATGAGGCCGTGTCGGGAAACCCGGCGGCGTTCGATTTCGACAGCATGACGCGACGCATCGACGCCATCTTCGCGCCACTCCTCGCGGCGACGGCCGCACCGACGGCTGTTCCGGGGATTCCGGTGCCGCCCGCTCCCGCGGCCGCGGAGACTGCCGCCGAGTCCCGGGCCGACAGTCCGCGTGACGCCACGGCGCGGCCTGATGACGAGACCGCCGCCAGGGTGCGTCGGGAGCATGACAGGCGCTTTTCGATTGACACCATCAGGGTGCCACCGCAGAAGCTCGATGTGCTGATGTCGCTCGCCGGCGAACTCACCGTCGTCCGCGGGCATTCCACACGCCATCTTACCAGCCTCGAGGACATCGCCGCAGGCATCGATGAGCTGGCCCGTGTCTCGACGCTTGGGCAGGGCGCAGGGTCGGCCCCGGGCGTCGACGACGCGCAGCTCGAACGGATCGAGCACCTGTCCATGCTGCTGGACCGGTTCCGCGGCGCCTTCTCCGAGGACCGCGCCCGCATCGACTACGTGGCCCAGGAGCTGGCGGACGTGGCGCGGAAGCTGCGCATGCTCCCGCTCTCCACCATCTTTGGCCTGTATCCGCGCATGGTGCGCGAGCTCGCCACGGCACAGGGGAAGGAGGTGGTGCTGGTGATCGAGGGCGGAACGACCACGGCGGACAAGAAGATCATCGAGGAGATGAAGGATCCGCTGATGCACATCATCCGCAACTCCGTGGATCACGGCATCGAGATGCCCCGCGACCGGCAGGCCGCGGGCAAGCCCCCGCGTGGAACGGTGACGATACGCGCATCCCAGGCATCAGACTCCATCATCATCGAGGTCGAGGATGATGGCCGGGGTCTGGATGTGGACAGGATCCGCCGCACCGCGCTGGAGCGGGGCCTGGCCACCGACGCAGAGCTGGATGCAGGAACGCTCGACGACATCCACGCGATGATCTTTGCGCCAGGCTTTTCGACGGCAGAGGTGATCACCGACATCTCCGGGCGGGGTGTGGGGATGAACGTTGTGCAGGTCGGCATCGAAAAGCTCAAGGGACGCATCTCCATCGATTCGGCACCCGGCAGGGGCTGCCGCATCCGCATCACCCTCCCCATCACGCTCGCAACACTTCATGTGATGATCGCCCGATCAGGGAGTCAGCTCTTTGCCCTGCCCATCGACACGATTCATCGCACCTTTCTCATCACCAACAACGACATCTTCCTGATGGATGGTCGGGAGACCGTGGTACACAATGACGAACCCGTATCCGTCGTCCCTCTCTGGGCGCTGCTCGACATGCCGGAGCCCGACCCGCATCCGACGGCCCTGCGGACGGGCGGTGGATCAACCGCCCATCAACGGCATTGCATCGTTGTCGCCATCGAAGGGCAGCATCTCGGAGTGATCGTGGATGAAGCCGTGGACGAGCAGGAGGTGGTGATGAAGCCGTTCGGGCCAATCCTGGGAGAGGTGCGGAACGTTGCGAGTTCCACCATCCTCGCCTCGGGCGAGGTGTGCATGATCCTGAACCCCGCCGACTTCCTCGCCACGATGCGCCAGACATCCGCCGCCACTCCTGCGGCTGCCGGGGACGATGCGGAGCCTCGGAAGCGGACCATCCTCCTTGTGGAGGATTCCATCACGACGCGGACACAGGAGAAGCGCATTCTCGAGAGCGCGGGGTTCGAGGTCATCGTCGCTGTCGACGGTCTCGACGGCCTGCAGAAGCTGCAGAGGCACGAGATCCACGTGGTGATCTCCGATGTGCAGATGCCCAACATGGACGGGCTCGAGCTCACCACCGTCATCAGAAAGGATCCGAAGTACCGGGACCTGCCCATCGTGCTCGTCACGTCACTGGCGACCGATGCGGACAGGCGACGCGGTCTCGAGGCCGGAGCCGACGCCTACATCACGAAGGCGGCCTTCGATCAGAAGGGACTCATCGACACCATTCAACGGTTGCTGTAGCACGCCCGCACCAAAGGACCACCCATGAATGCAGCATCAACACCCAGCGAAAGGCAGCCCATCAGTGTCGTGCTTGTGGACGACTCGCCGCTCGTGCTCGAGATACTGCGGAGGATGATCACGCAGACCGGGGAGATCAGGATCGCCGGCACGGCCACAAACGGCGGGCAGGGGCTCGATCTCGTCAAGGCGGTGAATCCGGATGTCGTCTGCGTGGATGTCGACATGCCCGGCATGGACGGGTATGAGCTGACCCGACAGATCATGGACCAGTACCCGCGGCCCATTCTCATCGTGAGCGCTTCGGTTCGCAGCATGGTCAATTCCGAGTTGATCCGGAAACTGCTTGATGCCGGAGCTGTCGATGTCTTCCCCAAGCCGGCGATTGGAAGCGAGGATGCATATCGGACAATATCCGCGGATCTGATCCGCAGGATCCGTCTCATCGCCGGAGTCCAGGTGTTCCGACACCGCCTGAAATGCGCCCCCCCCGCCCAGGCACATCCGTTCACCGGCCATGTCGCCTGTCATGTGACCTCGCCACGGCTCATCGTGATCGGCGCGTCGACGGGTGGCCCGGAGATCCTGTTCCGCATCCTGCCCGCGCTGCCGGCCGCCTACCCGATCCCGCTCGTGTGCGTCCAGCACATCGCCGACGGATTCATCGGGAGTCTCGTCGAGCGTCTCAACGAGCGCTGTACCCTGACGGTCGGTCTTGCGCGGCATGGTGAGGCGCCGTTGGCGGGGCACATCCATTTCCCCCAGGAGCAGACACACCTCCGTCTGGATGGCCAGGGAAGGTTCATGGTGTCGCAGGACAAGCCACTGGCCGGGCATCGTCCGGCGGTCGATGCCACGTTCACCTCGGTGGCGGACAGCATGGGCGGTGATGCCATCGCCATCCTCCTCACCGGGATGGGGCGCGATGGAGCGGAGGGGATGAAACGGATACGCGAAGCGGGGGGCTTCACCGTCGCCCAGCGCGAGGAGACCTGTGTGGTGTATGGCATGCCTCGTGCGGCCGTGGAGCTGGGTGCAGCGCATGCCATGATGACACCCGAAGAGATGATCGATTTGTTGAAGGCCATCACATCACGAATGCAAGGAACATGAAACGTGGATGACGTGACGCTCTGTTTGCGAATCCTCCTTGTGGAGGACAGCCCCATTGCCGCGCGCTTGATCACGGCCCTCCTGAAGGATGACAAGGACGACGACGAGTACCAGTTGCACCATGTGCAGACGCTCGGAGAAGCGATGGAACACGCGGAGACCGCCGTGCTCGACGTCGTGCTCCTCGACCTCGGGCTTCCGGACAGCAATGGACTTGACACGCTTGGGTCCATGCGGTCGCGATTCAAGAAGCTGCCGATCATCATCCTCACCTCGAACGAGGAGAAGCAGCTCGGCATCGATGCGATACGCATGGGGGCGCAGGACTTTCTCGTGAAGGGGTTTGTCAGCCGGGATCTTCTGGTGCGATCCCTGCATTATTCGATTGAGCGAAAGAAGGCCGAGATCATCCTGGCGGAAAGTGAGGACCGGTTCAAGACCATCATCGAGAAGAACGCCGATGGGATCCTCGTGCTCGACATGGCCGGCATCATCCAATACGTCAACCCCGCAGGCGAGTTCCTGCTGCGGCGGGACGAGCACGCGCTCGTCGGGACACGATACGGCTTCGAGGTCAACACCGAAGACGCCCTCGAGATTACGATCCCGCGCGGTGATCATGAACCCGTGATCGCGGAACAGCGGGTGGTGGGCATCACCTGGGAATCGCGGCCGCACCACCTCGTGTCACTGCGCAACATCTCCTACCGCAAGATGATGGAGCTGATGACGCAGAAGCTGAACGAGGAACTTCTGCAGATGAATGCAACGAAGGACAAGTTCTTCTCAATCATCGCCCACGACCTGCGTGCACCCTTTCAGGGGTTGATGGGATACTCAGAGCTGTTGGCGATGGGCAATTCCTCGATGTCCGACGACGAGCGGTTGGAAATGATCCAGTGCATCAGCGAGCTGTCGGTGCAGACCTACCAACTGCTGGACAACCTGCTGAAGTGGTCGCGCCTGCAGTCAGGGCGGACGCAGGTCCAGATGGAGAACCTGCACCTGAGCATGGAGCTGACACCGACGATTGACCTGCTGCGGCAGACCGCGGCGCAGAAGGACATCTCCGTCTCCTGCCTGATCGATGAAAGCATCTGCGTGAGGGCGGATCGCAACATGATCGCGACCATCGTGCGCAACATCGCATCGAACGGAATCAAGTTCACCAGGAATGGTGGTGCCATCACGATCGCCGCCACCCGGATGGGGGGGCTGGTGCAGGTGTCGATCTCGGACACGGGGGTCGGCATGGATCCCGAGGTCCTCGCGACGTTGTTTCACATCGACAAGACGAAGAGCACGAAGGGCACGAACGATGAGAAGGGTTCGGGCCTCGGGCTGGTGCTGTGCAAGGACATGGTGGCGTTGCACGGCCAGCGCATCTGGGTGGAGTCGGAGGTGGGGGTCGGCTCCGTGTTCCGCTTCACGCTTGAGGCGGTGGGGTGAAGCATGTGGAACCACGATTGAAGATCTGCACAGTTGCGGGTATCACACTCTTCAGACTCAAGGATCTGCACAACAGGCGCCTGTCCATTGTGCCCTGGCAGTTCATGCTGTTTCTCCTGTGTTTCCAGCCGTGCAACCACGTGCGGGCCGGCTCACGTGTGACGGCAGTGGTCAGCGTCCCACGCGCGGCACCGTCTCCGCCACCAGCAGATCCGAGTCGCACGGCCGCAGCATTGAGAGCACCGCATCCACTGGTGCTTTCGGGTCCAGCCACCGCCCCTCCTCGCCGTGCGGCAGGATCACCGGCATGCGATGATGGATCGGCTTCATGAACGCATTCGCCTCCGTGGTGATGATGGTGAACGTGCGCAGCAAGCGCCCCTCGGGATTCCGCCATTCATCCCACAGTCCGGCCATGCCAAAAGGTTCACCGCTTTTCAGAAGGATCCGGTGGGGTTGCTTCCCACCCGCCTCAGTCTTCCATTCGTAGAACCCGTCGGCCACCACCAGGCACCGCCGACGCCGGATGAGTCCGCGGAAGGACGGCTTCTCTGTGATCGTCTCCGCGCGCGCGTTGATCATCCTGCTGCCGATGGCGGCGTCCTTCGCCCACGACGGCACCAGCCCCCAGCGCACCAGCTGGATGCGCTTCGGTTCGACATCGAGGATCACCGGCAGCGATTGCGTCGGCGAGGCATTGATCGAGTTGCAGACATCGCTGTCCATCAACGCATCGAAGAAGCCCTCGACGAGCTTCAGGTCTTTCGTTATGGTGAATCTTCCACACATGGCCGTATCATCGGTGCATCACATTCCAGGGTGTCCGGTTGGCTGGGGAGCTGTTTCATCAACCACCGGCGGCTCGTCCACATCGATGCTCACGATGGAAAGATCTGCTCCGGAGAGGACCTCCATGTCGTGACTGCCGCAGGTGGAGCAGATGGTGTCAATGGAATGAAACTCCTCCCGCGACAGACAGGAGCGGCACTCGGCGGTCATGGGGGTTGAACGGATGTCCATCACCGCTTCTGCTGCGAGCGTCCCGTCCTTGATGGCATCGAAGCAGAAGAGCAGCGATTCGGGAACGACGTTGGACAGTGGTCCCAATGCCAGGTGGATCTGGCGCACGGCAGCAAAGCCATGCCGCACCTGTTCCTGCTGCAGGATGTCGATGATGTTCCGGGCGATGGAGAGTTCATGCATGCCGAAAGGTACGAATTCCTGTCGAAGGATGGACCGGGGGTGAATGGAACATGGTGGGTTTGCGTTGAAGAGTTCAAGAGTTGAAGGGTTTTCAGGGTTATCAGCGTTTTCAGGGTTATCAGGGTTGGCTTCGGAAGGACTCGCGCGTGGATTTCCACGCCTGCACTGAGCCTGTCGAAGTGCGGGAATGACGGAAGGACTGGCGCAGTCGCCGGTCCCTCGCCCCGCTGCCCCTCCGCTGTCATGCCCGCGCAGGCGGGCATCCATGTCCGTCCTTCGGAGCCATGGCGTGGATTCCCGCATCCGCGGGAATGACGGAATGGCTCGCGCAGTCGCCACCCATCGGTAAGCATGCAAGTT
>CAYUYM010000007.1:0-55507 GCA_964449305.1 uncultured Chromatiales bacterium | reverse complement strand
GGGTTCGTCAGGGGCCGTGTGATGAAACGCGAGACGCGCGCCTTCAATGTGGTACCGTTTTGCAGTGTCCTGATGAAGATGGGGTTGTAGCTCGTATCCACCCCCCAAGTCGAGCCCGAGTTGCTGTAGATCGTCCCGATGGGGAAGGTGGTGAAATCCGCCGTGTTGACGCAGGCGAGCGACAGCCACCCCGGATTGTTCGTGCTGACAGTGTTCGACGTGTCACACACCACAAAGCGCGCGGAGTCGGCCCCGTCAATGGGATAGCTGCCAGATGCCATCGTGAGGTTGTTCCGCCCCAGGATGAGCTTTCCCTGGATGAACTGCAGCATCCCGGTGAGCGTCTTGCTGTAATCGCCGCCGGATGGCGATGTGGCAATGCGAAGCTTGACGTCCTTCTTGTTGTAGATGGACAGATTCTGCGGCGCATAGGTGCCGGTCACATACTCCGAGTCCGAGACGATCTGCAGGGACTGCAGCGCCGGGGTGTCGTTGTGCTTGTACTGCAACACACCGGTGCCGGCAAAGCGAAGGGAGGTCCTGTCGTTCATGCGACCGAAGGTGCAGCCACTTTGCAGGGTGAGCGTGTCGTTGACGATCATGTTGATGGTCGACGTGTTGCGCTGCATGGATTTCTTTCCACTCCCCATGAGACGGAGATTCGAGTACTGCAGGGCGCTCCCGGACGAGGCGTTTGAGCGCACCACCTGCGCACCAGCCATGTAGTACTCCACATTGCTGCCGGTCTGCAGATTATAACTGGCGAAATACAGCGTGGGATTGCCACCGGACAGGGCGTTGAGCGGGAAATTGTTGTACCCGCCGCAGCGGAGTGTCCCCTCCGCACCAAGCGTGAACGTGCCCAGCGATGTGCCGACGGGGTAAGGCGTCATGAAATTGCCCTGCATGTCCAGCACTCCCCGCGTGATGGTCACATCGCCGGAGTCGCGCACACCGAACACCACGCCGCTCGTCCCGGGGACGCTGACATCGACGGTGTCAAACGGCGTGTCCTTCTCCAGGAGAAAATGATGCGCATCGGTCTCTCCCGGGGAGGCGGCGTTCTGCAGGAACACCGAGGTCCCCGTCCCGAAGAAGCGCAGTGTCGCACCCCGGCGCCACACGTTCTTCCCGGCACGTGTGCTCGATGAGCTCCCGATCGACGTTGGCCGCACATCCCGCTGAACGCTGACCATGTGCTGATACACGGTGAAGGTTGCGTTGGTGTCGGTGGTCACGCTGCCGTAGACCGAGAAAGACCCCGCTGCATAGCGCTCGCGCGTGGTGGTGCCGCCATCGGGCCGGCCAAGATACAGATTGTGGTAGTCCACCGGCACCACGTTTTGGTTGATGTCGGCCACATAGCGCACCGTGGATGTGCCACCATCGAAGGAACCGGCGACGGTCATGGGTGTCGCACTCACCGTGCCGGCAAGCACAAGGGTGGCTGAGCCACCGGACAGGACGGAGCCCGGTCCCACGGTCACAACACCTCGGATGGTGGTCCGCCCTGACAGGGTCTTTGTCCCCGCGCCCTGCGTCTCGAGGTTGTAGTACTCCAACGGAGCGATGGTCTGCGTGGCGCCTGCTGCATAGATCACCGTGGATGTCTCGTATCTGAATGTCCCGTTCACGAGCATCGGCGTCGCTCCGGTGCCGTTCAAGATGATTGTGGTGCTTCCGGGCCAGAGGATCATCCCGCTGCCCACGGTCAGTTGACCGTTGACGGTGATCGAGGTCTGAAAGTCCGTCGTGTCGGAGAGAATCAGGTTGTGGAACTCCATCGGCGATCCGGTGATGCCGTAGACCGTGTCCCGCGGTGCGACGCTGCCCTCTCGGCCGGCCATGTCCACCGTGATGAAGCTCCCGGCAGTCAGGGTCCCACCAACGGACTCCAGCCCACCTTCGATGGCAAGTGTGCGTTGATGGCTGTCATGGACGATGGTCCCCCCGTCGATGAGCAGACCACGTACAATGGACGAGGTGTCGAGCGAAACCACGTGCCGCACGATCACGCTGTCAGAGGAACGCGGGGCGCGGTGTTTCTGCCACGTGGATCCGGCGCTCCAGTTTCCATCGGTCACAGAAATGCAGAGGGGATTGTCGCTGGTCCTTCCGGTGAGCGCCCCCACCGTGCCAACGGTCATCGACACTGTGTTCATGGCCTCGTCGACAGGAGCACCATTGGTCCATGCGCTCCCCGCATACAGTGCTGACGCAATGCCGACCTCATTGCCGATGATGTCCGCATCAACGTAGGTCCCGGTCAACTCCACGGAATAGAACATCATGTTGTATTGCGTGATGGACCAGTACCGCTCGAGGTAATCCGTGGCGTCGCTGTTGGATGGATGCTTCGAGGCGATGCTTCGCACACCGGCGTAGGCTCCACCCATGAACCACCCGGACAGAAAGTTGAGGGTGATCGGCGTGTACTCGTTGCCGGTTGTCTCCGTCCCGATCGGAAGCGTGAAGGAACCGGCGGCGGTGAACAGCCTCCGCGCCTCGCCCGTTCCGTTTGTCACGATCATCGCCTCGCCACCGGGCGTCCCATCCACCGTTGACGTCGCCGCGAACGAGAGATCGTACGATCCCAGCCGGACACTGCCCGCGGACAAGGTGAGGCTCGTGGCAATCGTGAGATCGGAACCGAGGGAGATGCCGGCGTCACGCTGCATGGTCAGCGTGCCCAGGGTGGAGATGGTCAGCGTGGTGGCTGGTGCCGACACACCTCCGAAGGTGATGTTGGACGTGGTCAATCCTGAAAGCGACCCGCCATTGTAGTGGATGTCACCGTTGAGGGTCAGTGTGCGTGTCGAAATGGCCAGCGTTCCAGCCGTCAACGTCAGCGCCCCACCCACGCTGGTGTTGCCACCGAGCGTCTTGGTGTTGCCTCCGGCGATCTCCAGATTGTAGTATGTGGCTGGTTCCACTGTCACTGCGCCATTGCCGGTGTATCGTACGGTGGATGTTCCGGCGACGAATGTCCCGGACAGGTCAAACAGAGAGGATGCAAATGACAGCGTGATGGTGCTCGATCCACCACTCAGGCGGCTGCCGGACATGACATTCAGGCTGTCCGTGACAGTGATGCCCGACTGCAGGGAAACCGTCACCGTATTCATCAGCCGAAGGCGCCAGAAACTGGTGGCACCACTGCAATCCATCGCTCCAGATCCACGAAAAGCCACGGTGATGTCGGTGCCGGGAGTGAACGTGCCGCTGTTCGTCCAGTCGCCGGACAGGTAGATGGTGCGGTCGGAACCACTGTTCTGGAGAGTGCGACCGGAATTGATGGTCAGACTTGCCAGACGCGCGGTGTTGACATTGACGGTGACGGTGCCATTGATGACCACATCATCTCCATGGCCGGGGACGGATCCTCCGACCCATGTCGAACCGCTCCCCCAGTTGCCACCGGATGTCCTGGAGGTGATGGTCGCCGCCAGAAGCATCGAGGATGCTGATGCGAGGAGGAGCAGACTTGTCAGAAACGGGGAGAGGAAGTGACGAAACATTGGGCAAACCACCTCTGTCCTTCGCAGTGAGGACACAACCAACGGCAGCAATGTACGGATGGCGTCGGCCGCGCGGATGTCTCTGCACCATCGAAGCAGTCAAGCAACGAAGCCGACGTATTTCCCATGAAAATGCAATAACCGAACCAAAAAAACCATCCCGGCTCCGAAACACACGGAACTGGCTGCCGTTGTCCTTGGAGGTGGACGAAATCCATATGATACCAGCAGGTTCGGCGCAGGTACTCCCATGCGTGGTCCAGACGAAGGCGCATCCACTCAGGAGTTCACCCTGGGACGAGGTCCCGTGTGTTTGAAATGTTGACAGACTCCCGGAAACCGTGTTCGCTTCCTGTACAGCAGAACCCGTGGTCTCCGGCCTTTTCACCTCCACCCATGCAATCGTCGATGGCGTGACTGCCGCCCCGCTCAATGACTGATCGACAGCATTCGCGTCTCCACCCCTTCTGCATGAACAACACGCAGGAAGTACATTCCTGAGGGGAGGTCGCCCACCTGGATCTGCACGAGATGTGTCCCCACCTCAAACGCTTCGCCATCCCTGACGTGCCGGATCTCCCTGCCGAGAGCATCGACGATGCTGACCGACACCCGCTGCTCCTGCGGGATGCCGAGAAGGATGCTTGCATTGCTGTGTGCAGGGTTTGGGAATGCTTCCTCGATGGTCACGGCATCCGACACAGGTCCGAGGGCCACACGCACCACGGGGGAGTGCCGCCCATCGGCGTTGACATCGATCTGCCGCAGACGGTACCACACCATGGGAACGTGCGAGGTTGCAAGGCCGTCATCAATCCATGAATACTCGGTGGGCGTGTGCTTCGTCCCCTGCCCATCCACATGGCCGATGCGGCTCCATGCGCTCCCGTTCCACGAGCGCTCGACATCAAAGCCCACGTTGAGGTATTCCGACGCCGTCCTCCAGCTCAGGCGCACGGCGCCCCCGTCCTTCACAGCGGAGAATGCAACGAGCTGCGCAGGGAGGATGCCCGAGCTGCCGATGGTGATGCGCAGGTTGTTCTTGAACTTCGTCACATTCGACGCCGCGTCGAAACGCCCCTGCACGAACCATGGACCGTATGGATCAGCAGCCGGCCACGTCCCGATCGCACTCGGGACCTGGGACATGTCCTGCCCTGCGTTGTGGTAGGTGATGAGCTGGGCGTTGGGGCGGACGAACTGCAACCCCTCGTCGGGAAGGTTCCATGAGCAGATCACATCGGCGTCGCTCGAGGTGCCTCCCGGCTCCTCCACCGACCACTCGCGTTGCACCAATCCTTCGGACAGGGTCACCTGATGCGCGAAGAAGCGCGAGACCCGCGCCTTGATCGTGGTGCTGGTTTGAAGCGTCCGGATGAAGATGGGGTTGTAGCTTGTATCCACACCCCAGATCGATCCCGAGCTGCCGGCGATCGTCCCGATGTGGAAGGGGGAGAAGTCCGCCGAGTTGACGCAGGCAAGCGAGAGCCACCCCGGATTGGACGTGCTGACAGTGTTGGAGGTGTCGCACACCACAAAGCGCGCCGAGTCAGCCCCTTCGATGGGATAGCTCGGGCTTGTCAGTGTGAGATCGTTGCGGCCCAGGATGAGCTTGCCCTGGATGAACTGCAACCGCCCCGAAAGGGTCTTGCTGAATTCCCCACCGGCTGGCGATGTGGCGATGCGAAGTTTGACGTCCTTCTTGTTGAAGATGGAAAGATTCTGCGGAGCCCAGGTCCCGGTGACGAACTCCGAGTCCGAGACGATCTGCAGGGCTTGCAACGCGGGGGTGTCGTTGTGCTTGTATTGCAACACGCCGGTTCCGGCATATCGGAGCGATGTCCTGTCATTCATGCGGCCGAAGGTGCAGCCACTCTGCAGGGTGAGCGTGTCGTTCACGATCATGGCGATGGTCGATGTGTTGCGTTGCATGGATTTTTTACCGCTCCCCGAGAGCCGCAGGTTGGAGTACTGCAGGGCGCTCCCGGAAGAGGCGTTGGCCCGCACCACCTGCGCTCCCGCCAGATAGTACTCCACGGTGCTCCCGGTCTGCATGGCGTAAGCGGCGAAATACGTCGTGGGGTTGCCGCTGGACAGCGCGTTGAGCGGGAAGTTGTTGTATCCTCCGCAGCGAAGTGTCCCCTCCGAGCCGAGAGTGAACGTCCCCAATGACGTGCCGGCAGGGTAGGGCGTCATGAAGTTGCCTTGCATGTCGAGCACGCCGCGCGTGATCGTCACATTGCCGGAATCACGCACGCCGAACACCACGCCACTCGCTCCGGGGATGCTGACCATGACGGTGTCGAATGGTGTGTCCTTCTCCAGGAGGAAATGGTGCGCGTCGGTCTCTCCAGGAGATGCCGCGTTCTGGAGGAACACCGAGGTCCCCGTCCCGAAGAAGCGCAGCGTCGCTCCACGCCGCCACACGTTCTTCCCGGCACGCGTGCTCGACGAACTCCCGATCGACGTCGGACGCACATCCCCCTGAATGCTGATCGTGTGTTGATACACGGTGAACGTGGCATTCGTATCGGTGACCAGGTCTCCGTACACGGAGAAGGAACCCGCCGCGTATCGCTCCCGCGTTGTGGAGCCGCCATCGGGCCGGCCGAGATACAGGGTGTGGTAATCCACCGGCGTCACGTTCTGGTTGATGTCGGCCACATAACGCACGGCCGATGTACCAGGGTCGAACGTTCCGCTGACAGCCAGGGGCGTCGGATTCATCGTCCCCGCCAGCACAAGAATGGCTGATCCAGCGGCGAGCGTCGATCCCGGACCGACGTTCACCGTCCCTCGGATGGTCGTCCGTCCGGCAAGCGTCTTGGTCCCCGCACCCTGTGTCTCCAGGTTGAAGTACTCCAACGGGGTGATGGTCTGCGCCGCATCCGTGCTGTAGACCACTGTGGACGTCCCATACGCAAACACGCCGGACACGGACAGCGGGGGGGCCCCACTCCCTGTCACGGTGAGGGTGTGGCCCTGCGCGTGAAGGGTCTGTCCGGAGGAGATGGTGACCTGTCCGTCGATGGTGACATCGGAGATGAGCGCGACGTTGTCCGCGATCGTCACGTTCCACAGGGCGTAACTCCCACTCTGCATGCCAAACACCGTGTCGGGCGGGTTGAGGGTCCCGCTTCGGCCCGCCATGATGAGGGAGATGGAATTCCCGTGAAGGAACGTCCCGAGGTTGTTCCAGCTGCCATGCACAGTCAGCGTCTGGGCCGTGCCGTCGTTCTGAAGCGTGCCGGCATTGGTGATGAGGATGCCGCGGCAGACGGATGGCGCCTTCATGGTCACGACATGACGCACAACCACGCTGTCCCACGATGTCGGGATGCGTGCCTCACTCCAGGTCGACGGTTGGTTCCAATCACCGTCCGACATGCTCCGAAGCAGGGACTCCGGCTTCTCCTTGCCCGTGAAATCGCTGAACCCGGTGACAGCGGCGGCGACAAGCTGATGCAGTGCCGTGTTCACCGGCGACCAGTAGGTCCAGTCACCGGGGGCCGTGGTTGAATCCCACTTGGCCGTGGTGAGTGCCTGTTCATCACCGACCACATCAGCCACGCCATAGTGAGCGGTGACATCACATGTGAAGGATGAGATGGCATTCTGTCGCACACTCCAATATCGCGTCACATGCGAGTTGTCATACACATTGGGCCGCCGGGCGTTCACCACCCGCACGGCTGCCCACGCTCCGGCGCCGAACGTCCCGCCGGTGAAGTCCAGCACGATCGGGCTGTAGTCCGCGGTGCCCGTGGTGTCACCCACGGGGAACTCGAAGGCCCCCATGCCTGCAACGAGCTTGCGCACCTCGCCGGAACCGTTCGTCACAAGCATGGACGAGGCCGTCGCGCTTCCACTCACCGTCGCCCCCGTCCCGAAAATGACGTTGAATGCGCCGAGCGTCACGCAACCGCTGATGGGATGCAGTTCTCCGGTGATGGTCACATCTCCGGCAAGGCCGATCCCGGCACTGCGGTCCATGGTCAGCTTCAACAGCGTCACCGCAGGAATCGTGGTCGATGGAGGAACAGCACCTCCTCCAACAACCAACTCCGCAACCGGTCCTCCGGTGAGCGTCCCGGAGGAGGCCGTGACAACGTTGTTCACCGTGAGGACATTCGCTCCGATGGTCAATGCCCCCGCGCTGAGTGACAGCGTGTCATGGATGGTGGCCGGACCGGCCATGACAACGCCGGCAGGACGATTGAGAACAAGGACCGCCAGCTCTATCGCGGAAAGCGTGAACGATCCGGCGGTCCCTCCGATGGTCAGTGACGATGCCGCCCCGCCTCCCAGCGATCCTCCGGTGATGACAACCGGACCGTTGAGCGTCAGGAGGTTCGATCCGATGGCGAGGGAGCCGGCGGTGAGCTTCAGCGAGTCCGACACGAGGAGGTTGCCGGTCATGGTCACCCCCGCAGGCCGGTTGATGGTCAGGCGCTGCAGCGCGATCGATGGCAGGGACAATGGTGCTGCTGAAGGATTGACGACCAGCCTTGACGAGGCGCCACCGGTGAGCGCGCCGCCATTCAGTGTCACGGTGCCATCGAGCGACAACGTGAACGCGCCGATCACGAGGGCGCCGGAATCGAGCAGAAGCGTGGTGGCGATGCTGATGCTCCCGTTCATGGATACACTGGCCTGTCTGTCGATGGTGAGGGTGCCGAGGGATCCAAGCACGCCTGGCAGGGTGTCCGGCAGGGCGGCACCGACGATGCGCATGTGCGATGCCGGGGTTCCGGTCACCGTGCCGCCACCACTGAACACGCCGGTGATCGTCAGGGTGTTTGCGCCGAGGATCAGCGATCCTGAGTAGATGGCGAGGTCATGGACCGACACATCCCCCGCAAGGGATTTCACCGGCAGACCACCGTTGATCTGCACGTCGTGATACACACCCGGCACCACGCTTGCCGCAGTGCTGTATTTGATCACTGATGTGCCCGGCTCGAACGTTGCCCCGGATTGCACCCACGCCGAGCGCAGATCCAGCAGGGAGGAACCCCCATGGAAATACGCGCCGGCTTCCGTGGTGAACACCTGCGCCACGGCGGTGTTGGAGGCCATCTTGTAAGACGCACCGGAGGTGATGGTCAGATTGCTGAAGGGCCATGCGGACTGGGCGCTGAAGCCGAAGGTCATCCCGCCCCGTCCACGCAGGACCACCGAGAGGTCGTTGCCGTTGTCGTTCGTCAGAAATGACCCGTTGTTGTTGGTCAACCCGCCGTTGACGGTGAGAACTGTGGCCGTCGACGCCTTGAGCGTGGCGGTGTTGTTGATGAGAATCCCACGGCAGGCAACCGATCCCAGGTTGATGCTGACAACATGCCCCGCGCTGATGATCACGCTGTCCTCGGCGGTGGGCGTCCTTCCTGCATCCCAGATGGACGCGACGGTCCAGTTGCCTGTGGCGATGCTGGAGAGCACATGCTTCGTGCGGCCGGTCAGGTCGCCCATGGATGTGACGCTGCTGGCGACAACCTGGTTCGCGACCTGGTTGGCCGCGCCGTGCATCGTCCACGTGCTGTCCGCCCACACCGCGGCGGAGATGCCCGCTTCCACTCCCTGGACGTCACTGTCCGCGTAGGTGCCCGTCATGGAGCACGTGTAGCCTGTGATGTTGATGGCCCGCAGCGACCAGTAGCGCGACAGATAATCCGCGGGGTCGGAATGTTCCGGGTGCTTCTGCGACACGTTCCGGGCGGCGACATACGCGCCCGGTCCGTAGCTCGCACCGGAAATGATGGAGACATACACGGGGGTGTATACTCCCGCCCCGTTGTCGTCGCCCAGCGGGAAGGTGAAATTCCCCGTCGAGGCAAAAAGCTTGCGCACCTCACCGGATCCGTCCGTGACAAGCATGTTTGCCGTGCCGGGAGTGCCGGCAAAGGTGCCCGATGTCCCGATGATGAAATTGCACGTGTCCAGATGGAGGCGTCCCGCAGTCAGGGTCGTGACATTCAACACGGTGATGGTGGACCCCAGTGTGATCCCGGCCGGTCGGTTGAGCGTCAGGTTGAAGACCCTGTCGGCGATGAGAACCGCAGCCGGGGCTGTTCCACCTCCACCCACGGAAATGTTCGATGTCGCACTGCCAGTGATCGACCCGCTTCCGTAAACGATGGGACCGTTGAGCGCGAGGGTGTTCCGTGCGCCAACCACGAGACCCCCGGATGTCAACGTAAGCGTGCCCCCCACCGTCGTGGTCGAGGTCACGGACGTGTCGATCGAGATGCCGGCTGCACGGTTGATGGTCAGGTTGTTCAGCGTGAGAGCGGGCATCGCTGTCGTGACGCCGTTTCCTCCAAACACAAGGTCCGACGTCGCCCCGCCGGTCAGCGCCCCGCCGGTCCTGGTGATGACTCCGTTCAGTGTCAGCTCCTGTGCTCCGATCGCCAGCGTCCCTCCGGTGAGCAGCAGCGTGTTGTTCACGGTGGTCGGCCCGGTCAGGCTCTTGGTGCTGCTGATCATGATCTCGAGGGTGTAATACTCCGCAGTGGCAACAGGCTGGCTCGCCCCGGAGTTGTACCGCACTGTCGATGTGCCCACGGCAAACATTGCCCCGACCTCGTGCGTCCAGGTGCCGGTGATGGTCAGCAGGCGATCGGCCCCCTCGAAGTACGAGCCGGATGACGTGGTGAACGTTGTCAGCACCGTGGCATCGTCGTACAGCTTGTATCTCCCCCCTGCGGCAATGGTCAACACCCGGTGGGAACTGCCCCCGGATGTCACGAAACAGGTGACTCCATCGCGACCGGCAAGGACGACGCTGAGCGTCCGGTTGATGCCGCCGTAGTTGAAGTAGGTGGTCAACGACCCGGCATTGGTCAGGCCCCCGTTCACTGTCAGCGTGGTGTTTGTGTACGGCCGCAGCGTGGCGCCCGAGGCGATGGAGATGCCGGCGCATGTGGGCGTTGCGACGTTGATGTTCACATTCGCAGCGGTGATGACCACGCTGTCCGAGGACGTCGGAACGCGTGCCGGACTCCATGTTGTCGCGCTGCCCCAGGAGCCGCCTGCAGGGACACTCCGGACAATGGATCGCTCCCTGCCGGTGTAGGTGCCAAGTGAGTTCTGGTTGCTGGCGTTCATCCGATGGGTGACGGCGTCCACCAGTCCGTAATACGTGTACAGGGAGCCATTGTACTTCGCGACCGAGATGGAGGATTCCGTTCCCGTGACATCGGCCGCAACGTATTGCATGAGGAGATCACCGTCCAGGCCGGCCTCGTTGTCGACACCCACAACCCAGTAGCGCGTCAGAAAATTGGTCGCATCCGGATTGTTTGGGTCCTTCGCGTCCACCACCCTGACACTGACGTAAGAATACGCGCCCGAACGTCCAGTCCAGGTCAGAGGTGAATACTCGTCCGTTCCGGGGGTGTCACCGACCGGAAAGACAAACGAGTTCACCATGGAACTGAACATCTTACGCACTGCTCCCGCGCCGTTGGTGACGATCATGCAAGTGCTGGAGGGCGTCCCAAACCAGGTTGCGTTTGGGCCCAGTGTCAGGTTGTACGCCGCGAGGCGGAACAACCCTGCTGTCAGTGAAAGGTTACCGTCGATGCCGGCCTCTCCCGTGAGCGTCTTCCGGCCGCCTCCGGCGATGTCCATGTTGTAATATGTGGCGGATGGAACATCGACGTCCCCTGATGCGGTGAACCTCACGGTGGACGTCCCCGGCAGAAAGGTGCCGCTGATTGTCAGCACCGTCCCCGTTCCAGTGAGGGTGATGATCCTGTTCGATGCATCCAGCACGCCGGAGCTGCTGATCTGCACGAAATCGGAGGCCGAGATGTCATCGGCAAGAGTCACCGTATGACCAGCCTGGACATACACCCGGTAGAATGCGGTGGCCCCTGTGAGCAGCGTGCTCCCGGTGTTCTGAAAATACACGCGAAGACTGTTCCCCGGTGTGAAGGTCCCCTCATTGACCCAGGCTCCAGAACAATACAGACTGTTGCCGCTGCCATCATCTCGGAGCGTCCCTCCAGTCTGAATCCTCAGACCGCCAATGACGCTGGTGTTTGCCCTGATGCGGACATTGTGAGCGATCACCACGCTGTCACCCGTTGATGGGACACCGCCCGACCATGTGGATGCGCTGCCCCAGTCACCATCCTTCACAGAGATGCTGACCTGCCCGCGCATCGTGGCGGTGCAACAGATGAGCGCCAAGCCTGTCAGGGCAAGACCCAGACATCGCCTCGCTGCAATGCATCTGCGGTCATGACGTCCGGCATCATTCGTCAGGCTGCGGGCTGCTTCTGCACCCGCGGGCATATGGTACGGTTGACTTCTGTTCTTCATCATGCACCTCCTCGCGGCATCGGCAGGAGCGGGGCGAAACATCCGCCGCACAATGCTCCCGCCGCACCAGCGCAGGAGAAATGTCCGCCAATCTGCGGACATTCACAAGGCAGCCATCCTTACGTTTTTGTAGTGAAGTCATCCTGACAGTTGCGTAAGATTCCGTACCACAGCCTCCCTCGCAATCCCGTCTGGCACGAAATCCGTCATCGACTGATCACGAGCAACTTCAGCTCTGTCCCGCCCGCATGAGCGACTCGCAGGAAGTACACCCCTGCGGGGATGTCAGCCACCATGGTCTCCATGAGGTGCGTCCCTGTCGCGAGAGTCTCGCCATCCCTGATGCGCCTGACCTCCCTGCCGAGTGCATCGACGATGCTGATCGACACCCGCTGCTCCTGCGGGATGCCGAGAACGATGCTTGCACTGTTCCGGGCGGGGTTGGGGTAGACATCCTCGATGCTCACATCATCCGGCACCGATCCAAGTTCCACACGCATCACGGGCGAGTGGTGGACTCCGTCGCGGACATCACGCTGCCGCAGGCGGTACCACACCGTGGGCCCGTGATATATGGTGAGTCCCTCATCGGTCCATGCATAGTCGGTGGGCGTGGTCTTCGTTCCCTGCCCCGCCACACGTCCAATGCGGTTCCACGTGCTCCCGTTCCACGAGCGTTCGATATCGAAGCCGACGTTGAGGTATTCCGAGGCCGTCCTCCACTCCAGGCGCACGGCACCGCCAACCTTCGATGCGGAGAAGGCGACCAGCTGCACCGGAAAGATGCCGGAGCTGCCGATGTTGATGCGGAGGTTGTTCTTGAACTTTGTCTTGTTCGATGGCGCATCGAGGCGACCCTGGACGAACCACGGACCGACGAGATCCGTGACCGGCCAGGTGCCGATGGCACTCGGAACCTGGTACTCATCCCGCCCCGTGTTGTGATAGGTAATGAGCTGCGCGTTGGGGCGGACGAACTCCGTCCCCTCGTCGGTGAGGTTCCATGAACAGATCACCTCGGCATCGTTCGATGCGCTCCCCGCCTCCTCCACCGACCATTCGCGATACACCAGGATTTCCGGGTTCGTCAACGGGCGCGTGATGAAGCGCGAGACGCGTGCCTGAAGCGTGGTGGCGTATTGAAGCGTCCTGATGAACACCGGATTGTAGCTTGTGTCCACACCCCACGTCGGGCCCGAGCTGCTGTAGATCGTCCCGATCGGGAAGGTCGTGTATTCCGTCGTGTTGACGCAGGCGAGTGACAACCACCCCGCATTGTTCGTGCTGATGGCGTTGGATGTGTCGCACACCACGAAGCGTGCGGAATCGCCCCCCACGATGGGATACGTGCTGCTGCTCATGGTGAGGTCGTTGCGCCCCAGAATGAGCTTTCCCCGGATGAACTGTAATGTGCCCGAAAGCGTCTTGCTGTGATCGCCCCCCTTGTTGGACGTCGCGATCTGGAACTTGACATCCCGCGTGTTATAGATGGACAGGTTCTGCGGCGCATACGTCCCTGTCACGTACTCGGAATCCGACATGATCTGGAGTGCCTGTAATGCGGGCGCATCATTGTGCTTGTATTGCAGGACACCTGTGCCGGCAAAGCGCAGGGCGGTCCTGGTATGCATGCGTCCGAAGCTGCAGCCGCTCTGCAGCGTGAGGGTGTCGTTCACGATCATGTTGACGGTGGAGGTGTTGCGCTGCATGGATTTCTTTCCGCTTCCCATGAGCCGGATGTTCGAGTATTGCAACGCGTTTCCGGATGAGGCGTTGGCACGCACCACCTGGGCCCCGGCCCGGTAATACTCCACATTGCTGCCGGTCTGCAGTGCGTAGTCCGCGAAATGGGTGGGTGGATTGCCGCTCGACGCGTCGTTGGGCGGGAAGTTGTCATACCCGCCGCAGCGGAGGGTCCCCTCCGACCCGAGTGTGAACACCCCCAGCGATGTGCCGACGGGGATGGGTGTCATGAAGTTCCCCTGCAAGTCCAGCACCCCCCGCGTGATGGTCACATCCCCGGAGTCACGCAGGCTGAGCAGCACGCCGCTCGTCCCGCGATTGCCGATGACGACAGTGTCCTGTGGCGTGTCCTTCTCCAGGAGAAGATGATTGACATCTGCTTCCGCCGGTGCTGCGGCGTTCTGGAGGAGCACGGAACTTCCCGCCCCGAAAAAACGCAGCGTGGCACCACGTCGCCACACGTTCCTGCCCGCACGAACGCTGGCCGTGCTGCCGATGTGCGTCGGACGCACGTCCCGCTGAATGCTGATCGTGTGTTGATACACGGTGAACGTGGCATTCGTATCGGTGACCAGGTCTCCGTACACGGAGAAGGATCCTGCCGCGTATCGCTCCCGCGTTGTGGAGCCGCCATCGGGCCGGCCAAGATACAGTGTGTGGTAATCCACGGGGACCACGTTCTGGTTGATGTCGGCGACATAGCGCACCGTGGATGTACCGGGGTCAAAGGTACCGTTGACGGTCATGGGGGTCGGGTCCGTCGTACCTGCAAGCACAAGGGTGGATGACCCAGCGGCCAATGTTGATCCCGGACCGATGGTCACAATGCCATGGATTGTGGTCCGTCCGGCAAGCGTCTTTGTCCCGGCGCCCTGTGTCTCGAGGTTGAAGTACTCCAGCGGGGCGATGGTCTGCGCTCCATCCACGGCATGGACAACGGTGGATGTCTCACACCGGAAGCTTCCACTCACCTGCATCGCCGGCGACACCGTGCCGTTCAAGGTGATGATTGCCGAGCCGGCGTTCATGCGCGTGCCGGACATGATGCTCAGGCTGTCGGTGACCGTGATGCTGGATTGCAGGGACAGCGTCACCGTGTTCATCAACCGCAGGCGATGGAAGGGTGTGGTGCCTGTCAGCGTCATGGAGCCCGAACCACAGAACACGACGGTGATGAAGGCCCCCGGAGAGAAGGTCCCGTTGTTGGTCCAGCCACCCGCCAGGGAGATGACATGCTCTGCCCCGTTGTTTCGGAGGGTTTTTCCGGCGTTGATGGTGACGCTGGCCAGGAGAGCCGTGTTCGCATCGAGGGTCACCGTCCCGTCGATGATCACATCGTCGCCACTGCCCGGGACGCTCCCCCCAAGCCAGGTGGAGGCACTTCCCCAGTCGCCCCCCGTCGTGCTGGAGGTGATGGTTGCCGCGATGAGCATGGTGGGCGCCATGGCCAGGATGAACGAAACCGCTAGGAGGTGAGGGATCATGTGATGAAGCATGGGGCTGCAAGCCCACGTACCCACGAGGGTGGACACATGAGACTCCTGAATTGGTCGGTCACCGTCAGCTTCGCGGCATGTCTGTGCATTGTCGAGGCAGGCGGGCGGGGAAGCCGACGCGTGTGCAAAAAGATAGGCAATCATCAGGCCGAAATGCAAGCCCAGGGCGTATGCTCCACCGGAATCGGGACACGCGGGCAGGGAGGAGCGCGCATGTCATCATCGGCACAACACCCGATCCGTTCTCTGTCGATGGATCGGGGTTGTGTGGCGCCATCCGCCCCCCTATAACGAAACAGGGGCGGCCGCAGCCGCCCCTGATGACACCTCGAAGAGGTGCACGTGTCACTTCACGCCGTTCATGGGGTTGGCAACCTGGTAGTTCTTCGAGTTCTCGGACTGCCAGTATTCACCGGTGATCTTTCCGCTTTCCGAAGTGACGAAGGCCACTCCGGTGGTGGACGTCTTGATGTAGTCGCGTGGGTTGATGGCAAGCTTGCCATTGGCCTTCACCAGAAGACGCTTCGTGGCAAGTTCGCGACCGTTGTCGTCGCAGAACTTCACGTTGATCGTGGCTTCCTTTCCTTCGGTGCTGGCGACAACGATGTACGATTCAACACCCGGATCGGCCACGAAATGCGGACAGGCGAGCTTGGAGAAGCCCGGTTCCACCTGACCAAGTGTGGTGGTGTTCTTCCACGATTCCCTGCCTTTGTAGAACTGCCAGTATTCGGCGATCACATTGCCGTTGTCGGCCGTGATGTGGATGGTCCCGTTGACCACCTTGTTGTTGACATATTTCGCCGGATCGAGGTTGAGCTTGCCGAACTTCGGAACGAGTTCACGTCCTTCACCCACCTTCTTCCCCTCGTTGTCAAAGAAGTTGAACGACACCGTTGGCCCCATGCCCTCCACATCGGTGATGACGAGGTGCGAGGTGATGCTTCGGGGGTCGGAGACGAAATGGTTGATGACGAGGTTCTTGCCGCCTTGGGCGAAGGCGTTCGTGGCGAGGAGCAGCGCGACGGTGAATGTGAGACTGATGATGCGTTTCATGATTCCTCCAATATCCTGTTCAATGTCCTGATTTCACGTGAATTAGTCGATCTTCTTGAATTCGACACGGCGGTTGCGTGCGCGGTTGGCTTCCGAATCGTTCGGCACGATCGGGTTGGCCGGGCCGTAGCCCTTCACCGTCAGACGTTTTGCATCCACCTTGGCTTTCACGAGAAAGGACTTCACAGAATTGGCGCGACGCTCGGAAAGCTTCACATTGTAATCCAGCTTCCCTTTATCATCCGTGTATCCACCGATTTCATACTTCGCCTTCTTGTTCATGGGATCGTTCATCGCCTTGGCCACTTCGGTGAGGGCGGCCTGATCGCGTTTCTCGATCTTGTCGCTGTCGAAGCCGAAATTGACGATGACGCGCATCGGGTTGTTGTCCTTGAGATCCTGCGCCTCGGGTGCACCACCCTGCATGGCATGGGCCACCTGATACATTTCCTTGGGGGCAACCTGCCAGTATTCACCGGTCACGCGGCCGCCGTCGGTCTGGATGTACGCCACGCCCGTCATCTTCTTCCGACCGACGAGCTCGTAGGGCTGGATCGAGAACTTCCCGTTGGCGGGGATGGTCACCGTGGTCTGCCCGGCGAGTTCACCCTCGTCGGAGTAGAATTCCACGAACACCTGCTTGGCCTTGCCCTCGGCATCGGCCACCACCAGGTAGCTTTCCACATCGGGATCCGACACGAAATGCTGGCAGACGAGTTTCGTGTATCCGGGGGCATTGGCCGCCGGCACGGCGATGTTCTTCCAGCCGAGCTTCGAGTCCTTGTAGAACTGCCAGTACTGACCCACGACCGGCTGGTTCGCCGTGACGCGGATCGTTCCGATCATCTTGCGATCCTTCACATATGTGCCGGGGTTGACGTTGATCTTGCCGCTGGGCGGGATCATTTCCTGCGCCTTGCCGGCAAGGCTGCCAGACTCGTCATACACGGCGATGTTCACCGATCCGCCCTTGCCGGCAACATCCGTCACCACCAGGTGCCCTTCGATCACGGCGGGATCGGAGACGAAGTGGTTGACGATCAGTACTTTTCCGGCCTGACCGAATGCCGTCACAGACAGTACGGCTGCGAAGAAAAAGACGGTCAGAGGCATCACGATTGTTCGACGCAGCTTTTGCATCATGTGTTCCTCCAAGTGGTTTCAAAAAATGGGTTCATTGCCATGGTCTCACTCCCAAGTTACTCATAACGTGATGGCCCGCCAAAAAATTCCGCCCGTCAGGCCTCCAGGCCCTCCCGCCGCTTCACGCCCTCCAGCACGATCACGAACTCCCCCTTCACCACCATTCCTCCCAGACCCGCCAACACCTCCTCCAGCGTGCCATGAATGGTCTCTTCATGGAGCTTGGTGAGCTCGCGCGAGATGGAAACGCGGCGGTTCCCGAGCACGGCCAGCAGATCCCGCAGTGTCCTCCCGATGCGGTGCACCGATTCGTAGAGCACGATGGTGCGTTCCTCGGCGGCGAGCTCCCGCAACCGCGTCTGGCGGCGCTTCTTGATCGGAAGAAAGCCCTCGAACACGAAGCGCTCCGTGTGGAGACCGGACACCACGAGCGCCGACAGCACCGCCGAGGCACCCGGGATGGGCACCACATCGATCCCGGCATCCACCGCGGCCGACACGAGCACCGCTGCGGCATCGGAGATGCCCGGCGTGCCGGCATCGGAGACGACGGCGATGGATTTCCCGGATCGCAGGGCGTCGAGCAGCATGGGGATGCGCGCGAACTGGTTGATGCTCGTGAAGCTCACGCACTCGGCCTCGATGCCATGACGCGACAGCAGGAAGCGCGTGGTGCGCGTGTCCTCGGCGGCGACGAGATCCACGGCGCCCAAGAGCGCCAGGGCGCGGAGCGTGATGTCCTGAAGGTTGCCGATGGGGGTGGAGACGATGTAGAGCGTCCGCGGTGCCGGTTCGGCCGCGCGGCCGGCATGGACCTCAGCGTTCATGGCCGTCGATCTCCCGCACCACACGGGCGTGGATCTTCAGCAGCCGGTCGGCGATCTCGGGCTTGATACGGCAGACGATGTGGATGCCGTCCTCCTCGTACACTTCCTCCATGATCTCTGCATCGCGATGGAACTCCGCCAGTGTGCGGTAGTCGGCGGGCGCGATGCGGAAGGCCCGGCGGTTGCTGTCCTCCTCGATGATTGCCTGCACGGTGGCGAGCAGGTCGGTGAGGTTGATGGACCGCGCAGCGGAGATGAACACCGCCCGGGGATATCTCTCCCGCAACGCGGTGATCATGCCCAGGCTGTCCACGCGATCGATCTTGTTGAACACCATCACCGTCTCCCTGCCGTCGGCACCGATGTCGTGCAGTGTGGTGTTCACCACCTCCACCTGCTCCTGATACCGCGGATGGGAGAGATCCACGACGTGCATGATGATGTCGGCTTCCGCCACCTCGTCGAGCGTGCTCTTGAAGGAGGCGACCAGCTTGGTCGGCAGCTTGCGGATGAAGCCCACCGTGTCGCTGAACAGCACGGTGGTCCTGCCCAGCTCCAGGGCCCGCACCGTGGAATCGAGCGTTGCGAAAAGCTTGTCCTCCACCAGCACGTCCGCGCCGGTGAGGCTGTTGAGCAGGGTGGATTTGCCCACGTTGGTGTAGCCGACAAGTGCCACGCGGACGGTGTCCTTCCGCCGCTTGCGCTGCGTCTCCCGCTGGCGGCTGATGGTGGCGAGCCGCTCTCTGAGGTGCCCGATGCGCGCGCGGACGATGCGGCGGTCCGTCTCGATCTGCGTCTCACCCGGCCCCTTGGTGCGTATGCCGCCGTACTGCTTCGAGAGATGTGTCCACATGCCTGAAAGGCGTGGGAGGAGATACTCGAGCTGCGCCAGCTCCACCTGCGTCTTCGCGGTGTTGGTGCGCGCATGCCGGGCGAAGATGTCGAGGATGAGTGTCGTCCGATCCACCACCTTGCGATTCAGCATCTTCTCAAGGTTGCGCTGCTGCACCGGGGTGAGCTCGTCGTCGAAGATCACGGTGTTCACTCCGTTCTCCTCACAGCGTTCGCCGAGGAATTCCACCTTGCCCTTTCCGATGAAGGTGGCCGAATGCACCGTGTCCATGTTCTGCGTCATCGTCTCCACGATCTCGGCGCCCGCGGTCTCGGCAAGAAGTGCAAGCTCGGCAAGGTGCTCCTCCGTCTCGTGCCTGTCGCGCTGGCGGGATGTCGTCACACCCACGAGGATCACCCGCTCGGGCCCCGATGTGGTGTCATGCATCACGGGGCCGGCGGGGCGGAGTTCCCCGTGCTCCTCCGCGAGATCCGGGATGGGGTCGCCCGGTTCGTCAGCCCACAGGTCGGGCTGCTCGTCCATGGGAGTGGGAGGTGTGGGTTCGGTCATGATGGGTCCTTGGATGGGAGTCAGGCTGCCGGGGCCGTGCGCCGCGAGTAGTCGCGCGCGATGGCCATCTCAATGGCGGCACAGAGGATCGAGAGGAGCACGAAGTACTTCCAGAGTTCGACACCGTAGCGGAGCTGCGTCACCGCCTCACGGACGTCGACGTCGCGCGCGAGCACGGTCGGCTCCCCGATGCCGGCGGCGCGGAGCCAGTCGGCCCGTTCCGCCTCGCTGATCTTCTCCAGATCGGATTCCGCCGGGTCGATGTTCACGGCCACACGGCGCAGCACCTGATCACCTGCCCGGATGGCGTACACACCGGGCTCGTCGCACCGGTCGATCGTGAGAAAGGCTCCGGACGGTTGGATGCGCGGCGTGACCCGGGTTTCGAGCCCTGTGGGTGATACGATGGTCACGGGGCCGCTCGCGGAGAAGCCGGGAAGCAGGAGCTCGAAGGGGACACCCACGGCGCGGTCCATCACCAGCGCCTCGCGTGAGGCCAGCAGGAACATGGCACGGTTCACCAGCGGCACATTGTAATCCAGCTTCCCTTTATCATCCGTGTATCCACCGATTTCATACTTCGCCTTCTTGTTCATGGGATCGTTCATCGCCTTGGCCACTTCGGTGAGGGCGGCCTGATCGCGTTTCTCGATCTTGTCGCTGTCGAAGCCGAAATTGACGATGACGCGCATCGGGTTGTTGTCCTTGAGATCCTGCGCCTCGGGTGCACCACCCTGCATGGCATGGGCCACCTGATACATTTCCTTGGGGGCAACCTGCCAGTATTCACCGGTCACGCGGCCGCCGTCGGTCTGGATGTACGCCACGCCCGTCATCTTCTTCCGACCGACGAGCTCGTAGGGCTGGATCGAGAACTTCCCGTTGGCGGGGATGGTCACCGTGGTCTGCCCGGCGAGTTCACCCTCGTCGGAGTAGAATTCCACGAACACCTGCTTGGCCTTGCCCTCGGCATCGGCCACCACCAGGTAGCTTTCCACATCGGGATCCGACACGAAATGCTGGCAGACGAGTTTCGTGTATCCGGGGGCATTGGCCGCCGGCACGGCGATGTTCTTCCAGCCGAGCTTCGAGTCCTTGTAGAACTGCCAGTACTGACCCACGACCGGCTGGTTCGCCGTGACGCGGATCGTTCCGATCATCTTGCGATCCTTCACATATGTGCCGGGGTTGACGTTGATCTTGCCGCTGGGCGGGATCATTTCCTGCGCCTTGCCGGCAAGGCTGCCAGACTCGTCATACACGGCGATGTTCACCGATCCGCCCTTGCCGGCAACATCCGTCACCACCAGGTGCCCTTCGATCACGGCGGGATCGGAGACGAAGTGGTTGACGATCAGTACTTTTCCGGCCTGACCGAATGCCGTCACAGACAGTACGGCTGCGAAGAAAAAGACGGTCAGAGGCATCACGATTGTTCGACGCAGCTTTTGCATCATGTGTTCCTCCAAGTGGTTTCAAAAAATGGGTTCATTGCCATGGTCTCACTCCCAAGTTACTCATAACGTGATGGCCCGCCAAAAAATTCCGCCCGTCAGGCCTCCAGGCCCTCCCGCCGCTTCACGCCCTCCAGCACGATCACGAACTCCCCCTTCACCACCATTCCTCCCAGACCCGCCAACACCTCCTCCAGCGTGCCATGAATGGTCTCTTCATGGAGCTTGGTGAGCTCGCGCGAGATGGAAACGCGGCGGTTCCCGAGCACGGCCAGCAGATCCCGCAGTGTCCTCCCGATGCGGTGCACCGATTCGTAGAGCACGATGGTGCGTTCCTCGGCGGCGAGCTCCCGCAACCGCGTCTGGCGGCGCTTCTTGATCGGAAGAAAGCCCTCGAACACGAAGCGCTCCGTGTGGAGACCGGACACCACGAGCGCCGACAGCACCGCCGAGGCACCCGGGATGGGCACCACATCGATCCCGGCATCCACCGCGGCCGACACGAGCACCGCTGCGGCATCGGAGATGCCCGGCGTGCCGGCATCGGAGACGACGGCGATGGATTTCCCGGATCGCAGGGCGTCGAGCAGCATGGGGATGCGCGCGAACTGGTTGATGCTCGTGAAGCTCACGCACTCGGCCTCGATGCCATGACGCGACAGCAGGAAGCGCGTGGTGCGCGTGTCCTCGGCGGCGACGAGATCCACGGCGCCCAAGAGCGCCAGGGCGCGGAGCGTGATGTCCTGAAGGTTGCCGATGGGGGTGGAGACGATGTAGAGCGTCCGCGGTGCCGGTTCGGCCGCGCGGCCGGCATGGACCTCAGCGTTCATGGCCGTCGATCTCCCGCACCACACGGGCGTGGATCTTCAGCAGCCGGTCGGCGATCTCGGGCTTGATACGGCAGACGATGTGGATGCCGTCCTCCTCGTACACTTCCTCCATGATCTCTGCATCGCGATGGAACTCCGCCAGTGTGCGGTAGTCGGCGGGCGCGATGCGGAAGGCCCGGCGGTTGCTGTCCTCCTCGATGATTGCCTGCACGGTGGCGAGCAGGTCGGTGAGGTTGATGGACCGCGCAGCGGAGATGAACACCGCCCGGGGATATCTCTCCCGCAACGCGGTGATCATGCCCAGGCTGTCCACGCGATCGATCTTGTTGAACACCATCACCGTCTCCCTGCCGTCGGCACCGATGTCGTGCAGTGTGGTGTTCACCACCTCCACCTGCTCCTGATACCGCGGATGGGAGAGATCCACGACGTGCATGATGATGTCGGCTTCCGCCACCTCGTCGAGCGTGCTCTTGAAGGAGGCGACCAGCTTGGTCGGCAGCTTGCGGATGAAGCCCACCGTGTCGCTGAACAGCACGGTGGTCCTGCCCAGCTCCAGGGCCCGCACCGTGGAATCGAGCGTTGCGAAAAGCTTGTCCTCCAC
This sequence comes from uncultured Chromatiales bacterium, assembly GCA_964449305.1. GTDB lineage: Bacteria > Bacteroidota > Ignavibacteria > SZUA-365 > CAYQST01 > CAYUYM01. Next base: position 33,109 of record CAYUYM010000007.1, on the reverse strand, counting down.
CAGCACGTCCGCGCCGGTGAGGCTGTTGAGCAGGGTGGATTTGCCCACGTTGGTGTAGCCGACAAGTGCCACGCGGACGGTGTCCTTCCGCCGCTTGCGCTGCGTCTCCCGCTGGCGGCTGATGGTGGCGAGCCGCTCTCTGAGGTGCCCGATGCGCGCGCGGACGATGCGGCGGTCCGTCTCGATCTGCGTCTCACCCGGCCCCTTGGTGCGTATGCCGCCGTACTGCTTCGAGAGATGTGTCCACATGCCTGAAAGGCGTGGGAGGAGATACTCGAGCTGCGCCAGCTCCACCTGCGTCTTCGCGGTGTTGGTGCGCGCATGCCGGGCGAAGATGTCGAGGATGAGTGTCGTCCGATCCACCACCTTGCGATTCAGCATCTTCTCAAGGTTGCGCTGCTGCACCGGGGTGAGCTCGTCGTCGAAGATCACGGTGTTCACTCCGTTCTCCTCACAGCGTTCGCCGAGGAATTCCACCTTGCCCTTTCCGATGAAGGTGGCCGAATGCACCGTGTCCATGTTCTGCGTCATCGTCTCCACGATCTCGGCGCCCGCGGTCTCGGCAAGAAGTGCAAGCTCGGCAAGGTGCTCCTCCGTCTCGTGCCTGTCGCGCTGGCGGGATGTCGTCACACCCACGAGGATCACCCGCTCGGGCCCCGATGTGGTGTCATGCATCACGGGGCCGGCGGGGCGGAGTTCCCCGTGCTCCTCCGCGAGATCCGGGATGGGGTCGCCCGGTTCGTCAGCCCACAGGTCGGGCTGCTCGTCCATGGGAGTGGGAGGTGTGGGTTCGGTCATGATGGGTCCTTGGATGGGAGTCAGGCTGCCGGGGCCGTGCGCCGCGAGTAGTCGCGCGCGATGGCCATCTCAATGGCGGCACAGAGGATCGAGAGGAGCACGAAGTACTTCCAGAGTTCGACACCGTAGCGGAGCTGCGTCACCGCCTCACGGACGTCGACGTCGCGCGCGAGCACGGTCGGCTCCCCGATGCCGGCGGCGCGGAGCCAGTCGGCCCGTTCCGCCTCGCTGATCTTCTCCAGATCGGATTCCGCCGGGTCGATGTTCACGGCCACACGGCGCAGCACCTGATCACCTGCCCGGATGGCGTACACACCGGGCTCGTCGCACCGGTCGATCGTGAGAAAGGCTCCGGACGGTTGGATGCGCGGCGTGACCCGGGTTTCGAGCCCTGTGGGTGATACGATGGTCACGGGGCCGCTCGCGGAGAAGCCGGGAAGCAGGAGCTCGAAGGGGACACCCACGGCGCGGTCCATCACCAGCGCCTCGCGTGAGGCCAGCAGGAACATGGCACGGTTCACCAGCGGCACGAAGATGCCCTTCACCGGCAGATCCGACCATTCCGGCGACGGCGACACGGCGCAGATCATCGCACGGCCCGAGCCCACACGGCAGTCGAGGAGAAACGCGTCACCGGTGCTCGTCGTGATGATTGCCTGGGCATTCTCGTCGGGGCGCAGGCGCAGCGCCTGCCGCAACCGCGGGGATTCCACCTCCGGCGCCTTGTCCCCCTGCCGTTGAAACATCGTGGCGAAAAGGGGATGGTCGAAATCCGTGCGTGCGAAGGATGCAGCCGCCCCCTGGTCCTGCAGGGATCCGGCAACGCCCGCAGTGCGCGGAACGCCGAGCGCCGTCAGCAGGGCGTTCATTGATGCATCGGGCTGCCCCGACGCATCGGGGAAGGCGAGCAGGCCACCACCGTTGCGCACCCAGCCGGCAAGCTTCTGTAGCAGACCTGGCGACAGCTGCGACGGGGCCCTGAGCACCACCACGTCGAACTTGTCGAGGCTTGTGGAGGAGAACGCGGCAGCATCCATCTCCGTCACGACGATGGGGCCGGGCGTGGTCTCCGTCCGCCCCGCCTGCAGGGCGAGCCGGAGAATCGTGCCATCCAGGCCGCCACCGGGGACGAGCACCACGCGCAGATTCTCGGGAACGGCCATGGTGAACCAGCGGGTGTTGTCCTCCAGCATCACATCCTCCTCGATCTCCACCCTGCCGTCGATGAAACCCGTGCTGCGCGGGGTGACGGTGAACTCCACCGTCTGCGTCGCGCCGGCATCCACATCCACGGCCTTCTGCGTGACACGCTCGCCACCGAGGAACACGGACACGAGCCCGCCGCGGATGGGATTGGCTCCACGATTGGTGATGGATGCGGTCACCAGCGCGGGCTTGTCCTTCTCGAGCACGGTGTTGGCGAGCGTGACGTTCGTCACTGCATCGTTGTCCGCAGGGCGGCCGCCGAAGGGCATCACGTACACCTTCACGTTCGGATCGAACATCCTGGCGGGGGCGCCGGATTGTGATGTGGTGAACTGGGATTTCTGGTTGTCGGTCAGGATGTACACTTCACGGTTGATGTTGGACGAGGCCTGCAGGAGTCCGCCGGCGGCGATGAGTGCATCCTGGTAGCTCATGTGGGCGAAGGACGGACGCAGGGTCTCCACCTCGTCGAGCAGGGCGTTGAACGCTCCCGTGAAGCGCACACCATCCTTGTGCGGATCGGTGACGCGGAGGAGCGCGGCCTCGTCCCCCGGCTGGAGGAGCTCGACGATGGCGCGCACGGCATCGCGGGCCTGCTTGAGCATGGGACCCCGTTCGTCGGAGGCCGTCATGCTGAAGGAGTCGTCGAGGATGATCACCACCGAGGTCTTCGCCGTGGTGCCGGGCAGGAAGCCGAGGGAGCTGCGCATGGCGGGGCGGGTGAACGAGAGCACAAGGAAGACAATGACCAGCGTGCGAAGGGCGAGGAGGATCCACTGCCTGATCTTGAGCCGGCGGATCCTGCTTTTCTGCAGTTCCTTGAGAAAGGTGAGTGTGCTGAACTCGATGACGCGCGATTTCCGGAGGTTCAGGAGATGCAGAAGAATGGGGATGCCGGCGGCGGCGAGCGCGAACAAATACAGGGGATTGAGAAAGGTCATGAAAGCGACGGCGGTCGGTGGTGAAGCACTGGTGTTCCGTTGGTGGAAGCAGGTGGAAAAGTTATCCCTCGCGCGTCAGAATCACAAGGCGAAAGACGGGGACAGATCCCGCGCACGTTTCCATGAATGCGTGCCTCCAGGAGAGACGGACGGCACAGGTCGGCGGCTGTGGGTGGCCGCCATCCGTATGGTGCGGTGGTCTCGATGTGGTGCATGCGCCCGCGTCAGGTCTTCTGCTGTTTTTTCTTTGCCGCGGGGAAGAGCACGTTGTTGAGGATGAGGCGGTACCCGGGGCTGTTCTTGTGGAGCGCAAGATCCGTCGGCGGATCGCCCACGGCGTGCTGATAGTCCTCGGGATCGTGACCGCCGTAGAAGGTGAAGGTTCCGCGCCCGAAATTGCCGTGGAGATAGCGCACTTCGTCGGCCCCGGCCTTCTCGCCAAGGATGACCACGCTCTTCTTGACAAGGTTCTTCTTGAAGGCGGTCGTCTGCCCCATGAAACCGGCCACAACGTTCACATGGTCCTGCGTCAGCATGGTGGGAACAGGATCGTACTTCGCACTGAACTCGAACAACGTGAACCAGTCGTTGTCCGGTCGCCCCAGCATCATGGCGGGTGTGATGTCGATGTTGCTGTACTCGTAGACGTAGGGATTCATTTCGAGCGTGAAATCGGTGAAGGCGAAGGAGTTGGCAAAGTCCAGACGCTTCTGGCAATCGGCATCGGGGGGATCGCCGTCGAACATCACATCGCAGATGTCGGTCTTCGATGCCGCGAGCGCGATGTCGAAGCTGTCGGTGGCCGAGCACATCGCGAACATGAACCCGCCACTGCCGACAAAGTTCTTGATGGCCAGCGCCACATCGCGCTTCAGTTCGGACACCTTCTTGTATCCTAGCTGCCGGGCCATGGACTCATTGATGGCCACCTGCTGGATGTACCAGGGATAGGTGCTGAACTGGGCATAGAACTTGCCGTATTGTCCGGTGAAATCTTCGTGATGGAGATGGAGCCAGTCGTATTCCTGGAGCTTCCCATGCAGCACCTCTTCATCCCACACCTTGTCGTAGGGAATCTCGGCGTATTCCAGGGCCAGCGTCACCGCGTCGTCCCAGGGCTGGAAATTGGGGGGGACGTAGACGGCGATCTTCGGGGCCTTCTCGAGGCGGACGGCATCCATGTTCGTGCCCGGGCTTTCCACTTCGGCGTAGATGGCCGCAGCGGCCGATCCGCCAAGGCTGGTGAAGGACACGCCACGGATGCGGCACTCATTCTCGATGATCGGAAGCGCATTGATCATGAAGCTTCCGCCACGATAGTTGAGCAGCCAGTCCACCTCCACGTTCTTTGTCAGGGCGAAAAAGGCGATGCCATAGGCCTTGAGGTGGTTGGCCTGCTGGAGGTCCATCGGGATGAGGATCTTCTGCTGGGCCCCGGCACCGGTGGCGATGGCACAGACGAGCAGGATGGTGAGAAACGAACGTTGAAAAGTCATGAATGTCCCTTGCGGAGCACCTGGATGCGCTCCCTTGCCTGTCCACAATAAATGGAGTTGGGGTGGTCGACGAGCAACCGCTGGTAGCAGTCGAGCGCTCTGGCCGCATCGTTCAATGGGGCATCGTAGAGCAGACCGAGGGTGATGAGCGCCTCATCGCGGAGGATGCTCTCGACGCGGGTGGTGAGGAAGTTCTCCAGCACGGCCGCCGCCTCGGAATGCCGGCCGCTCTTGTGCAGCACGCCGGCGAGCTCGATCGCGGCGCGGTCCGCCAGGGGAAGGGACGCGTTGCGCTCGCAGATGCCGGCGAGGATGGCGGCCGCCTCGGTGGAGTTGCGCTGCCGCTCGAGGAGGATGGCATGCGCATAGTCCTTGAGCACTGCCGGCTGTTCCTGATACTGGCCGATGTGGGCGGCGAGGGCGAGGGCGTCGTTGGCGATGTCGGCGGAGGTGTTCTCGGTGAGCGGCACAAGCGCTGCGGCGGCGCTGTCGAACAACCCCTGGAAATACAGGATCTCAGCGATCCTGAAGTTCACCGTGTTCCGCTCCTTTGGAGCGAGCTTGGGCAGCGACTTCAGCGCCACAAAGTGCTTCATCGCATCGTCGATGCTGCCTGAGGCAAGAATGGCATCGCCGAGGAGGATGTCGGCCTCACAGTTGCCGATGACGGTGCGGCGGAGGGGTGCCAGATCGCGCAGGATCGCGACCGCCTCCCCCACGCCATCGCTCCTCTGAAAGGCCATTGTCGCCAGGCGGAAGCGCGCCTCGGCGGTCACGGCGTTCTTCGGGTGTTTCGCGACGACGGCCTCGTAGAGCGACGCTGCGCGCATGCGAAGATCGGGCGCCGCACCCGGCTCATCGGAGAGGGACTCGGTGCAGCGCGCGATGGAGAACTCCGCCTCCTGCGTGTAGCGACCATCGGGATACGTGGCGGCAAGGTGCGTGAAGGCATCAATGGCCACACGCCACGACTTCTCCGTCATGGCGCGGCGTGCGAAGGCGAGCACCTCCGTCCCATCGGCCTTGCCGAGGCGGTCGATCTCACGGTATTCGCGGAAGGCCACGTCGTAGTCCTTGCGCTCCATCGCCAGCCAGGCCAGCAGATAACGCAACGGGGGATGCTTCGGGTTGTCCTGCACGGCGCGTTGTGTGAGGCGGAATGCCGCGTCCAGAGCATCGGGCAGGGATTCGAACTGGGCGATCTGCTGCTGGACGAGGGCCTGGGCGGAGGGGACGGCGACGAGATAGGCGAGATACTCGCCCATCGCCCCGTCGAAATTGAGCTGCATGGCATACGCACGCGCCATCTCGAAGGTGAACAGCCGCTCGTTGATCAGGTTTCGCCGCCCCTTCTCAAGGAACTCCACCGCACGGGCGTACTGCCGGTTGTTGACCGCCTCATCGGCGATCATGGTGTACACCGCCTCGTTCTTCGGATTCTGATCCACGGCGGCATTCCAAGCCTGGAGGGCGGCAGCCTCGTTTCCCGCGCGGAGCTGAAGGCTTCCCAGCCAGACGGGAAGCTGGACGTCCTTCGGGAATCTGGCCATCCGCCTGGTGACAAGGTCGACGGCCTCCGGATAGCGCTTGAGGCTTGTCAGACAGCGGCGCACGCCGTCGAAATACCCCTGGTTCAAAGGCTGCAGGGTGAGCAGATCGGAATAGTACCGCAGGGCATCCTCCACCCGGCCACCCTGTTCGTAGGTCTGGGCGAGGCGGAAGAGGTTCGTCTCGTCCGCCGCCTGTGCCGGGGCGACATGGGGCAGGCCGGCTGCGAGAAGCAGACAGACCATCATCCAATGTCGCCATGCCGACCGTCTATGTATCATCATGTGGCATTCCAATCGTGTACCAGACTCATCACCCTCATAAATATGGACAAATGACCATGCGAAGCAAGGAGAACCCGCTTTTTCCACTCCCCCTGCACCAATGTGCAACGTCAGATCCGGGCGGGGACGACGTTTCCAGCGCCACCTCCATGGTGGAGAATTCCTGAATTGCTTCACCACAATCATATGCGTATGTTCATCGATTGCCTATGAAGAAAAAACGACTGGCACTATTCGGATCCACCGGTTCCATCGGACAAAGCACACTCGACGTGGTGCGGAGAATGCCCGATGTGTTCGCCGTGGAGGCGCTGACGGCGCACGAGAATGCCGGCCTCCTGTGCGACCAGATCGCCGAGTTCCACCCCGCCATCGTGGCCATCGTGGATCCCGCCGCCTGTGAGCAGGTGCGCTCCTGCGCGCCTGCAGGCACACGGGTGCTGCAGGGCGACGACGGGCTGCTGGCCATCGCCCGGGACGGGGACTACGACGTCATGGTCTCGGCGCTTGTCGGTTTCGCCGGGATGCTGCCGACCATCGAGGCGATACGGAGCGGGCGTCAGGTGGCGCTGGCAAACAAGGAGACACTCGTCGCAGGTGGCAGCCTCATCACGCAGCTTCTCGCCCGGCACGGCTCGTTTCTGACGCCCATCGACAGCGAGCACAGCGCCATTCTGCAGTGCCTGGCAGGGGAGCACCCGTCCTCCATCGCACGGCTCATCCTCACCGCCTCCGGCGGTCCGTTCCGCGGGCGCAGCCGTGGTGAGCTCCACGCGGTGACGGTGGCTGATGCATTGCGGCATCCGAACTGGAGCATGGGGCGCAAGATCACGATCGATTCTGCGACGCTCATGAACAAGGGGCTGGAAGTGATCGAGGCCCGCTGGCTCTTCGACCTGCCCGCATCATCCATTGATGTGGTCATCCACCCGCAGTCCATCATCCACTCGATGGTGGAGTTCGTCGACGGATCGGTGAAGGCGCAGATGGGTGTTCCCGACATGAAGCTCCCCATCCTGTACGCCCTCACCTGGCCGGATCGCCTGCCCTTCGACACACCACGCATCGACTGGCCTCGGAGCGCCGACCTGCGCTTTGAGGAGCCCGATCGCAGCGCCTTCCCCTGCCTCCAGCTCGCCTATGATGCGATCGCGGCCGATGGGACGGCGCCGGCCATGCTCAATGCGGCCAACGAGGCTGCCGTCCACGCCTTCCTGGATGGGAGCATCGCCTTCCACGACATCCCCCGCATCATCGGGGCAAGCCTGGACACGCTCCCGCACGGCCCGGCCGACTCCGTGGAGGCCATCGTGGACGCCGATGCGCGAGCGCGTCGCAAGGCCGGTGAACTCATCCGCACCCTCCACTGTTCTTCGTAGCATCGATTCCGATCCACCAGGAGCATCACTGCATGGAAATCCTCTCCAACATCGTTTCCCTCATCGTCATCATCGGCATCATCGTGTTCTTTCATGAGTTCGGGCATTTCGCAGCGGCCAAGCTCTTCCGCATGCGTGTTGAGCGTTTCTCGCTCGGCTTCCCCCCCCGTGCATTTGGAAGACAGATCGGCGAAACCGACTACTGTGTGTCGTGGCTGCCCATCGGTGGGTATGTGAAGATCAGCGGCATGATCGATGAATCGATGGACACCGAGCACCTCTCGAAGCCGCCGGAACCCTGGGAGTTCCGTTCCAAACCCATCTGGCAGCGCAGCATCGTCATCTCCGCCGGCGTGGTGATGAACATCGTCCTCGCCATCCTCGTGTTCTGGGGACTCAACTTCTTCAACGGCTCTGAGCTGTATGAGACCACCACCGTGGGCTTCGTGGCCGAGAACTCCGCCGCCCAGCGCGCCGGCCTCCAGCCTGGCGACCGCGTCACCGGCGTGGACGGCCGGAATGTGGCCTACTGGCAGGACATCGAGAGCGCGATCTCCGGCTCGCAAAGCGCCGAGATCTCCATCGCCGTGGAGCGATCCGGGGTCCCGACCACGGTTGCGATCACATCGGACATGATCGCGCAGTCGGGCGGCCGCCTTGGACTCGCACCTCCGGATGTGTATGCGCTCATCGGAACGGTGGACGCAGCGAAACCCGCCGGCAAGATCGGCCTGAAGGTGGGAGATGTCCTGATCGCTGTCAATGGTGCGCCGGTGCACGTCCCCGACGACGCGACACGGATCATCAAGTCCAGCCCGAACACACCAGTCACGCTCGTCTGGTTGCGGGGCACGGACACGCTGACATCCCTGGTCACACCCAACGAGAAGGGCCTCATCGGCATCGGCATCGAACGCCGGTACAACGGTCCCGTCGTGAAGAAGAGCCTCGACATCGTCGAGTCCTTTGTTGCCGGTGTGAAGGCGCTCTACAACGTCACCGCCCTCACCATCGCCAACCTCTGGCAGGTGGTCACCGGTCAGGTGAGTTTCCGGGATTCGATCGGCGGCCCGGTGCGCATCGCAGAGATGGCATCCCAGGCGGCCAGGGCGGGAGTCAGCACGTTTCTGAGCCTCATGGCCATCCTCAGTATCAGCCTCGCCATCATCAACATCCTCCCCTTCCCGGCCCTCGACGGCGGGCACCTCGCCTTCCTGACCTATGAGGCCATTTTCAAGAGGGAGGTTCCGAAGAAGATCCAGATGGCGCTGCAGCAGACAGGCTTCATCCTTCTCATGGCCTTCATGGCCTTTGTTTTGTACAACGATATCTTCCGTTAGAAGCGATGCGCTGTGAAGCGCTCCCTGCATCGCGCACACGGCCACCATGCGTCCACGGGACGCGTCACACGTCCTTGAGGCGCTTGCCGTCGGGGCTGGTCCTCAGGTGATACGAAAGGGCCATGAAGCCGGCAACGAGGAGTTCGTTCCGCACCTTGACGCCCGCTGGCACCGACAGTTCCTGCGGGGTGAAGTTCCAGATGGCCTTGACGCCGGATTTCACGCAGAGCCCGGCGATCTCCTCGGCCGCCACCTTCGGGATCGCAAGGATGGCGAGTTCCACCTTGTTTCGGTCGATGAAGCTGTTGAGCCGGAGCACGGAGATGATTTCATGCCTTCCGACCGATGATCCGATCTTGTCCGGGTCGTTGTCAAACACCCCGACGATCTTCAATCCATATTTTTCAAAGCCCGGATACAGCGCAAGCGCCTTCCCCAGGTGACCTGCACCGATCACCACGGCATTGGTGATCTCCTGCAACCCCAGGAACTGCTCGATTCTGTCCTTCAACAGCGCGATCTGATACCCGAGGTTCTGCTTTCCACGAATCTGGAGATCGGCGATGTCCTTGCGGACAAGCGTCTCGTTGATCTCCAGGATCACCGACAACTCCTTGCTGGATATGCTTTTACGTCCAAGATCATCGTATGCGGTCAGTATCTGATGATATCGTGGAAGTCGGCGGAATGTGGCGTTGGAAATGGTCTTTCCCGGGGAATCAGGGGATGCGGGCGTATCGATCAGTTCACTCACGAGTACCTCGATCTGGAAGGCGTCTATCGGTCAATGATCCCGTTTCTCTGCACGTGCAGGTAAAACGAGAACTATTTCACGAAATATACATCCAAGTCCGGTGGAATTCAACGCCAGGTGGAATTTCCAATCAGGCACTCGCCGCACCGTCCTGCCAGGCAGGCATTCGTGAAAAGTTCAAGCACCCCCTGTTGCATGCCGGAAGGAAGCGGTTCCGGGAGCGGATGGGTGGCGGAAAACGTGCGAATGATGCGATTCGATGGAGCGGGGATTGTCGCAAAGTACAGCCCGCATGCGGCACGGTGCAGACCGTGATCGTTTGTCACCTGGGCATGGACTGCAAGCACCGGGGCGCAGACGTTCACGAGCATCTCACGGAAGCGATCCGGCCCCGGGGCCTCCACCGCGGCCCCGGGCCAGATGCAGTGCTGGAGCGCGTCGGAGCTTGAGTGCCGGCCGCCCTGCGCGGCCATGCAGAGGCCAGCCCACCAGCCCGCCTGAGCCATGCGGTGTCCCAGCGTGGCGAGCTGCCGCAGCCGCCCGCCGAGGCGGTTCCCCGGGCGCACACCGCGCGCGTTTCCCCGGCCGCCGTCGGCCGATGCGTGTGCCACCAGTCTGCGAAGGATGCCATCCTCCGACAGGTCCGCACATTGTGCGATCGCCACCGCGGTGGCGAGCCGCTCGAGCGCCGCCTCGTTGCCGCCGTAGCCGAGCGCCCGGGCGGACAGCTCCCACGTCGCCTGCATGAGCCCTTCCTGCGACACGTGTCCCCCGCGACACCGGGCGACGACCGCTGCGCATTTGCGCGCGAAGCGCTCCGTCGCAGCCAACTCCAGAGCGGCTGCGACCACGGCGCCGGGAACCCGGATCGCCGCCGAGGCACATGCCAGGCCGGACGTGGAGGAAGACACGGAGGCGGTGAGGCAATGGCGCACGGCTCCGGGGACGGTGTCGGTGAGCACGATGGTGGGCAGCCCGGCGAGGCGGCGCTGCCGTTGCAGGGCGCCGTACAGTACGACGTGCATGATCACCTCTTCGTACCGGATGTCGTGCTGATGCCCGTGCGTGAACCAGTCGTCCTCGAAGCAGTGCACCTCCAAGGCGCCGACCAGCTCCCGCCCGTCCAAGCGGAGACGGCACCCCAGGAAATCCGGCCCGTCGAACCTGTTGCGGAGACCGGTGGAGATGATGTCCACCCGCCGCCCGTCCGACGTGGTCAGGACGCTTCCCGGAATTGCAGTGCGCAGCCACAGATCGACCACGTGCTCTTCAGGCAGCCGTGGCCTCGTGTGCATGACGCGTGAGGCCGGCGCCGGCGTGCGATGTGTCGCGCCGGCTGGCATGATGAATCAGGGAGTGAAGCTGAAGCCGACGCGGAAGAAGGGGCCGTCCTGGTTCACCAGGTTCGGATGCGTCGGCAGATAATCCCGGGGGATGTCGTAGGTGATGTCGCTGTTGTTCGCGTCGACCAGCGTGTAGTTCCACTTCTCCGCGACGGCGGCAATCTGATACCCGGCGAGGACGAAGATGTTGTTGAAGTTGCCCACATAGTAGCGCAACCCGAAATACCCGTTGAGGCCCATCAGGAAGTTCGACTGGATGTCGAAGCGTGAGCCGATGGGGTAGTTGTGGCCATCGGGGGCGGACAGGTACAGATCGTTCTTCGATGAACCGCCCACCTCGCCCATGTTGCCCCAGAGGATGTAGCCATCGATGCCGGCGCCAAGGAAGGCGGCGATGGGCATGCCTGGGCGCTTGAATTCGGGCTCGACGGAAAATCCGAAGCGTCCGCCGTAGAAGGATTTCGTGAACACATTCAGCCCCGCCGACAGGTCGATGTTGAAACGGAAGGGGTTCTCGTCCTGATACAGCAGTGTGCCAAGGCGCACACCGAACGTCACGGCATCAGTGGTCGCATGCTGATCCACCTTGAGCAGGCTTTTCTCCACGCTCCAGTCCAGCTCGCCACCGGTCTGGATGGTGTAGAACTTCTCGTCCTGTTTGTAGGGCTCATACCCGACGAAGATCTGGATGTGCGGATGCGCCTTGTATTGGGCGGAGACGATGGCCGGAAGCAGGAGGAGAACGAGCGGAAATACGGTACGGAGCGGCGTCATGGGCGCGGACCCTCAGTTGGTTCGAATGATTCCGGGGTGATCAACGAAAAAATACGGCCCGTGTTGCATTGCCGCAAATCGGCGGCGGACGTCGTTCGCGAATCAGTGGGAGCGGGCAGGCTCGCGTTTCATCGCGGCGATGGCGGCAGCCACATCCCCCGAACCGAAGATGGCGTTTCCCGCCACAAGGATGTCGGCGCCGGCGGCAAGAAGCTCCGCCGTGTTCTCCACTCTCACGCCACCATCCACCTCGATCCGCAGCGCGGTGCAGCCGAGCGTGTCGGCCAGAGCGCGGAGGCGGCGGATCCTCCCAAGAGCGGCCGGAATGAAGGCCTGCCCGCCAAAGCCGGGGTTCACCGACATGATGAGGACGAGATCGATCTCCGGCAGGATGTCCTGAAGCAGCTCCACGGGTGTGGCCGGGTTGATGCTGACACCCGCGCGGCAGCCGAGGGCCCTGATCGCCTGCACCGTGCGGTGCAGATGGATGGAGGCCTCCTGATGCACGGTGAGGATCGCCGCGCCGGCCCTGGCGAAGTCCCCCAACCAGGCGTCAGGAGTGGTGACCATGAGGTGCACATCAAGAGGGATGCGGGCGGTGCGGTGCATGGCCGCCACCACCGGCGGACCGATGGTGATGTTCGGGACGAAATGCCCATCCATCACGTCCACATGCAGCAGATCCGCGCCGCCGTCCTCCACAGTCCGAATCTCCTCACCAATCCGTGAAAAATCGCAGGAGAGGAGCGAGGGCGCGATGAGTGGCCTTGTGTCGGGAAAGGCGATCATTTCTCGGCCTCGGAGGCTCCCTCACGACGGAAGATGAACTGATCGACGGGCCGGCCGGTCATGGTCGCAAGCTGCTCCACCGTCTGCATGCCGACATCATTGCCGCGATGCCGGGAGAAGTGCTTCAGGGCGAGCGCTTCATCCTGCAGGAGGAAGACAAACTCATTGAAGGAGTAATCCATGTCTGTCCCATACGGCTCTTCACGCACGGTGAGGGTGTCGCCGTTCAAGTGATACGTACCCCTGGTTCCGCCATCCAATCCCTCCTGTTTCATTTCTGCAAGGGAGTCACCAGTGAGGACGAGGATGCTTCCCTCCCTGCTCTTCCAAGTTCCCTGGACATCGGTCTTCCTGGAGCAGGCGCCAACAACAAGGGCGAGCACGACAAGAATGAGGAGTGACGACGGTTTCATGGGCGTGGTTCCGTGGGTGATGGGGGATGAGACAGCACATAGGCGGTGATGGCACTGACAACGTCGTCGAGGCGGATGCCGGTGATGCATTCCAGATTGTTCGGGCAGACGCGTTTCCAGCATGGCGAGCAGGCGAGATCCTTCTGGAAGAACTTCCAACCCCGGTCGTAGAGGTCGATCTCCTCCCAGCACGACAGGCCAAACCAGGCGGCCACATGCTTGCCGAGTGCGATGGCGAGGTGCATGCCAAAGCTGTCGCCGGTGACTACCAGGTCGGCGAGGTTCTCGTAGCAGATGCCACGGCGGAGTCCCTCGATGACGGGTGTGGAAATGCAGCGCCGGGCCAGGTGGGGGATGCGTTCCATGATCGACGCATTGCGGGCGGCATCGTCGCGGCCGCCCAGAAGGAGGAACATGGCATCGGTGGATTCTGCGAGGCGGTCCAGCAGAATCACGTGTTGGTCGATGGTCATCTTCTTGTTCGGATACAGCTCGGAACAGCCGGTATTGAAGCCGATGACGCTCCGGCCCACGATCCCCCATTCCCGGCGCTTCTCCTCACAGAAGTGGAGTTCCTCGTCGGTCATCACCAGGATGTAGGGATCGCGTCCGTACGGAAGTTCCCAGGTCTCGGCGAGGATGTCCTGCCCCGTGCGCGTATTGACGCGGAATTTGAGGTGGTCGTCGATGCCCATGCGGAAGTTGTAGTCCGCGGCCGGGTTGGCGGGGATGATCTGCCCGCGGCGCGACAGCGTGAAACCGCGGGTGTCGGGAACATGCAGGGAGGCGACGAAGGCGCAGGCCTCGCGGGATTTGTCGGCATTGAGCACGACGTCGAACGCCTCCTGCCGGAGGATGAGGCGGTTGACATCGGTCCACTCGATCACACGATTGATGAGGGGATTGTGATGAAGGAGCGGTGCAGCGATCGGCAGCGTGATCCAGGTGATGTGCACTTCGGGCCACATGCGGTGGATGGCGGCGAGCTGCGCGGTGGTCATGAGCACATCGCCCATCGCGTCGAGGTTGACGATCAGGATGCGTGTTCCGAAGCGTTGCCGTCGGTCGCAGTGGTCGGTGCAGGAAATCCCGGGGAAGCAGGGTTTATATCCGTTGAAATGGACACAGTCGACACCTTCGGGAGCCAGAAAGGGGAAGCTGGGGGGGGCCGTGTTCATCGGACGTGGGCGGTGGACAGGTGAGGGAATTGGGTATTACCGGCGTTCTTCATATCTTGTGCAATTTAGTTGTTGTCCTTACAAAGTTGGAATGCATGACGAAAAAAGATACACAGAACTGGGCACTGATACTGGGAGCATCATCGGGCTTCGGAGCCGCCACCGCCCTCGAGCTTGCCCGCAACGGATACAATATCCTCGGCGTCCATCTCGACCGGCAGGCAACAATGCCGCTGGTGCAGAAACTGATCCGTGACATCGAAGGCGCCGGCGTCCGTGCCATGTTCTTCAACATCAACGCCGCCGACGATGTGCGGCGGCATGAGGCGCTCGACACCTTTGTGGACAGCATCCACCGCGAGGGCCGGTCAGAGATCCGTGTTCTGTTCCATTCCCTGGCTTTCGGCACGCTCAAACCCCTTGTCGGCCGCAACTCCAGCGAGATGATCACGAAGTCCCAGCTCGAAATGACGCTGGACGTGATGGCGAACTCACTTGTCTATTGGACGCAGGACTGCATCCGTCGCGACCTGATGGGTCGGGGGGCGCGCGTCTTTGCGATGACGTCTGACGGTGCCAATCTTGTGCTCCCCTACTATGGGGCGGTGTCGGCAGCCAAAAGCGCGCTCGAATCCTACATCCGCCAGCTTGCGCTTGAGCTTGGTCCGCGGGGCATCACCTGCAACGCCCTGCTGGCGGGCGTCACCGACACCCCGGCACTCAAGAAGATCCCCGGCGCCCGCAACATGCTCTTCGCCGCCCGCCGCAAGAACCCATTCGGGCGCGTGACCACACCGGAGGACGTGGCCCATGCCGTCCTCGCGATGCTCCGCCCGGGCACGGAATTCATGAACGGGAACACCATTGGCGTCGACGGCGGCGAAAGCAAGATCAGCTTCGTCGGCCAGATCGACGCCTACAAGTATTCGGACCTCGGGCTGCTGGAAGAAAGCTCCTGGGATCCGACCGACGTTTCCTGACGCAGCACCTGACCTTCCGAACATTCATGTTTCCTCAACCACAATTCATCGGATTGCCATGAACACTTTTGAATTCTCCGAAGAACAAAACATGCTGCGTGAGATGGTGCGTGATTTCGTGAACAGCGAAGTGAAGCCCATCGCGCGGGATATCGACGAAAACGAGAAGATCCCTGAAGAACTGATCCGCAAGATCGCCGATCTGGGCCTCCTCGGGACCGTGTTTCCGGAGGAATATGGTGGCGCAGGATTCGGTGAGGTGGGGTATTGCATCGCCCAGGAGGAGATGGCCCGCGGCTGCATGTCCACCGCCACCTTCATCGGTGCTCATCAGTCCATCGGCTCCAATGCCATCTTCCTGGGGGGAAGCGAGGAGTTGCGACAGAAGTACCTTGTACCGCTGGCGAAAGGCGAGATGATCGGCGCCTTCGGTCTCACGGAATCCTCGGCCGGGTCGGACTCCTTCAACGTGAAGACACGCGCGGTGAAGGATGGTGACGATTTCCTTCTGACCGGGGAGAAGCTGTGGATCACCAATGGTGGCATCGCGGATGTGGTGTCGGTGTTTGCACGAACCGATCGTGGTGTGACGGCCTTCGCCGTGGAGACGAAGTGGGAGGGATTCCAGGCGGGACCACCGGAGAAGAAGATGGGCATCCGCGGGAGCACGACAAACGCGTTGACGCTGAACAACGTTCGCGTCCCGGCAGCGAACATGATCGGCAGCGAGGGTCGCGGCTTCCTCATCGCGATGAAGACGCTCGACTGCGGCCGCCTCGGGCTGGGCGCCTGCTGCGTGGGCTTCTCCAAGGAGCTTCTCGAACTCTCGGCACGCTATGCCAAGGAACGCAAGCAGTTCGATACACCAATCGCCAACTTCCAGTCCATCCAGTTCATGCTCGCGGAGATGTACACCCTCATCTATGCGATGGAGAGCATCGTCTACCGCACCGCGCAGGATTATGACATGGGGAAGAAAATCTCGACCCAGGCTGCGGCCGTCAAGCTGTTCTGCAGCGAATCCGCCGACCGCGTGGTGGATCTCGCCGTGCAGATTCATGGCGGCATGGGCTACTCACGTGAGCTCCCGGTGGAACGCATCTACCGCGACAGCCGCATCAACCGCATCTTCGAGGGCACAACGGAAATCCAGAAGCTCGTGCTCTCGCACGACATCCTGCGTCGCGCAGGCGAATGGTACTATTGATGCTCACGGCTCCCGGCTGCGCCTGACGCGCCGCACTCAAACCTCCCTTTCATGACAGCAGCGACCCCGGGTCGCTGCCGTCGTTTGCGGGGGCGGCAGTGGGCATGG
This sequence comes from uncultured Chromatiales bacterium, assembly GCA_964449305.1. GTDB lineage: Bacteria > Bacteroidota > Ignavibacteria > SZUA-365 > CAYQST01 > CAYUYM01. The sequence goes on along the minus strand of CAYUYM010000007.1, from coordinate 16,571 downwards.
ATGGTGGATGAATCGCCGTTCGTATCATTTCCTTGATGCGCCATTGAATTCCCCGTCCGCCGCCAGTATCTTGCGCCGAGAAACATCCGGAGTCCCCCATGAAGCGAAGCACGTTGCGTTCCATCACACTGCAGGGCGTGGCCCTCACATTCCTTGTTGTCCTGCACGCCGGCGGCCAGACGACATCACCAGCGCAGGGTCTGCCACACCTCATCGCCGGCCAGGGAGGCAGCGTCAGCGCCCCACCGCAGTTCCGCCTCACCACAGGCTACTACACCGGCCTCGAGGATCTGGATCTTGCGGTGATTCGCGAGCTCGGACCCAACTGGAGACCGGCAGACTGGGAGGACATCAAGCTGAACATCATCGATGTGGACCCATGGGCTCAGGGCCTGTCGATTCCACCCGACAGTTCCGTGCTTCTCGAGCTCGACGGCTTCCCGCGCTGGCGGGGGTTGGTGCCCTTCATGGCCACGTACACGCATGCATACGTCCAACCAGGCGCACTGGTGCTCGACTCACTCGATGAGAACAACCTCATCCTCACGGCGGGATCCCCCGTGATGCTGCACATCCTCTGCGTCCACGACGAGGTTCCGTTGAGCCCGAAGCTTGACGTCCTTGTGGATGGTGGACGGCCGCACCGGGTGGTGGAGACGATGAAGGCCGGTGAGGGCGCCCGGCACACCATCCTCATCCGCAACATCTGGCACGGTGACCTGACGTGGACAGCGACCACGAAGAACATGCCGGGATTCATCACGCTCACCAAGGGCGACGGGTTCACCACTCCCGATGTGCCCGACACCTTGACGCTGTCGTTCAATCCGGCCGCCTCGCAGGGTCCCGGAGGCGCTGTGTTCGATGTGACCATCACGAGCAACGACCTCTCGAACCCGGTGATGAAGCTCACATTCGGCGTGTTCATCGTGGAGGAGCCGTTCACGGCGCATCGACGCGTGCTGATGGAGGACTACACATCCACAAACTGCCACAACTGCCCCAATGCAATGCCGATCATTGATTCGCTTGAGCGCATGCATCCCGACGACGTGTTGGTGATGTCGTATCACCTTTTCGCCGGCTTCCCCCCCGACGACATGCAGACCACCACCGGCACGACAGTCTGCAACGACTACCTGGGGACAACGTCCATGCCTGGTGCGTCCTTCGATCGATCCCACCATTCCTTCTACGATGCGACAGGGAGCCGGCGCCTCCCCATCTTCTTCTGGGAACGCAGTTTCTTCGCCGCCTTTGCCGAGGCGGCGGCGACACCCGCCGGCGCCTCGATCACCCTCCGCAACTGCACCTACGATCCCATCAAGAAGGTGGTGCAGGGCACGGCGGCGCTGAAGCTCACCAAGGGCCTGGGCCAACCGCTGCGGTTGAACCTCGTGATCGTGGAGGACAGCATCAATCGCGCGCAGGCGCACGATGGCGGCATCTTCAAGTTCCCGTTCTTTCACCGGAATGCCGTGCGTCAGGTGTGGCCCAATGCAACGGGCATCCAGATCAAGGACTCGGCCATCGCCGCACCGGAGACCGAATACATCCAGCCCTTCTCCTTCAGCACAAAGGACTCCGCCTACACCAATGCGCGGCTCATTGTGTTTGCGCACACGGGTGACAGCACCTGGCCGGGAGCCGTGATCCAATCGGAGATGATCCGGCTGCGCGACATCGTCATCTCGGGTGTTGGTGACGCGCCCACATCGGCTCTGCCCGCTTCGCCGGCGCTCCTGGGCTGCACGCCGAACCCGGTGTCCGCGGCTGCCACGATCCGCTTCTCGCTGCCGGTGGAGACGCAGGCCGACCTCGTGTTGTACAACCTGCTCGGTGAGCGCATCCTCCCCCTCGCCTCAGGGCGCCTCGTGCGTGGCGAACATGCCATCACCTTCAACACCTCGCTGCTTCCCGGCGGTGTGTATCTCGCCCGCCTCGCGGCGGATGGCGTGGTGCACACGATGCGCGTCCTCATCGTGCATTGATCGCACCGGCGGCAGGGCCCCGGTCGACAGGCGCCTCACCAGCGCACATCCATCTGCATCATCCATTTCCCGACACGATCCCCGGCGATGACGTCGTACCCGGATCCGATTTCGCGCACACCGTCCAGCACCATCACGGAATAGCGCGCAAGCAGGGACAGCCATTCAGACGGTCTCCACGTGATGGAGCCATGGACGCGCATGCCCGCCGTGCTGAAGGTGGTGATGGACGCGTGTCCGGGGGCATCCACATCGACCACGGTGAGGCGGGCATCCCAGGCATCTGCGCCGCCGCCGGCCACACCGGCTGCGAGCGTCAGCACCGGGGCAAGTCGCCGCCGGATGTCGGCGGAGAGCAGGAGGCCGCGCTGCACTGGCGGGCCGATGGCGTGGGTCACCTCCGTCCACTCCGCCCGTGCACGCAACAGCCACGCGCGATGGTCGTCGTATTCCAGCTCCACGCGCCCGCGCCATTGGATGCGGTCCACCACGGGGCGCACTGTGCGGCCGTCGGCATCCTCCATCGTCAATGCGTCCTGGCGCTCGCGGCGTGACGCTCGCAGCGTGACAGTACAGTGCGGCAGGGCCCGCCACTCCACGAGCAGCATCCTGTCGTTTCCCGAAGTGGGGACGGGCACGAGCCAGCGCCGCCCGGGAAAGCGGAATTGGTCGGCGTACGCGGCGATCAGCAGCCCGCGCGCAACGCGCAGGCGGACGCCGAGGTAGAGCCCCGTCTCGTTGGCGGTGGCGCCGCTCTGTTCGCCCCAGCCGTTGCCATGCATGCTGCGGAAGCCCGGGGCGTAGCTGCGGTACAGGAGACTCACCGTCATCGGTGTGCCCAGGCGGGCGACGATCCCGACGATCCCGGCGAGGTCGGCATCGGGTGCGCGGGCCAGCTCGCCGTAGATGTTCGCTCCCGGCAGGTGGAGATCCGCATGGCAGCCGATGAGCGTACGCCCGGCATCGAGCGGCGGAAGCGGACCGCCGATCGGGGCCCGGTCGACGGAGGACAGCGATGCCGCGGCACCGATCGTGAGCCGTGCAACACCGATCTCCCGCATCACGCGCACCACCGCCCCCGTGATGCGCTCCTGCACGGCCGCCCGGCGCGAAAGCTCTGTCGCCGTGCGGTGCAGTCCGGAGGCGTCGAATGAGCCTGGCAGGCCTGTGGTCGTGTCGATCGATGCATCGAGGGAGGTGGCTGCAGCGAAGGCTGCGGCATCCCAGCCGGCGCCGCCGAGCTGAACCGCCACCCCGCGCATGGAGGCATTGACACCGGAGGAGAGATGCGGCCGCAGCAGCACATCGGCGCGTTTCTGCGACGAGACCGTCTCCGCACCCTTGGACCAGCCCCCCGTCTTCCAGAACACGAGGCCCTGACCTGCATTCACGGTGAAGTCGCCCAGCAGGGCGGTGCGCAGAATGCCTGCCCCCTCGTAGCGCATGCAGCCGCCGATCCGGTCGATGGCTGCCGCCTCCCCGGCATCGCGGTCGGCCACCACGCCCACCTGCCAGCCCCCCGGCGCATTGATGATGAGTCTGGCGCCTGCGTCGAGCCGGCTGCCGGGGTAGACGCCGGTGACCTGCCCGCGGCGCGGTTCATCCTCCTGCTGCCCGCGCATGCGCAGACGCACCGACCACGCCCGGACGGCCTGTGCAGCGCCCATGGACGGGGGATCCCGTGGAGGCGGGCGCGTCGGATCGCGCTCCCCCGTCGGATCGGGCACCGCCCCGAGCTCCTCCGGAGCGGCACGACGTGTGGTATCGGAGAGCTGGTCGATGAGGTCCAGGAGCTGCGGATCGATGGTCTCCACATCCGGGATGTCGATGAGCCTGTCGTAGTGGGGCGGAGGGATGCTGAGGGAATCGACCACCTCCTGCGCCCGGGCTGCGCAGGTGAGGACAATGGCGAGGCAGAGCGACACCTGCGTCATGCGCATGGGAACGTCCTTGCCTGTGGGAATTGTGACAAGGGGAAACTACGCGCTTCCGCAGCCATGTGCAACCGTGCCAACCGGGAGCCCGATCCGTCTTGACTCTCACAGCCACGGGGGCGATGTTGGGCACACAGTCTGTCCCACATCAACACCATGGATGCATCATGCACCGCGTCATCATCTGGTTTCTGCTGGTCACCGGGTTGGTCGTCTGCGGAATGCGAACGGCCGCGGGGCAGGACAGCTCTTCAACGACAGGCTGGTCGATGGAACTGGGAGTGAAGCTGTCGTCGTTCCACGGCTATGACATTGACAAACGGGGCACCTTCCCTCTTGGCGTGCCTCTTGGCGTGCAGGTGCGGCTGCCGGCCGGCTCGGACAGCCGTTGGTCGCTGGCGCCGCGGGCCGTGCTCCAAGCCGGCCTGGTCAGCCTGGTCGCCGGTGCGGATCTGAAGGTGTTCTTCACCAGGCATTTCTTCATCGCTCCGGGGATGCGATGGATGTGGGTGGAGGAACCGTCTCACATCACCGTGTCGCGCATGGATGCGTATCGGGATCTTTTTTGGAGCGCCAGTTCGCCCTCGGACTCGGACTGTACGTGGAATGGTTGTTCGTGGATCTCTTCGTGATGTCACCCCTGCGAAAACGCGAGTTCAAATACCACCTCGACAGCGATACGTGGACCGAGACACCCTGGACGGCGATGATGACGGTGGGATGGATCCCGTAGGCTTCGATCGACGCGTGCGGCTGGGAGCGGAAGGAAGATTCTGCGCATGAATCGCTATCTTGCGGTTCGTTTTGTTCAACCATTCCCCTCCGTCAATGCAATACCGCTTCAACGAGATCGAACCCCGGTGGCAGAAGTACTGGGACGAACACAAGACCTTCAGGACCACGGAGGACCCCTCCAGACCGAAATACTACATCCTCGACATGTTCCCCTACCCCTCGGGGGCGGGGCTTCATGTGGGCCATCCTGAGGGTTACACAGCCACTGACATCATGGCGCGCTACAAGCGCATGAAGGGATTCAACGTGCTGCATCCGATGGGGTGGGACGCCTTCGGCCTGCCGGCTGAACAGTTCGCCGTGAAGGAGGGCATCCACCCCGCCGTCACCACCGCAAAGAACATCGAGAACTTCCGCCGGCAGATGAAGATGATCGGCTTCTCGTATGACTGGGACAGGGAGGTGAACACCACGGATCCAAAGTACGTGAAATGGACGCAGTGGATCTTCACGAAGCTGTACGAAAAGGGGCTCGCCTACATCGCGGAGGTGCCGGTCAACTGGTGTCCCGAGCTCGGCACGGTGCTGGCCAACGAGGAGGTGCCCGAGCAGGTGGAGAAGGGCTTCACCGTGGTGCGGCGGCCCATGCGGCAGTGGATGCTGAAGATCACCGCGTACGCCGAGCGCCTGCTGACGGACCTCGATGATCTGGACTGGTCCGACAGCCTCAAGGAGATGCAGCGGAACTGGATCGGCCGCTCCGAGGGGGCGGAGGTGGACTTCCGCCTCGACGGGCACGACGGCGTGATCCGCGTCTTCACCACGCGCCCCGACACGCTGTGGGGGGCGACCTACATGGTGCTCGCCCCGGAGCATCCGCTTGTGCCGGTCATCACCACAGCGGAGCGCATGGACGATGTGCGCCGGTACCTCGACACAGCGGAGAAGAAGAGCGACCTCGAGCGCACGGAACTCGCGAAGGAGAAGACGGGCGTGTTCACCGGCGCCCATGCCATCAACCCGATGAACGGCGCGAAGATCCCTGTGTGGGTGGCGGACTACGTGCTCATCAGCTACGGCACCGGTGCCATCATGGCGGTGCCCGCGCACGACACGCGCGACTGGGAATTCGCGACCACCTTCGGCCTGCCGATCGTCGAGGTCGTGTCCGGAGGCGATGTCCGCTCGGCGGCATTCACCGACACGGAGAATGGCGTGGCCGTGAACTCGGACTTCATCAACGGCATGGGCTGTCGCGAGGCATTCGAGGCGGTGGTGGCCTGGCTTGAGGAGCGCGGAGTCGGAAAGCGCACGGTAAACTACAAGCTGCGCGACTGGCTGTTCTCGCGCCAGCGCTACTGGGGTGAACCCTTTCCCATCATCCACCTGGAGGATGGCACGCACAAGCTCGTCCCCTTCCAGGACCTGCCTGTCACGCTCCCCGAGGTCACGTCCTACAAGCCCAGCGGCACGGGCGAGAGCCCGCTTGCCACCATCGAGAGCTGGGTCGACACGACGGATCCCGAAACCGGGCTGCCGGCCAAGCGCGAAACGAACACCATGCCACAATGGGCGGGATCGTGCTGGTATTACCTGCGCTTCATCGACCCGACGAACGATGAGCAGGCATGGGATCCGGACAGGGAGCGCTATTGGATGCCTGTGGATCTGTACGTGGGCGGAGTGGAGCACGCGGTGCTGCATCTGCTCTATGCACGCTTCTGGCACAAGGTGCTCTTCGACCTCGGGCTCGTCTCCACCAGGGAACCCTTCCAGCGCCTCGTCAATCAGGGCATGATCCTCGGCGAGATGGAATACAGCCATCAGCGCATGGAGAATGGCCAGATGCGAACCATCAAGGTGGGCGAGGACGAAGTGGAGAAGCGCGGAGAGCGTTTCGTGCTCAGGGCCGATCCCTCCGTCACAGTGGAGGCGCGCTCTTTCAAGATGAGCAAGAGCCGGGGCAATGTCATCAACCCCGACGATGTGATCCGCGACTACGGGGCCGACACGCTGCGGCTGTTTGAAATGTTCATGGGACCCCTGGAGCAGGTGAAGCCATGGAACACGAAGGGTGTGGAAGGAGTGCACCGCTTCCTCAACCGCGTCTGGCGCCTCTTTGTGGAAGACCGCCCCGGTGAGGACCCGGCTCGGCTCGATCCCTCCATCCAGGATGCCGCACCCACCACCGAGGTGCTGCGCCTGCTGCACAAGACGATCCAGAAGGTGGGCGACGACATCGAGCTTCTGCGTTTCAACACCGCGATCTCGCAGATGATGATCTTCGTCAACGAGATGAACAAGACCGCCGTGCGCCCACGCCCGGTGATGGAGACCTTCGTGCTGCTGCTCGCACCCTTCGCCCCCCATCTGGCGGAAGAGCTCTGGCGGATGTTCGGACACGACCACTCGCTGGCCCTCGAGCCCTGGCCCGCCTATGATCCGGCCCTTGCCGAGGACGACATGATCGAGATCGTCCTGCAGGTCAACGGCAGGCTGCGTGACAAGATCCTCGTGCCGAAGGGGACAGCCACAACGGAGCTCGAAGCCCTGGCGCAACAGAACGAGAAGCTGCGCAGCCAGATCGAGGGGCGGACCATCGTCAAGGTCATCTCCGTGGTCGATCGGCTGGTGAACATCGTCGTCCGCTGACGCAGCACCCGGCGTGCCGGATCCGCAGTGCCACAGGCCCGGATGTCCCAGAGTGGAATCCGGGCCTGCGTGCATGACTTGGCGGGCTCTGACGCCGGCGACCCCGCCGCCGCCGGGGCGAACCGGAGACAGCGGGGTCGGATCTATGTGAAGGAGATGCTTATCTGCTGATCACGAGGCTCTGGGATGCGAGGGCAAACTCGCCGCGGCTGGGCGTGCTGCCGGTGATGCGGTAGAAGTACATGCCGGCAGGAAGGAAGGACAGGTTCCACGTGATGCTGTGCTGTCCCGCCTCGCGCGATCCGTCGATGAGCACGGCACGCTCACGGCCCGACATGTCCACCACCGTGAGGCGGATGAGCATGCGCTGCGGGAGGTGGAACTCCACCGTGGCATCGGCGCTTGCGGGGTTGGGATAGTTCTTGGAGATCTGCACCTGATCCGGCGTGGTGATGGTGGGCGACTCGGCCTCCGTCGCCGACGAGCGGATGACGACCGCCTTGTTGGGGGCGAAGGCGAACAGGGATTTCGTGCTCATGCCTGTGGCGTAGAGAATTGCGGAGGTGCCGCCGGCCGGGGCGACAAGCGTGAATCGATACGAGTACGAACCGCCCGAGTACTTCTTGACACCGTTGGTGATCAGCTCGTTGCTGGACAGCTTGAGCGTGTTGTCGGTGGCCTTCAGCACGCCCGCCGAGGTGGCGATGTCGACGCACACCGCGGTGCCGCTGCCCCCGCTGATGGTCACGGTGTACGTGCCCTCCGTGCCTGCGGTGAGCGTGTCGGGGCCATCGATGCGGACCGTGACAGAGGCGCTTTCGCTGGCGTGGCATCCTCCACATCCCGTGGTGCCGCTCTTCAGTGTGCGACCGGTGTAGGTGGGATAGGCGATGGCGAAGACGGTGATGAAGATCAGGCCTGCTGCAACAAGGGCGAATCTGTATGAGGTTTTCATGGCTGTATTTCCTTTCAATCGTACGCGCTGTTCATGTCACTGTGGGAAGCGATGTCGCGATCATCGTCCGTTGTATCAGTGACAGCAGGCATTGTGGAATCGTTACGAAGAAAAAGGTTACAGCGTGTCCGCAATTTTGCCTGCACCGCGGATGAACCATCGGTGGTGTGCTCCGCAGTGTTCCGACGTTTTGCGCGATGATGCATGGTGACGTTCCGTGCCGTACATTCGGAGCATTCATTCTGGAGCAGGAGGAGTTCCGTGGCACAGCACACCGCATCGGACGATTCGTCCCAGTCCCATCACTTCAAGCGCGAGCTCGGCCTCGTGTCATCGACCATGATCGTGGTCGGCTCGATGATCGGCTCGGGTATCTTCATCGTGAGCGCCGACATCGCGCGCACAGTCGGTTCTCCAGGACTGCTGCTGCTCGTCTGGGTGATCACCGGCGTCATCACGCTCATCGCCGCGCTGAGCTACGGCGAGCTCGCGGGGATGATGCCGCACGCCGGCGGCCAGTATGTCTATCTGCGCGAGGCCTTCAACCCCCTCACCGGCTTCCTCTACGGCTGGGCGCTCTTCCTCGTGATCCAGACGGGACTCATCGCCGCCGTCGGTGTGGCCTTCGCGAAGTTCACCGCGGTCTTCATTCCCGCGCTCGGCGAGACGCACGTCGTCGCCACCATCCTGGGGCGCGACATCACCGCCGCGCAAGTGGTCGCCATCCTGTCCATCATCGCCCTGACCGCGCTCAACATCCGCGGTGTGCGCCTCGGCCGCCTTCTTCAGAACAGCTTCACCTTCGCCAAGATCGGTGCGCTTGTGGGACTCATCGTCATCGGCTTCTTCGTTGGTGCCAATGCCGGCGCCGTCCAGGCCAACCTCGCGGACTTCTGGTCCGGGAGCTGGACGCAGATCACCGACGGGATTGTGACCGGCATCCAGCCGCTGGGCGGCGGCATGCTGCTGGCGGCCGTCGGTGTGGCGATGGTCGGCTCGCTCTTCTCCTCCGATGCGTGGAACTCCATCACCTTCGCCGCGGGTGAGGTGGTCAACCCAAGGCGCACGATTCCCCTGAGCCTCGTCACCGGCACGGTGATCGTCACCATTCTCTACATCCTCACCAACATCGCCTACATCTCCATCCTCCCGTTGCACGGCACACCGGATGCCGCCGATGTGGCGGGGCGCGGCATCCAGTTCGCCACCGCCGACCGCGTGGGAACGGCAGCGGCGCATGTGATCTTCGGCGCGCCCGCCGAGTACATCATGGCTGCGCTCATCATGGTCTCCACCTTTGGCTGCAACAACGGGCTCATCCTCTCCGGCGCGCGTGTCTACTACGCCATGTCGCGCGACGGGCTGTTCTTCCGCGGGGTCGGTTCCCTCAACCGCCACGGCGTGCCTGCAGCGGCGCTCGTCCTCCAGTGCATCTGGTCCTGCCTGCTGTGCCTCTCCGGCTCCTACGGGCAGCTTCTGGACTATGTGGTGTTCACCGTGCTGCTCTTCTACTGCCTCACCATCCTCGGGATCTTCATCCTCCGCCGGCGTCGCCCCGATGCGGAGCGCCCCATCCGCGCCTTCGGCCACCCGGTGATCCCGGCGCTCTACATCGTCCTCGCCATGGCCATCTCAGTCGATCTCCTCATCCACAAGCCCGACTTCACCTGGCCCGGCCTCATCATCGTGGCGCTCGGTGTGCCGGTCTACCTGCTCTGGAAGCGGTCCGGCAGCAGCACACCGGCCTGATCCAGGAAGTCCTTCACCGCGTCCAGCACCGCCTCGCGCGCCTGATGATGCGGAATGTGACCGCAGTCCGGCAGCAGCACACCTCGGGAGGGCCCCTGCACCCCGTCGATGATGCGGCGAACCTGCTCCGGCGACCCGTACTCATCATCCACACCCTGCAGCGCGAGCACCGGACAGCGGATGGCCGGCAGCAGGGCACCCATGTTCCAGCCCGCATGCCCCGGGGACAGCCAGGTGTCCGCCCAGCCGTGGAAGACGGTGTCGGTCTTGTCGCCATGCTGGCGCTCGAGCTTCGCGCGCAGGCCGCCGTGCTCATACGCATCCACCGCGCGGCGGATGCCGGCGAGCGTCACATCCTCGATGAAGACGTGGGCCGCCTCAGACACCACCGCGGTCACCGCATCCGGATGCAGCGCCGCATGGGCGAGGGCGATGGTGCCGCCGTCCGAGTGCCCGACGAGGATGGGCCGTGTGATCCCCACCGCCCGCAGCACTGCCGGCAGCCAGCGCTCCGCCTCGTCCCGCAGATACGTGGCATCGCGGTGCATGGCGTCCGGGTCGGAGCGCCCATACCCGGGGCGGTCGTGGATCAGGCCATGGCAGCCGAGCACTGCGCAGCACTCGGCGGGAAACGTCTTCCACGACGACACCGAACCAAGCCCCTCGTGAAGAAACACGATGGCCGGCCGGCTGTCGGCATCGGGGTCGGAGCTGACAATGGTCTCAAAGTACAGACGCTTCGAGAGAATGGACAGATGGGGCATGGTGAGATGCGCCGTGCTGGTGATGTGCGATGAACGTGGATGTTCGCCCGTCACAGGACGATGGCGGACTCCGCCATCATCCGGCGGAGGCGGGAGTCAGTGGTGATGCGTTTCGTGTGATGCGGTCAGGGCATTTCCGGAAGGCCCATGGCCGCCCACTCCTCGCGCGAGGGACCGAACACGCCCGCCACAGGGACGCCCGCCTGGCGCATGAGCACGGTCATCTGCCCGCGGTGATGGATCTCGTGCCCACCCAAGGCCATGAGGGTGAAGCTGTTCTTCCACATCTCGCCATACATGTTGCGCTCCTCGTCAAGCGAGGCATCAGTCCATTGTTCCATGACCGCGGCGAGGAGCGCGGCGGCGGTGCGTTCGTAGGCGTCGGCGATCTCCGCTGCAGAGGTCGGCACCGCGGCCTCGCGTGGAGGTGCATCGAAGACGAGACCGCAGCCAGATCCCATCTCGCCGAGGGATTGCACGATGTGCCAGGCGATGCGACCGAGCGTCCGCCCGCCCGGAGCGACGGGCTGCTGCAGCGATGCATCGGTGAGTGCGCGCAGGAGCTTCAGTGTGGAGGCGTTCTCGTCGCTGAAGGCTGCCTGGAATTCCTTGAGTGTGGTGTACATGCTGTGGTCTCCGGTTGATGGTGGGGAAACGAAACGGTCAGGGATGAAGCGTGATCGTGAGGCGGCGTTTGAAGACGTCCTCGAACAGGGCCTTGCGCCGTTCGGCGCCCCAGTGTTCCAGCGTGCAGTCGATGGCGGGTTCGGGGCTGATCAGAAGGCGTGCCTCGCGCGCGTCGATCTCAAGCTGCACGGAGAGCACGGCGGCCTGGTGGCTGCGGTCGAGCCCGTCGGCGAGGCGCAGAAGCGAGGCGAGGCGCAGGACGATGTCGCGATCCTGCAGGGTCATTCGGGCATACTCCGCGTGTTCCATCTTCGGATGGCTCTTGCGGTGGTAGCGCGCCGTGTTGGCGATGATCTCGATCTCGCGGTCCGTGAAGCCGAGGAGCTCGGCGTTCCGGATGATGTAATACGAGTGCCGATGATGCTGCGTGTGGGAGATGTGATAGCCGATGTCGTGGAGGAAGGCGGCGGCCTCCAGCAGCTCGCGCTCGCGGTTGCCCAGGCGATGGAGGGCCGTGGACTGGTCGAAGAGTTCAAGTGCAAGCCGTGCCACATTGTCCGCATGCCGCCGATCGTCGTGGCAGATCTCTGCGAGATGCAGCACCGAGGAGCGGCGGATGTCGGACAGATGCGCGCGCGTCCCGTCGCCATGCCCCGCCTTCTGCACCGAGTCGAGGATCACCCCCTCGCGCAACGCATAGCGCGACGTGGTCAGCGCATCGATGCCGAACTGTTCCACCACCTGTTCCAGAATGAGGGCCCCGGCGACGATGATGTCCGCACGCGACTCGTCGAGACCGGGGATGCGTCGGCGCCGGACCACCGTCTCCGCGTCGAGGATGGTCGCGACGGCGTCGTGGATCTCGGAGCGCGTGATGGTCACCGGCTGGTCGACCATCGACACCTCGTGACCGGCGGCGGCCTGGATGATGGCGGCAGTGGTGAGGATGGTTCCGGAGCAGCCGACGGCCATTGTGAAGCCCGCCTCACGCACCGCGCGCTGCACCGGATGCAGTTCGCCACGGAGGAAGACGCGGCATGCAGCCACGTCGGCATCGCTGATCACCGGAGCGCGGAAGAACCTCTCCGTGAGACGCACCGCGCCGACCTTGAGGCTGTTGGCATGCACCACATCCCCCTCGCGGCCGACAAGGAACTCCGTGCTCCCCCCGCCGATGTCCACCAGCAGGATCTGCCTGTGGAACACCGGCAGCGCCTGCAACACACCGAGGTAGATGAGACGCGCCTCCTCGTACCCGCTCACCACCTCCACGTCGATCCCCACCTCGCGACGCACACGCTCCACAAAGTCCGCGCGGTTCAGTGCCTCGCGCACCGCGGAGGTGGCCACCGCCCGCACGGGAGCCTGTGCCAGATCCACCATGCGGCGGAAACGCGCAAGTGTCTGCAGGGCACGCTCCATCGCCTCGTCGGAGAGCGTCTTCATGTCCGTCGCCCCGGCGCCAAGTCGGACCATCTCCTTGTCGCGACCGATGACCGTGAAGACACCGTTCGGCCGGACATCGGCGATCACCAGGTGGAAGGAGTTCGTGCCGATGTCGATGGCTGCCAGGCGCCGAGACCCGCTCTGCTGCGATGATGGGGGGGATGGAGGGGTGGCCATGGAGGTGTTCAGGGATCCTGCGGGAGAAGTGTCATGCATCCTCGTCCATCACCGGCTGCACACGGCGCAGGCGGCGGCCGAGCATCCGGAGGACAAGGCCCCACACTTTCTCCACCGGGATCGCACGGACATCGCCCCCGCGCCCGAGGATGAAATGGTGCTGCGCTCCCGGAGGTGCCCATTGCAGCGGATCCGTGGGACCGAAGAGCGAAAGGGTGGGTGTGCCCGCTGCCGCGGCCACGTGCATCATGCCTGTGTCGTTGGAGATGTACAGGTCGCAGTGCGCGATCACCGCCCCCACGAGCCGGATGGGCTCATTGCGCAGCAGGAGATGGTCGTTGGGCACATTCATCGTCATCTCGCGTATCGGATCGTCGTCGTCAGGACCGGCGGTGATGACGAGGGCGGCACCCAGGATCTCGGCGCAGCGGTTCGCGATCTCGGCAAAATGCAGTGCGTCCCAGCGGTTGGGCACCTTCGCCGCCCCGGGGTGGAAGCCGATCACAAGGCGCCCGTTGCTGCGGTCGATGCCGTCGAGCAGCGCGGCTCCGGCCTCCAGCTCATCCGCACCCAACCCGAGATCCAGCTCTGCCGGCACGTCGCGAAGCTGCAGCGCAGCGGCGATGTCGAGGTTGCGCTGCGTCTGATGCACGTCGGAATACCGCGGCCATGCCAGCGGGACGCGGATGTGATGGAGATACCCGGACACATTGTGCCGCCCGTCGAGCGATGCCGGGCCGATGCGCCTGCGCGCGCGTGAAAGAAAGGCGAGCAGATCGCTTGTCACCGACATGGCCACGGTGGAGGGCACCACAGCCAGATCGAAACGCCGCAGCCGAAGCTCCTTCGCAAAGCGGAGGATGGCAAACGGACTCCCGGCATATCGCGCCTTGTCGTAGACGATCACCTCGTCCAGAAAGGCCGCGCCGGTGAGCACCGCGCTGTTCAGCGGCCGTGCGAGAAGCGCGATGTGGGCCTGCGTGTAGGTGGCGCGCAGGGCCTTGAGCAGCGGCACAGCGCACAGCATGTCACCCAGCTGGTTGTGCTGCCGGATCACGAGGATGGACCGCACAGTGGCTGGGTCGACGGACTCCACCCGGCGCACATGGATGAACACATGGGCCAAGCCGAAGATCAGGCGCTTCATGGCCTTCTCGAAGCGATGAGCGAAGGTGGATTTCACGGCCGTCGATGCAGCGATATCATGGTTTGGGGATCTCCTCGAACTCCGCGTCGACGATCGCGTTCGAATCCTGGGATCGGCGCTGTTCCCCCGTTCCGGATGCCTCCCCCCGTCTTCCCGGAGCTCCCGCTGTCGGGGTCATCAGACGCAAGAACGCTCGCAGTGCTCGCATGACAACGTAGAAGATCAGACCGTAGAAAAGAAAGCGGAACATGGGCGCGGAACCTCCGGTCAGATCTTCGACAGTGGCGTGTAGTACTCGATGGCCACGTGGTCCGGCTTGAGGATCTGCTGCACGAGTTCCTCGAGGTGGTCCTGGTTCTTCACGAAGTCGATGTCCGTGGTGTTGACGATCAGCAGCGGCGCCCCCTTGTAGCGGAAGAAGAAGTAGTTGTATGCGTCGTTGAGGTCCGTGATGTACTTCCTGGAGATGTTCGTCTCGTAGTCGCGGCTGCGCTCCCTGATGTTCGACATCAGCCGGTCAACGCCGGACTGGAGATACACCACGAGATCCGGCCGCGAGAGGGATCGCTCGATGTTGGACACAAGCATGGTGTAGAGTTGAAGCTCGTCGTCCTGCAGGGTGAGGTAGGCGAAGATCTTGTCCTTCTCAAAGATGTAATCCGTGATGGTGTATTCCGCGAACAGATCCCGCTGGGTCAGCGCCTGGAGTTGTTTGAAGCGTGTGAGGAGGAAGAAGATCTGCGTCTGGAAGGCATAGCGCTCCGGATTCTCGTAGAAGCGTGCAAGGAAGGGATTCTCCTCAAACTTTTCCAGCACGAGCTGGCCTCCAAGCCGCTTGTGCAGCAGACGTGCGAGGCTCGTCTTGCCCGCGCCGATCACTCCTTCGATGGCGATGTATCGTATGTCATTCTTCATGGTCATGGGTGGGACGTGGATGCCGCGGTGGGCGCTTCAGTGATGGATGAATGAGGAGCAACGACACGCACCGCCCCCTGGTCGGGGCACGCTTGCAGGAGCGCAGCCACCGTGGATCCTGTGCCCGGGACCATCACATCGGGGGCGATCTCCGCAAGCGGCCGGAGAACGAAGGCCCGTTCGGCGATGCGTGGGTGCGGCACCGTGAGCGTCGGGACAGCGATGCTGGAATCGTCCACCAGCAGGATGTCGATGTCGAGCGTTCTCGGGCCCCAGCGTTCCACGCGGACGCGGCCGTGGCGGGCTTCGATGGCCTGGAGGGCGGCGAGCAGTTCCAGCGGGGGCAGAATGGTCCGCACCTCGCAGGCGCAGTTGAGAAACGCCGGCTGCGGGATGTGACCCCAGGGCTCCGTTTCATGGATGCTGGAAACCTTCGTCACCGTGGTGCCCGGAAGCTGATGGATGTCGGCAAGGGCATGCCGGATGGTCTGCAGGCGATCGCCGAGATTCGACCCGAGAGAAAGGTGGACGCGGGACGGGTCAGCGATCTTCATAGACCTCCACCTCGACGGCATCGATCACACCACGCACCGGTGCGCCGGGCTTGCGCACACGCACATGCACCGCCGCAACGGCCGGCCAGCGTACGAGGATGGTGTCGGCGATGGTCTTCGCCACCGCCTCGATGAGGCGGTATTTGCGTTCCGTCACGATGTCGTGGATCAGGTTGTAGACCGCATGGTAATCCACCGTCTGTGTCAGATCATCATTCCGGGCTGCATCCGTGAAATCAGTCTCCATTTCCACATCCACATGGAACTTCCCGCCAAGCTGACGCTCCTCGTGGTGGTTGCCATGGTAGGCGTAAAACACGGCGTTGTGAAGGCGTATGACGTGCTTGCTGCTCATGCCTGCAAACTATTCTTTCCCATTCTTGGAAACAAACGGCCCGGATTCGGCACTTCACACCAGCTCGCGCGATGCAAGACGCAGCACCACCCAGAACACCACAAGGGCGAAGATCCCCCACAGGATGCCCCAGAACAGGGCGGGAATGCCCGTCAGATCCTGAAGAATTGCCGCATCTGTCACATGTTCCGAGCCCGGTGTCAACAGGTCCTCCTTGATGTCGACGAGGGCATAGAGACAGCTCACGGCTCCAAGGAATTGCAGGGCAAGGGCGGTGCCCCACTCAGGCAGGAAGGCTGCCAGGGCGGCAAGCACAGCACTGAAGGCCAGACCAAACACGATGCCGAAACTGTTGTCGATGTACCCGATCGCAAGGATGGCCAGGCCGATGGCGATGATCCAGGCCAGCACCCGTGCCGCATTGCGGCGCAGCGAGACAAGGAAAATGGCTGCACCGAACACCATGCTGCCCACATAGCCCGATGATGTGATGGTGAGCGCTGAACCACCCTGCGTGGTACACACACCACCGATCATCGCGTTGATCTCGATACCCACGATGGACCCGCC
>CAYUYM010000006.1:0-57460 GCA_964449305.1 uncultured Chromatiales bacterium | reverse complement strand
AGCTCGCCGCGCTGGCCACCTCCAATGGCGCGGTCGCGCTCAAGGCCGGTGAACGCCTCCTCACGTTCACCACCAATGCCGATTCGCTCAAGACGCTCAAGAAGGAACTCGTGCAGCTCAACCTCGCATCGGGCAACGTGCAGCGCGCCGATGAGCTGGGCGGTGAATCCCTCCTGGCCGATGCCGAGCCCGCCGAGAAGCTCCAGATCCTCATGAGCTTCGCCACCGGCTATGCCGACGTCCCTGATCTGCCGAAGGCCCAAGCCTACGCCCTGAAGTCCATTGCCGCAATGGGCGAGGTGCAGGCGATGTATGAAAAGACCATGGTCGACAAGGAAGGAAAGCCGGATGAAGCGCAGAAGGGTCAGCTCGTCCAGTACCTCAACCAGAACGTGGTCCAGGTGCTCGCTCCCGTGTCCTTCGCCTTCAAGACCGCCAACGATGCCGCCGGCCAGCAGTCCTTCCTCGCCGAGGCGAAGAAGGCCGTCGCCAACGACGCCCGCTGGGCCGAGATCGAGAAGGGCATGCAGGCTCAGATCGCCAAGCTGGAGCAGGACAACGCCACGCTCAACAAACCCGCACCCGAGTGGGGCGATCATGAATGGATCGGGTCCAGCCCCATGAGCGTCGCATCCCTCAAGGGCAAAGTGATTCTCATCGACTTCTTCGCCACCTGGTGCCGCCCCTGCATCGCCGCCTTCCCGCACATCAAGGAATGGCAGGACAAGTACTCGTCCAAGGGCCTCGTCATCGTGGGCCTCACCTCGTACCAGGCGCGCTACGACAACAAGGAGGTGAAGCCGGAGGAGGAACTCCTCAAGATGAAGAACGACTTCATGCCCAAGCACAAGATGACCTGGCCGGTGGCCATTGAAAAGACGGGCCGCAAGACGGCCGAGGCCTATGGCGTGCAGGGCATCCCGCACATCGTGCTCATCGACAAGAAGGGCGTCATGCGGTACTTCAAGACCGGCGCCGGCGACTTCGAGAAGACCGATCGCGAGATCCAGAAACTCCTCGCGGAGTGATCCCGCGCCGGCCATGATGCATGGCCATGTGACTTCTGTTTCCCCGGGGGCGGCACGCAGGCCGCCCCCGTTCGTTTTCACCCCACCGCATGCGCAGCACGCCCTGATGTTGAATCTTCGCATCCGCGGTGCTATGTTTCCTCGAGCCGCCCAATCTTGGAAGCATCATGAGACTTCGGAAACATCTTACACGGTCGATCATTGCCATCGTGCTCCTGGCTGGAGCCTTGTTCCGGCCGTCGGTCAGCGCCCAAGGCTCGGCCACGGCATCGGCCGCGGTCCAGACGCAGATCGTCCCAGGCATCACCCTCGAGAAACTCAACGATCTCGATTTCGGCGTCATCGTCCGCGGCATCGCCGACGACCGCGTCGTCCTCAACCCCACCGGGCAGGTCTCCACCGGCGGCTCGGCCTCCATCCTCCCTGGGCAGGTGCTGATCCCCGCGCGCTTCCGTATCTCCGGCAGCGCCGGGTACTCCTACCAGATCACTCTTCCCGCTGCGGTGGACCTCATCAACGCCGGGACCGCCGACATCATCCGCCTTGTGGATTTCACCTCCACCCTCCTCGGCAACACTGGCATCATCGGGAGTGAGGGCGTGCAGGAATTCATGGTCGGCGGCACGCTGGAGATCATGAAAACACAGCCCTTCGGACGCTATTCCGGGCGCTTCACCATCACCGCCAATTACGAGTGAAACGCAGCCGGAAACCGATTCCCCCGTTCGTGGGTATCACTCCCCGGACCACCGCCGCAACCTTCATCCTTCATCCACCCCACGACGAGCCTTCACCATGCAGCACCATCCCCGATCCGCGACCCCATCCATGGCACCGCTCCGACGCGTCATCGCCTTCACCGCCATCATCCTCCTCGCCGGACTCTTCACCGCACCGGCACAGCGCCTCGGCGATCTCCTCGTCACACCCACACGCGTGGTGTTCGAAGGCGCAATGCAGATGCAGGCCCTGACGCTCATCAACATCGGGCAGGACACCGCGTCCTACGACATCTCCATCGTGCGCTACCGCATGTCCGACAACGGCGAGTTCGAGGTGATCCAGAAACCGGATCCTGGCCAGCTCCTCGCCGACGACCTCATCCGCTTCTTCCCGAAAAGCGTCAAGCTCGCCCCGCGCGAATCCCAGAACGTGCGCATGCAGCTCAAACCCGGCATCGCCGCCCCCGATGGCGAGTATCGCACGCATGTGTATTTCCGTGCCGTGGACAAGGGCACACCCCTGGCCAGCGATACAACGGCCGCCGACACAACGGCTCTCGCCATCAAACTCACCGCCGTCTACGGCGTGTCCATCCCCGTCATCGTGCGACGTGGCAACCTCACCGCCTCCGTCACCCTCTCCGACATCGCCATCATCGACAAGAAGGACAGCGTCACAACCAAGGCACTGCACTTCACCGCCAATCGCACCGGCACCCGGTCCGTCTATGGCGACTTCACCGTGGACTATGCCCCGCCAACGGGCGACAAGGTGCAGGTGGGCTCTCTGAAAGGCATCTCTGTCTACACCCCCAACGCCCTCAGGAAGGTCACCATCCCGCTCCGCCTGCCGAAGGAGCTTGCGCTCAAGGGGGGCAGGCTGATCATCCGCTACATCGCCCGCTCGGAGCTCGAAAAGGAAAGCACCATCGCCGAGCAGGAGTTCCCGGTCCCGTGAGCGCGGTAATCCACGTCACCGGTGAGCAATGACGAATTGGGTGGCCGGTGCGACGAAAGGTCATGTCAAGTGAATGGAGAATTGAAAATCGTGAATGGTTCGGCGGAGCGGCCAAATACGGATCACTGGTTCAATGCTGGGATACTCACCAGACACCATCACCCATTCTCTGTATTCCATTTGCTCGCGCTGTGCCTTATTGCCTCTTGCCTGGTGACAGAAGCCAGAAGACTGAGGACTGGCTGCAATGTGTTTCCCCGCCAACAACCAATGTGACCAACTGCCAACTGCCAACTATTCCCAACACCTTCCTCCGCGCGTTCTCCATTCTCCTCCTCCTGGCGATTCTCTTCCTCCCGCTTGCTGCGGCTGCGCAGGTGGACTCGGTGGCCGGCGATGAGATCTCCATCCTCCTCAACGTGGCCCAGCAGGGCAGCACCTACATCAACTCCGTCCTCGTGGGCGACGATGTGTACCTGCCCGCCCTGGAGCTCTTCCAGTTCCTCCGCATCAAGGCGGATGTGACATCCGATGGGGATTCGGTGTCCGGCTTCTTCCTCAACGAGAACACCCTCTACCTCATCGACTACGCATCCCTCACCATCACCGTGGGCGGTGTCACCACCGCCATCGACCGGAAGGACTTCATCCGCACGGAGACGAACATCCACCTTCGCCGGGAGCTTTTCGGCCGCGTGTTCGGCCTGACTTGCACGTTCAATTTCCGCGCCATGGCCGTGACGCTCACCACGGACATGGACCTCCCCGTGCTGCGGGAGATGCAGCGAGAGCGTCTGCGGAAGAACCTTTCCCGCATCAGCGGCGAGGTGGAGGTGGATCGGCGCATCGCCCGGGAGGCGTCACTCGCCTCCATCGGTGGGTTGGACTGGGGCGTCATGTCACAGCAGCAGCGCCATGGAACACCAAACCTTTCCTACACGGGCGCCCTCGGGGGCGGCCTGCTCGGAGGCGACGTGGAGGCGGCTGTCACCGGGTCCACATCCATCCCCTGGACCTTCCGCCAGGTGCAGGCCCGCTGGCGCCATGTGGACAACGACGAACCGTGGATGCGCCAGACCACGGTGGGCAGGCTGGGCTCACCGGCCATGCGCATGCTCTCCACTGCGTTGATCGGCGCACAGCTCACCAACACCCCCTCGGTGTTCCGGCGCTCCTTCGGCACCTACACCATCAGCGACTACACGCAGCCCGAGTGGACGGTGGAGCTCTACGTCAACAACATCATCGTCGACTTCGTCAAGACCGACGCTTCCGGCCTCTATCGGTTCGAGATACCACTCTCCTACGGTGCCACCAATGTGGAACTCAAATTCTACGGGCCCTGGGGCGAGGAGCGCTCACTCAAGCAGTCCCTCACCATCCCCATGGCCTTCCTTCCCGAGGGGGAGTTCGAATACTCCTTCACCGCCGGTGCCATGATGGAGGCGCAGTACAGGCTCTACTCGCAACTGCGCGGGTCGCTCGGCCTGGGATCACGCGCCACCATCTCAGCCGGAGTGGAGTACATCCCGATGTACGAGCGTTACCCGGCCACACCCTTCGCCTCCGCCAACGTCCGCCTGCTGGACAACGTCCTCTTCAATGGCGAGTTCGTTCTGGGAAGCCGCATGTCGGGACTCATGACCTTCTCCCCAATCGACAATGTGTCGGTGGAACTGCAGTACACGCTCTTCGATCCAGGTCAGGTGGGCTTCATCTCCGGCGGCTCGGAGCAGCGGCGCCTTGGCCTCGTCTTTCCCGTGCGCACACCGCTGTTCAACGGCAGCGGCCGTGTGAGTCTCCGGCAGGACATCACCAGCGCTTCGCGCCCGCTCACCACGGACATGATCTTCAGCGGCACGATGTTCGGTGTCAGCATGAGTCTCCAGACTTCCGCGCTCATCTCGGAACGCTTCGCGCCCTACATCCGCTCGGTGCTCTCCTCCGCGTTCCGCCTGCCGGGGCGCATCGCCGTCCGGCCGCAGATGGATTTCGACCTGTCCCGCTCCGCACTTCTGGCCTTCCGCTCCTCCATCGAGTATCAGTTCGTGCAGGCCGGTTGGATCGTGCTGTCGCTGGAGCGCAACATCGCCGCGCAGATCAATGCCGCGCAGATCAACATCCGCTACGATCTGCCCTTCGCCCAGGCCAACGTCTCGATGCGCGGCGACGCCACGGACACCTGGCACACACAGACCCTGCGCGGAACCATGGCCTGGGATGGCGTGTCGGGCACGCTGCTTCCGAGCAACCGCACGTCGGTGGGCAAGGGTGCCATCGTCATCATCACCTTTCTCGACCTCGACAACGACGGCATACTCGACGAAGGGGAGCGGCGGCTCAACGGATTGGATGTCCGCTTCGCCGGTGGGCGCATCGTGCCCGTGCCTGAAGACACACTCATCCGCGTGATGGATCTCGAACCCTTCCGCACCTGGGTGCTCGATGTGTCGGCCGTGAATTTCGAGAACATCTCCTGGATGCCGCGGTACAAGACCTACTCCATCGAGGTGCAGCCCAATCAGTTCCGGGAGGTGCTGGTGCCCATCGTTGTGAGCGGAGAGGTGGTGGGGCGGGTGGTCAACGCCTCCGGTCGGGGCATGCGCGGGGTGATCGTCCTCATCCGCGATGCCGCAGGCGCGCTGGTGCAGCGCCTCGTCACCGGGGACGATGGTGAATGGTCGCACTACGGGTTGCCCCCCGGCAGCTATCGCGTGGAGACCGACGACACACAGCTTGCGCGTCTGCGGCTCGTGCCCGACGCCCCCGCGCACTCCTTCGAGATCCGGTCGCTTGAGACGGGCGATTATGTGGAGGGCGTGGTCATCCACCTGCGGCCGCAGTGAGGGTGCGGCCTCATCCTGCACTCATGTGGTCTCAATCCCGTATTTCTTCAGCATTTCATACAACGACGTCCTCCCGATGCCCAACCGTCGCGCGGTTTCCGTGACGTTCCCGCGGACCAGACGGAGCGTCTGCCGTATGGCCTCCTCCTTCACGCGTTCCATGCTGACGATGTGTTCCGGCGTGGCGAATGCGAGGAAGCTCCGTTGCAGGGATTCCGTCGGCGGTGCCATGGGCAGATCCTGCGGCGTGATCACCGCGCCGTCGGCGATGAGCACGGCGCGTTCCATGATGCTGCGCAGCTCGCGGATGTTTCCCGGCCAGGGGTACTCCATGAGCACATCCATCGCCTCACGGGTCACCTTCAGGCCCTTCCTTCCCTCGCGACCCTCGAACATGCGGAGGAAGTGATCCACGAGATGGGGGATCTCCTCGCGTCGATCACGCAGCGGAGGCAGCTCGATGGGGAAGCCGGCGAGGCGGTAGTAGAGATCCTCGCGATAGTTCCGCTCCAGCGCGAGCTGCCGCAGATCGCGGTTGGTTGCGGCGATGATGCGCACATCGGCCTCGAGTGTCTCGTTCCCGCCGACTCGTTCGAAGGTCTTTTCCTGGAGGACACGCAGCAGCTTGGCCTGGAGTGCCGGGGCAAGCTCGCCCACTTCATCCAGAAACAGCGACCCTCCATCCGCCTGTTCGAAGCGGCCGGGTTTCTGGCGGTGAGCACCGGTGAAGGCCCCCTTTTCATGCCCGAAAAGTTCCGACTCCAGCAGCTCGCCGGGGATGGCCGCGCAGTTGATCACCACGAAGGGACCGTTCCGACGGCGGCCGTTGAAATGCAGGGCGCGGGCGATCATCTCCTTGCCTGTGCCCGACTCGCCCTGGATGAGCACACCGATGTCGCTGTTCGACGCCTTCTTCACGAGCGTGAGCACCCCGGCCATCGCGCGGGAGTGCGTGATGATGCCATCCCCCTGCACGGAGCGTTCGATGGTGTCCTGCAGCTCCTGCACGCGTACGGCCATCCTGCCGTAATCGAGCGCATTCCTGATGGCGAACTCCAGCTTGCGGAGATCCACCGGCTTGGGGAAGTAGTCGCGCGCACCGAGACGCATGGTCTCCACGGCAACATCGATCTTCTCCTGGGCCGACAGCATGATGATGGGAAGCTGGTCGTTGCGCTCGCGTATGGCCTTCAAGGTCTCCACGCCGCTCATGCCCTTCATCATGATGTCGAGAATGATGAGGTTGGGGGAGTCATCGAGGTGAGCGATGCACTCCTCGCCACTGTCGAAGGACTGCACGCGGTAGCCCCACATTGTGCCCACGGCATGCTCCAGCAGCCGGCGTGTCGGCGCCTCGTCGTCCACAATGAAAATGGTGTCTCTGCTCATCTGCGTCCTTTGCTGATCCGAGACAAATGTACGGAATGGCAGCGAGCCGAGGAACAGCAGCGCCAGCGCGTGCCCCTCCGTCATTCCCGCACTTCGACAGGCTCAGTGAAGGCGCGGGCAATCCACGCCCCGTCCCTCCGCGGTAGCCCAGGGAAAGTTCAGGAGTTCAAGAGTTGGACGCAGAATGTGCGTGCCATGGCGACGGCATTCCCGCACTTCGACAGGCTCAGTGCAGGCGCGGGAATCCACGCCATGGCTCCGAAGGACGTCCATGGATGCCCGCCTGCGCGGGCATGACGATGGAGGGGCTGCGAACCGAGGGACTGTGGGGCGAGTCCTTCCGAAACCGACCCTGATATCCCTGAAAACTCTGATAACCCTGACACCCCTTCGGCGGACGTTCATGGATGCCCGCCTTTGCGGGTATGACGACGGAGGGGTTGCGAACCGAGGGACTGTGGCGCGAGTCCTTCCGAAGCCAACGCTGATGACCCTGAAAACGCTGACAACCTTGATAACCCTTCAACGGCCGGACATGGATGCACGCCTGCGCGGGCATGACGACGGAGAGGCACGTTTGCTGCGGTCCAACTCTTGAACTCTTGAACTCTTGAACTTTTCGACTCTTCAACTCCCCACTCGGTACGCTGGAATGACGGAGGAACTCGCTCCATGGGGGCAAATTTCCGGATTGTCTCCCGATCGGCCACATCCTAATTTGCCCGCACTTCTTCCCCATGTGCCTTCAATCGAGGATCCATGAAACAAACGTTACTCTGTCTGCCTGAACACTTCACCCTCCATGCCACCGCCCTCATCCACCTGATCCACCGAGATCGCGGTCCCGTGGTGCGGAGCGACCGTCCGTCCAGGCTCCAGCGCATGCGCCCGCGTCCAGGACTCTTCATCCTCGACGAATCCGCCATGCCCCCGGTGCGGACGGAACTGCCAACAAAAGGCTAATTCAGCATTCCGAACACTGCGCGGAGCCGGAGCTTCCATACCATGGTCACGGCTTCGCGCACGATTTTTTTCGACATCTTCGACTGCCCCGCCTGGCGATCCATGAAGATGATGGGCACTTCGATCACGTCGAATCCCTTCTTCCATGCCTTGAACGACATCTCGATCTGAAAGGCATAGCCGTTCGACTTCACGGCGTCAAGATCCAACGCCTTCAACACCTCCACCCGGAAACACTTGAACCCCCCCGTCGCATCGCGCACCGGCAGACCGGTGACGATCTTCGTGTAAACGTTCGCAAAATAACTCAACAGCAGACGCTTCATCGGCCAGTTTATCACGTTCACCCCCCTGATGTAGCGCGACCCCAGCACGAGATCATGATGCAGGATCTCCTCGAGAAACACGGGCAGAATCTTCGGGTCGTGTGAAAAATCCGCGTCCATCTCACACACGTAATCAAACCCCTGCGCAATCGCGTATTTGAATCCCGCCACATAGGCCGTCCCCAACCCCATCTTCCCCGGCCGCTCCAGGATGTGGATGCGTGGCTCCGTCTTCATCATCTCCTTCACCGCGGCCGCTGTCCCGTCCGGGGAGTTGTCGTCCACGACAAGCACCTCGATGCATGGATCCTGGCTCAGGACCACGGGGATGATCCGTGTGATGTTTTCGATCTCGTTGTAGGTGGGGTGGATGACCAGGGCGCGTTTCACAGGGGGTTCTTCATTGGATGATGGGTTATGTGACACGGACAGTCCGGTGGTTCAAAATACAACGGCCATTCTCCGGAAAACAAGCTGTTCCACATATGGCGACGAACTTCCGACCTGCGATCACAGATCCATCTCGAAACGCAGCGAGAGCACCTGTTCCTCCCGCACCAGCGCGGCCTCCTCGTCGTCCATGCGGTACCAGCGCCACGTGAGGCGCAGGAGGTTGTTGCGCAGAGGCTCCCACGTCACCCCCAGCGTGGCCGACCAGCTCGTGACGCGCGGTCCGTCCAGAAAGCCTGCCGTGGGATTGTCGCGGCCGGACTCGAAGCGCTCGGCAATGTCGCCACCGTGGTTCCGCACAAGCCGCCCCCCGGCATCACGCTCGTTGCGCCCGTGTCGCTGCCGCCACAGCGCGGCGGTGATGCGCACACGGGCTCCGATGGAGTGCTGCGCGGTGACGGTCCAACGATCCGCGTTCGGCGGCAGGTCGAGCCCGATGGCCTCACCCTTGTTCGTGTACTCGTTGTTGCGATAGACGTGGGTGAAGGTGTAGGGCTCCACACGGCCGTATTCCATGCCGAGCAGGGTGTTCGGAAGCGAGGCGTTCAAAAGCCCCGCCTGCCAGGCGAACTTGTTGCCATAAAACCCCGTGCCCCATTGCGAGAAATCCACATCGTCGATGAGCCAGGAGGCGAACACCTGCGTGCCGGGCAGGGACAGGGTCTGGAGATCAATGCCGAGCATCGGGTTGTCGCGATCGCCGCCTGCATGCTCCGCGGATTTGAAGAAATTCACCGGGTTGATGTAGGCCGGATCGATCGCCCGCTGCGAATAGATGACCGCTTCATACACGCCCACACGCAGCGTGCGGAACAGGTCCGCCTCGAGGCGATGCATGGCGATGTATTTCGCGTCGAACCACGGGCGTCCGTTTTCGATGGTGTCGTGCACGCCGAGCAGGGCTCCATGCAGAAAGGTGAAGCGGAGATCGCCCGTGTGGAGGTTCAGGCGCACGGCATCAAAGGCCGGTGCGTTTCCACTCAGAAGCGTGCGTGCCGCCACGCCCACTCCCGACAGCACCGTCTCGCGCCCGAGTGAGGCGCTGCCCCAGCTCCACAAGGCCGACACGGCGGCCTCCGTCACATCAAAGAAGTTGCGGTTGAGATCCCCGAAGTTCGTGTTGAGACGCAGATCACGGTCCATCAGGGCCAGGGCCTTGTCGCCGAAGGCCTCGCCGTTGGTGGATTGGAGCTGATACCCGAATGCGCCGCCGATGGTGCCGCGGAAGCGCCCGCCAACCTGTCCGAGCAGCACCGTCCTTTCGCCGCCATCGATCCGCCCCAGCCGCGCATCCGCGCTGCCCAGGAACTCCATCACGAACGTGCTGCGGCGCTCCGCGTCCGCCCAATGATAGAGGTGCTTCTCCACATCGTCGAACAGCCCGGCCAGAAGTCCCGCACCGGGTGCGGGATCAAGGAGCGCCACCCGCCGCTGGCTGCCGTCGGCTTCCGCCACAAATTCGTCCGACAGCCGTGCAAGCAGGGCCGCCTCGGATTCCGTGAGCCCCTGCGGATGCGCGAGCAGCTCACGCAGGCAGCCCGTCACCGCCGCACGGTCCAGCGGCAGCATGGTGGCCGACCAGCCGGGCAGGCGCCCCTGGATGTGCATGGTCTGCAGGAAGGCGTACACCGGATGCTGGACGGGCACGTGCTCCACCTGCGCTGGCGCGGTGAACGGCAGCAGCAGAAGCAGCGGCAGAAGGCGCATGACGCGCATCATGTGTGCCCCTTCCCCGCCAGCATGTCGAAGGCGGTGGAGAGGATGATCTTGAAGTCCATCCGCAGCGACATGTTTTCGATGTAGAACAGATCGTAGCGGAGCTTGGCGCGGACGTCGTCGATGGACTGATCGTAGGTGTGCTTCACCTGCGCCCAGCCGGTGATGCCCGGCCGCACGTTGAGGCGGCGCCGGTAGAGCGGGATCTCTCGGATGAACTGCTCCACGAAGAACGGCCGCTCCGGCCGCGGCCCCACAAGACTCATGTCGCCCTGCAGCACGTTGACGCACTGCGGCAGCTCGTCGAGATGCGTCCTGCGCAGAAAGCGCCCCAGCGGCGTGACGCGCGGATCATCCTTCTGCGCCCATCGCGGACCCGTCTTCTTTTCCGCGTCCACGTACATCGTGCGGAATTTGAGGATCATGAAGTTTCGGCCGTCCTTCCCCACGCGCTGCTGCTTGTAGAGGATGGGACCGCGCGACGAGAGCGTCTGCGCCACCGCGATGATGAGGAACAATGGCATGCCGAGGATCAGCACCAGGAACGAGACCACGATGTCCATCAACCGCTTGAGAAACGCCTCCCAGGGGGGCATGAGCTGCGGTGTGACCTCGATGAGTGGGATGCCGTAGATCTGGTTCGTGCGCGCCTGGCCGGACACGATGTCGTAGAGATCCGGCCGGATCTTGATGCCGACCTTGTAGGCGCCGCAGCGCCCGATGATCTCGAGGAGGCGTTCGTGCTCGGTGGAATCGAGCGTGATGATGATCTCCTCCACCTCGCTGCGCTCAATGATCTGCTCCAGCATCGCGAGCCGGCCGAGGCAGGCGAGACTGCCCGTGGCCTCCGCCGAGTCCTCATCCGTGGTGATGAAGCCGAGGATGCGGTAGCCAAGCGCCGGGAACTGCCGGATGGTGGTGTAGAGCTCCATGGACTTTGCGACGGGTCCGATGATGACGGTGTTGCGCAACCCGATGCCGGCGATGAGCATGCGGCGGCGGATGCTGCGGAAGGCCACGCGCCCGACCCCGAGCAGCAGCACGAGGATGCCCCAGTACAGGAAGATCTTGAGCCGTGATGTGGTTGCCGGCTCCTGCGAGATGGCGTCGTCGAGGTAGATGAGGAAGAAGAGGAGAACGACGCCGTAGGTGACGGCCTTCACCATGGTGGTGAACTCGTCGAAGCGGGACTGGACGCCATAATGCCGGTACAGCCCGGAAATCCAGAAGATGATGAGCCAGTACAGCCCGATCACCAGCATGGGGATGGTGAACTCGGGTTCCGAGATCATTTCAAACATGCCCGATTCCACACGGAGATACCAGTACACCAGCCAGGCGAGCATCACGAACACGCCGTCCACAAGGAAGAGGATGAAGCGGCTGCGTTTCTTGTTGGTGAAGGGCATCAGGCGCCTCCCTTCACGGCCGCCGCCGCCGCACACACGCACGCACGGCGATCCAGTGCCGCGGCATGGGCGGCTTCGAGCTCGCGCGCCACGGTGTCCCACGAGAAGCGTTCACGCACCTTGGCCGATGCCGCGGCGCCCATGGCCGCAGCCCGTGCGGGATCGACGAGAAGCGAACAGACACGGTCCGCGAAATGCGCGGGATCATCCGCCACCTCCAGATCGGTCCCCGCCTCGAGGCCGAGACCGAGGATGCCGATGCTTGTGCTCACCACGGGGACGCCGAGTGCCAGCGGTTCAAGCACCTTGTTGAGCGTGCCCGCTCCGAAGCGTACAGGCGACACGGCCACCGCGGACCGGGCGTATTCCGCGCCGATGTCCGGCACGAAGCCCGTCACCGTGATGCCGTCGCCCTGCAGCGCCCGCACCTTCTCCGGCGGATTCTGCCCCACCAGGAAGAGATGCACGTCGGGCACGCGCCGGCGGATGAGCGGAAGGATGTCGCGGACAAGGTGCAGCGCGGCGTCCACGTTCGGGAAGTAGGTCATGTTGCCGGTGAAGATGATGCGCCGCGGTTCGGGGCGGATGTCGGGACGCGGGGAGAAGGTCTCGAGATCCACGCCGTTGTAGAGCAGCCCCACGTGTGCCCCGGGTGCGCGTTCCTGCAGCACGCCGCGATCAATGTCGGAGCAGACGAGCACGCCCTCGTAGCGGTCGATCACCGGCTCGTAGCGGCGCATGCGGCGCAGCTCCATGCCGATCAGCGCGCGCTTCAGCGGGTTGCGCTCCTGTTGCACGAAGCGTTCGAGGTAGAGCGACACGGCGTCTGTGAGATCCAGGATGCGCGGGTGGGGAAGCTCCCGCGTGTAGGGAACGGTGCGGATGAGATGCGAATGGATGACGTCGGGCTGGAATCCGGCGATCATCTCGTCGATGCAGGCGCGGAACAGCCCCGACCTGTAGTACGCCACCTGGAAGGGCACACGGCCGGGAAGCGCCGCAAGGCAGTTGATGTACGACTGCCAGCGGGGCAGGTGCACCACATGGATGTCGGAACAATGCGGGCGGAGCGCCTCCACATGCTCCTCCTCCTCCACATCCTGGATGAGCGACACGAGAGCCACGGTGTGACGCTGCGAAAGCTGTCGGATCAGATTGTAGATCTTCAGCTTGTCGCCGCGGTAGGGCGGCCAGGGGAATCGTGATGTAATGAAGAGGATTTTCATGGTATGTGTCGGAGGTCCGCGTTTCGGGCATGCGCGCCTAATTTAATACCGTCGCCTCTCGCTGTGAAACACCCCGTCATACAGCCCGGCCAGCCATGCGCCGAGCGCCCTGCCGTTCCACCCGCCGCGCAACACCTGCACAACGCGGTAGGGCGTGTACACCAGAAGCTGCACGAGCGCGGCATACCACACATAACGGCCGGGGAAGGCGATGCGCGCGAGCAGGATGGATCCGCGGGCACGGTGGTACATCACGAACGGCGAGCTGCGATCTTTCGAGATGTCGCCGATCTTGTGGCTGACCAGCGCCTGCGGGACGAAGAGCAGGTGGAAGCCGGCCCGCTGCATGCGCAGGCTCCACTCAGCATCCTCGGCATAGAAGAAGAAGCGCTCGTCGAACAGCCCCGCCGTCTCGAGTGCGGACCGCCGCGCAAGCACGGCGCATCCGGTCTGGAAGCCCACCTGCTGCACCTCCGACGGAGCCTCGCGAAGAGGCCGGTTCTTGAGCGGCACCACCACGCCGGCCCTCCATTTCCGGAATGCACCGCCGCCCTGCCAGATCACGTCGGGGCGCGAATGATACACGATCGTCGGAACAGCGGTGGCGGCTTCGGGGTCGGCCTCGAGCGCATCCACCAGCATCCCGATGCAGACGGGATCCACGATGGTGTCATTGTTCAGGAGAAGCACGTGGTCGGCCCCCATGGCCAGCGCCTTCTCGATTCCGCGGTTCACAGCGCGGGCAAAGCCGAGATTGCGGCTGTTGCGCTGGAAGATCACGACGGGATCGTTGAGGTACATCGTGTGCAGACGCGCGGCCGATCCGTCGGTGGAGCCGTTGTCGTGAAGCAGGATGCGGTCCACCGGCGTGCGGGACTCCCGCAGCGATGCGATGCACGCCACCGTGTCGTCCACGTTGTGCCAGGTGAGGATGACGGCGATGATCATGACGACATGCCGCTCGTCACGGCGGTTCTCTTCGGCCCATCCAACTGGAACACCACGATCCATGCATGCATGCGGATGAAAGGCAGCAGGGCGAATATCCCACGGTCCAACGCATCGAGCATCTTCAGCACGGGGGTGAAGAGGGGAAGCGATTTGAAGGGATAGGCGAGCATCGAGCTGAGGTGGAAGAAGCGGGGGGTGAGGCTGTCGAAATACCGGAGCGCGACCGCGAAGTCCTCCCTGCGGAACGGGTGCTCATCCACGGTCCGCAGCTTCGGCGTGAGGCGGCGGAAGAGGTTGAGCAGCGGGTTGTGCCCGAGCGGTTCGAGAAAGATCGCCCTGCCGCCGGGCTTCAGCGTCCGCGCAAGCTCCGCGTAGGCCTTGTCGAGATCGAGATGGTGGAGGATGCCCGTCCCGCAGATGATGTCGAATGAGCCGTCGGGAAAGGTGAGCGCCTCGGCATTCATCACCTCGAAATGCACACGGAGGTTTTCCCTCGCCGCTGCCTC
The DNA here is from genome assembly GCA_964449305.1 of uncultured Chromatiales bacterium. GTDB lineage: Bacteria > Bacteroidota > Ignavibacteria > SZUA-365 > CAYQST01 > CAYUYM01. The sequence goes on along the minus strand of CAYUYM010000006.1, from coordinate 42,970 downwards.
GCGCGCCATGTCCAGTGCGGTGTCGGAGAGGTCGATCCCTGTGACCTCGGCGCCGTTGCGTGCCAGTTCGCAGGCCCACTCGCCACGGCCGCATCCATATTCCAGAAGCCTCGCCCCTGGGGCACGCGACAGGAGGAAGCGTCGATAGTACGCCTGGCTCGCCTCCGTCACGGAGTAGTACCGCTCCAGAGGCACCCGCTTGCGCTCTCCGTACGACTCGTCGTGAAATTCCTTTTCCCGTTCTATTCGCGTTGTCATGGAGTGTCCTCGGTGCAGGGGGTGGGGGTGAAAGGATGGTGATGAAGGCGGTGCATCAGTCGGCAGCCATGGTGGGAGTCGCGTCGCCCTGCGTCGTACGAAGGATGTATCGCGAATCGATCACGGCCATCCACAGCCAGAGATAGGGCATGTGGAAGGAGCCGAAGGCCGTGGACAGACTCACCAGTGTGGTGATGAACCCGAGGCGCGCGGTGGCGAGGAACAGCCGGCGCACCGTCGGCGGTCCCGTGCGCATCGTCGCGCGAATCTCGCGGAAGGTGATGAAGATGAAGAAGAGGAACAGCATCAATCCCGCCAGCCCGATCTCCGCGTAGATGCGGCCCACCAGCGTGCTCAGCCCCGGCATCTCCTTCCAGCGCACGGCCATGATCGCCGCCCGCTGGTTCGCCGGCACGATCTCGTTGAAGTGCACCGCCGTTCCGCCCAGTCCGTATCCGACCATCGACAACGAGGAGAACGTGGTCATGAACGGTCCCACCGTCCCGTAATAGCGGTCGTTGAAGGAGATGTTCGATGCGCCCGCAAGCAGCGAGCCCGCATGGCGGAAGATCTGGTTGTTCGGAAAAAGCGCCACCACCATGACGAGCAGGAGAAAGAAGCCGGAGGCGATCTTCATCATGAGCCGCTTGCCGGGGCCGAGGAACATCCCGGCGAACAGCAGCACGAGCAGCAGGATGATGCCGACGGAGCTGAACGTCCATGTGATGGCAAGGATGGTGACCACCAGCAGCGCAAGGTACCGCTTCTCATACCCGCGCCAGGAGAAGAGCATGAGGATCACCGGCAGCACCACCACCACAAGCACCGCGGCAAAGGTGGACGGTTCACTCGAAAACCCGGAGGCACGCATCGCCGAAGTGTAGCCCATGGGCGAGATCCAGTCACGTATCCCCTCCACAATCGCACCGGCCCAGCCCTGCCCCAGCGCACCCCACAGGATGTTCAGCATCGCCAGAGCCAGCGCGGGGATCGTTCCCCACACCACGAATTTCAGGAACTGCCCGTCGGTCATGCTCAGGAACGCCTTCCGCATGACGAGGAAGGTGGCGACACCGGCGACAAGCGCGAAGAACTGCCGGGACCATGCGACAAAGCGCATGTCGCCGCCGATGGCCATCATGTCCACGAAGAGTCCGATGGAGGAGTGGACAGCGGCATAGCCTCCGAACAGCAGCACCGCCGAGAGCAGGGGCGAGCGCGGGATGGAGTGCAGCATGAACGGCAGGAAGAGCAGCGCAAGCAGCGAGCTCGGAGGCAGGATCTGCGCCTTGATGCCCAGCGGCACGGTCTGGAACTGCAGGGAGAGCAGCATGATCGCACCGATCACCACGTACCAGTGGTTGCCGGCAAACGGCGAGGCGGCTGCGGCAGCAGGCGCCACCGATGCGTCGCGCCGCATCATGATGCGCGCCTCATGCGGCCGACCATCGACGACAGCGTCGCCCGGTCGTCCGGGGTGAAGGCGGTGCGGAGGAACACACCGGCGAAGATCGCGGTGGCGCCGACAAGCACCGCGGCGCGCGTGAGGATCGCGGCATCCCCGATGGCCGCCAGCACAACGGCGGCGAGCAGCGCCACGGTGGCCACGGCAACAATGCCGACGCCGTCGTGGAACAGCATGCGCAGAGGCACACCCAGGATGCTGGTGGTGCACCACAACAGGCCGACCGTGTCCACCGCCATGATCGCGAGCTTGGCCCAGGCGGCTCCCGTGATGCCGAACCACGTGATGCCAAGCCAGCACATCGTGCCGAACAGCACCGCCTCCAGCGCATCGAGCTTCGCCTTCAGATCGGGTCGGCCGAGTCCCTGCACGGCGGCGAGGGGGACGTAGCCGAGGGAGTTGAGGAGAAACGCCCCCGCCAGGATGCGAAGCAGCGTGGCGCTCTGCGCAGCGAAGTCGGCCCCGAGCCAGATGCGGAGGATCTCGGGGGCGAAGGCGATGAAGGCCGCCGCCATCGGCGCCATCAGGAGCAGCAGGTATTTGCTGGGCCGCGCCACAAGCTGCATCAGCGTGTCCGCACCGTCCTGCGTGGTGCGCCCGCCGAACATGGGGAAGAGTGTGGTGGACAGGCTGAACGGGATGATCGCGATGCGCGCGATCATTTCATACGGCGCGGAGTAATACGAGAGCATCGCCATGGAGAGAAGCGATGCGATGATCAGCCGCTCCCCATAGATCACGAGCGGATTGAGGATGTTCGTCACCGTGACCCAGCCGCCGTAGCGGAGCAGCAGGATGGCCTGATCCCTCCGGAACGCGATGGACCGCGCCTGCGCGGGGAAGAGACGTGCAACGGCAAGGTGAAACACGATGGCCGTCACCAGGCGCGACAGGACCATCAGCAGGACGATGGTCGTCAGACCGGCGCCGAAGGGGATGCAGGCGACGGGTATGAGGAAGATGATGCCGTTGGACGGCGCCTTGATCATGTTGACAACGTCGAAACGCTCGGCCGCTTCGAGCACGCCGCGGAGCACCGCGGTCACCGTGATCATGGGCACGGAGAAGGCGAGGAGGATGAAGACCGTGGTCGTTTCACCCACAAGATGTGCGGGGACGTTGAACACCGAACCGGCGAACCACGGTGCCAGCAGGATGAGCACGGCCAGCAGCACGATGCCCACGACGAGGTTCAGGATGATGGACACCCAGAGGATGCTCTGCAGGCGGTCCGGTTCGTTGTTGGCCAGCGCCTCGGCAAAGAAACGCGTGGTGCCGCGGCCGAGGCCGAGATCGAAGAACACAAAGTACCCGAGCAGCGTCCATGCGAGCGACAGGATGCCGAAACGATCGAGACCGAGTCCGTGCACCGCCACGGGCACCGCGGCCAGCGCAAGCAGCAACGGCACCGCCTGGCCGGCAAGGTTGAACACGGAATTCCTGACGATGCGGGACATCAGCGGACGCAATCGGAAAATGGGGGAAGCGATGAAGAATGGCGGCGCTGACGTGCGGCAGCCTGCGACGGGGCAGGCAACCCCGGCACGCTACACATGGACATGATACCACCGGGCGATGTGCCCAACGCCGTTGCGGACACGCCGCTCCACGGAGGTCGCCGAATCGCGCCGTGAGAGCAGGCTCTCCATGAGAAAGACGATCATCGTGAACAGGAAGAATCCCATGATGAACGTGGTCAGCACGAGCAGTGACCGCTTCGGACGGTCCTTCTTGTCGGCGGGCACGGCAGTGTCGAGCACCAACACCACGGGCACCGTCTTCTGCTCCTCCACCTTGGCCTGCTCATACATCGGGATCACGAGCTGCATGATCTTGGCCTGGATCTCGAACTCGCGATACAGACGCAGGTACCTGATGCCAACCTCGGGCACGTCCTTGAACGGGACGAAAAGCTCCAGATCCCTGTCCGTCGGCGTGTCGGACCCGAACTTCAGCGCACGGAGCTTGCTGTTGAGTTCGTGGATCTCCATCTCCTTCAGGCGCGTCTGGCTGTTGTCGCGCCCCAGCGAGCGCTCGAGGATGCCAAGCTCCACCTCGGCGATGGAGGACTGCGCCTTGATCTGCGCCGCGGCCTCAATGGCGGCCTTCGTCTGTTCGGGCAGCGCATAAATGCCGTACTTCGTCTGGAACGCCTTCATCGAGTCCTCGATCATCCGCATGTCCTCGCGTGCCTGATCGTAGCGCTTGCCGAGGAACTCCCGGTTGTTGCGCGCCTCCTGCGTGCTGAGCTGGATGCTGATCGTGTTGAGCACCTCGACAAAGTAGTTCGCCATCGCCGCCGCGCGGGTGGCGTCCTCATCCAGCACCGCCACGGTGATGTCCCCATTCTCTCCGATCTCGAAGGTGCAGCGGTTCTCCAGCTCCCGGATCGCGCCCTCCATCGACTTGTGCGACACATCGTAGACGTTGATGAGGTCGAACTTCCGGACGACGGAATCCTTCGCCGACCGGCTGTTGAGGATTGCGAGGTAGTTGTACGAGCCCTGGTTCACGCCGAGTTTTCCGAGCATCCCCGACGGCAGAAAGTCCTTGGTCAGTTGTGAGATGGCCCCACCCATGCCCGAGTCCTGCTTGGGTGGCAGGATGGAGGCGGTCGAGAGATACAGGTTGGGCATGAAGAAGGTCACCACCGCCACGGCCACCACCACCACACCGATGTTGATGAGCAGAAAGCGCCGCCACTTGGCCAGCACCTGCAGGTAGTGGTACATGTTGATGTCCTGTGCTCCGGCATCGGCCGACCTGGTGTGATCGATGTTGTTCGTGTCCATGGATCCCTCCACCGGTTATTTGTTGACCTGTTGGAACAGCAGATACACGGTCGCGACCGACACCGTCACGGTGAGAATGTCGCGCACGGCGGTGAAGTAGAAGAAGAAATCGCGCTCGGGCTCCCGCGGCACCCAGATCGCATCGCCGGCTTCGATGGGTGTGTCGCCGGGATCCACCCAGTTCTTCGATCCCGCCTTGATGACCTTGATGTCGCCGCTCACCGCGTTGTCGGACACGTCACCCGCCCGGTCCAGGTAGTAGGCGAGCTTCTGGCCGGGGACGTGCGTCACATGGCCGGGACGCGCCACCTGGCCGAACACGTACACCGAGTTCTGTGTGCCGGGGACAACGATCTCATCACCATCACGCAGGGTGATGTCGGCCTTCGCATCCTTCTCCACAAACAGGCGGCGGGCATCAACAGCCACGGTGTTGCGCCGGATGGCCGTCTCATACGTGTAGTACTCGCGGTCCTCCTTGTTCATGTCGCTCAGGCGCATGTCGGTGAGGCGCTGATAATCGGGCACGGACGACATCTGATCGAGGTCACGGTTCGGATCATGGCGATACACCACAACCTCCGCCGCCGCGGCACGGTCGGTGAAGCCACCGGCCATGGCGAGCACCTGTGTCAGCGTGGTGGTCTCGCGTGTCACGGGGTAGTCGCCGGGCCGTTGCACCTCGCCGCGGATGGCGACGCTCGCGAGCGGCGAGTCCAGCCGGCGTTCGCGGACGAACACGCGGTCGTTGGGGCGGAGGGGCATGTCGCCGCCGTGGTCGAGCGTGGCCGCATTCACCACGAGGCGCTCGATGCGTGTGCCATCGGCCGACAGGCGCAGCACCTCGATGGAATCCTGCACGGCATTGTCCTTGAACCCCTGGGCGATGCGGAGCATCAGGCCGAGGCTGTCGCCGCTGCGGTATTCGAAGCTCCCCGGAAGGCGCACCGCGCCGCTGATGCTCACGGTGTTGTTCTCGAGCTGTTCCGGGAGCGCGGTGATCACGTCGCCGTCGAGAAGGCGCGGATTGGCGCTCACATCACCGGTGGCGTAGTAGCGCAGCAGATCCACGTCCAGCATCGACGCGCCGCGGTGGATGCGGATGTTCCGCAACGACATCTGCGGCTGACGCGGCTGTGCGGGCTGCTGGTAGGAGACGTTTCGTTCCGGATCCTCGATGTAGGGGTTCGTCACATCCTCCTTCTTCTCCCCCTGCACCACGGTGTTGGCGAGGCCGAGCACCTTCTCGGCACGGTCCATCGCCCCCGCCTCGTAGGCTCCCGGAAGGGCCACGAGACCCGTCACATGCACCATGAACGTGCGCGGCGCCAGCAGCGTCACGCTCACCTCGCCGCGCGAATACACCTTCTTCACCGCGCGGATGATGGCCTCCTTCGCCGCAAGAAGCGTCATGCCCCGCACCGGCACCTCACCCACGGTGGGGACGATCACGCTGCCCTCCGGCGTCACCTCCGCCGCCATCGTGGAGGGCATGTCGCCCCACAGGCTGATGGAGAGCACATCGGTGGGGCCGAGCTGATACTGCGCCGGATCGATGGGCCCCTCGAGCGGCTGCGACACGGGGATGCGCGCACCGCCGGTGACCGACCCCGCATCGCGTTGCGCCTGGAACACACCACCCTTCGCCGACTGCTGATCCGAGAATGCGCGGCGATAGTAGCGGCCAAGCTGATCGGCCTTCTCCAATGGCTCACTCTTGAGGAAGCGATTGGGTTCGGCCTTCTCGCTCTGCTTCTTCTGCTGGTAGTTTTCAATGGACTGCGGTGACGCGGGCGTGATCAGCACGACCAGCAGCAGGGGGAGCATCCAACGACAGTGCTTCATGAGGCGTATTTCGATAGGAGGATGGAAATGATGCGTTCAGCGGCATGGCCATCCCACAGGTCCGGGATGCGGCCCTGCTTCGGATGCCCGTCAAACACCTCCATTGCCTTCCGCACCACGAGCGGCACATCGAGACCGAGAAGCTGGTTCGTGCCGACATCAATGGTGACGGGTCGTTCCGTGTTCTCCCGGAGCGTGAGGCAGGGCACCTGGAGATAGGTGGTCTCCTCCTGGATGCCCCCCGAGTCCGTGAGGATGAGGCGGGCGTTGTCCATGAGGCACAGGAAGTCCAGGTAGCCGATGGGGTCGCAGATGTGCAGCCGCGTGAGCGCGTCGAACCGTGCTGTGAGGCCGGACTCATCGATGCGCCTGCGCGTGCGGGGATGGATGGGGAAGATGATGGTGGTGGTGGCGTGGATCTGCTCAAAGATGTCGAGGATCTTCTCCAGGTTTTCCCGCACGTCCACATTGGACGGGCGGTGGAGCGTCACCAGCGTGTAATCGCGCGCCTGGACACCGAGCTCGTTGAGGATGCCTGATGATGCGGCCCTGCCGCGATAGTGCGCAAGGGAGTCGATCATCACGTCGCCCACGAGGTGCACCCTGCCGGCATCGATGCCTTCATGCGCGAGATTGGCCATGCCGGCAGGTTCGGTCACAAAGAGCTGATCGGCGAGCACATCGGTCACCATGCGGTTGATCTCCTCTGGCATGGTGCGGTCGAAGCTGCGCAGGCCCGCCTCCACGTGTGCCACGGGGATGCCGAGCTTGGCGCAGGTCACGCTGCACGCGAGCGTGGAGTTGACATCGCCGACAACGATGACCAGATCCGGCTTCACCTCCAGCACGGCCTTCTCGAATTCCATCATCACGCGCCCGGTCTGCTCGGCATGCGAGCCCGATCCGATGCCGAGATGGATGTCGGGAGCCGGCAGCTCGAGGTCGTTGAAGAACACGTCCGACATCTTCGCATCGTAATGCTGACCGGTGTGCAGGATGACGTGCCGGACGCGGTCGGCGTGCCGGAGCAGCTCCCGATGCAGCGGGGCCACCTTCATGAAGTTCGGTCGCGCACCGACCACCGACAGAAATGTCACCATCAGTTCACCCCGTCGCCAAGGACGACAACGTTCGGCTTCCTGCCCTTCACCACCTTTGTGGCGTTGCGCGTGTCGACCACCACCTTCGCGTTCTTCACGATCATGGCGTAGTCGTAGGACGAATGGTCGGTGGTGATCACCACGCAGTCCATCTTCTGCACGAGCTCCGGGGTGAGCTTCTTCGATTTGAGTGTGAACCCGTTGACCTTCACCTCCGGCACATGCGGATCATTGTAGGACAGGTTCCTGATGTTGTCGTCCAGCAGCAGTTCCATCACGCGCAGGGCCGGCGAGTGACGCGTGTCGTCCACATCGCGCTTGAAGGCGACGCCGAGCACCAGGATCTTCGCATCGCGCACGGAGATGGGGAGCATGCTGATCTCGCGGTGGATCATGTTCTTCACGTAGAACGGCATGTTCTCATTGGTCTCGGCGGCGAGGTTGATGAACTTCGTCTGGAAGTCGTACTTGCGCGCGAGCCACGACAGGTAATACGGATCGATGAGGATGCAGTGCCCGCCGATGCCGGGTCCGGGGTAGAAGGGCATGAAACCGAAGGGCTTGGTCCTGGCCGCATTCACCACGTCCCACATGTTGATGCCGCCCATGCGGTCGCACAGCATCGCCAGCTCGTTGACCAGTGCGATGTTGACGCTGCGGAAGATGTTCTCCAGAAGCTTCTCCATCTCCGCGATCTTGGGATTGGCCACCGGCACCACCTGTTCGATCACCTGGGCGGTGATGAGCGCGGCATAGTCGGTGCATTTCTTTGTCACGCCGCCCACCACGGTGGGGGTGTTCTTTGTCGTGTATGTCGTGTTGCCTGGATCGATGCGCTCGGGTGAGAAGGCAAGATGAAAGTCCCTGCCGACCTTCAGACCCGTCTCCTCCAGGATGGGCTGCACATACCCCTCCGTTGTGTTGGGGAAGGTGGTGCTCTTGAGGATGATGATGTGCTCCTTCCGCAGCCCCGGCTTGATGGCCCGCGTCGAATCGACGATGTAGGTGATGTCCGGCTCCTTGTTCTCCGTGAACGGCGTTGGAACACAGATGTAGATGGCATCGAGTTCCTTGACGCGCTTGTAGTCGGTTTCGACCTCGAACATGCCATTCTTCACGACGAGGGCGAGATCGTCGTCGTTGACATCGTCGATGTAATTCACCCCCTGGCGCAGGCTGTCAATCTTGCGCGGGTCCACGTCGATGCCGACGGTCTTGAACCCGGCCAGCGCATATTCAACGGCGAGCGGCAGCCCGACATAGCCCAGGCCCACAACGCCGATGGTGATGTTTTTGGAGATGATTCGGTCCTTCAGGTTCTGCTTCGGTTTGGCGGTCTGTTTCATTGCAGGGATCCGTAGTGTGTGGTGTAGTACGTGGTGTATTCGCCGCTCATCACGCGCCGCCACCAGGGCTCGTTCGCACAATACCATGCGATGGTGTCGCGGATGCCTTCCTCGAATCCGACACCCGGGCTCCAGCCCAGCTCCGTCGTGATCCTTGTCGAATCGATTGCGTAGCGGCGGTCGTGGCCCGGCCGGTCCTTGACAAAATGGATCAGGGACTCGGGCCGGTTCAGAATGGTCAGAATGAGTCGGACGATGTCGATGTTCTTCCACTCGTTGTTCGATCCGACATTGTATACCTCCCCCACCACTCCCTTCTCCAGCACGGCGAGGATGGCGGACGTGTAATCGCGTGTGTGTATCCAGTCACGCACATTAAGCCCGTCCCCGTACACTGGCAGGGGGCGCTCCTCCAGCGCGTTGATGATCATGAGCGGGATGAGCTTCTCCGGGAACTGATACGGGCCGTAGTTGTTGGAGCAGCGCATCACGATGGCGGGAAACCCGTAGGTCTTCGCGTAGGCGAGCACGATGAAATCCGATGCCGCCTTGGATGCGGAATACGGGGATGTGGGGCGGATGGGAGAATCCTCCGTGAATGCCCCCACCGGACCGAGCGAGCCATACACCTCATCCGTCGAGATGTGAATGAACCGCCGCACCTGGTGCCGCCGTGCCTCTTCGAGCAGGACATGTGTGCCGAGGACGTTTGTCTGCGTGAACACCAGCGGGCCGTGGATGCTGCGATCGACGTGCGATTCCGCGGCGAAATGCACCACGGTATCCACATCGTGCTCGCGCAGCGCTGCGGCCACGGCGTGGGCATCGGTGATGGATGCATGGACAAAGGTGAAACGATCCTCATACCCCGCCAGATTCTCGAGATTCCCTGCATAGGTGAGCGCATCGAACACGACGATGCGGCCGGAAAAGCCGGCGCAGAGCTCACGGACAAAGTTGCTTCCGATGAACCCTGCACCACCGGTGACAAGGATGGAAGACGACGAGAGATGAAGCGTTTGGGGCAAGAGGTCTCAAGAAATGTTTGAGAGAAATAGCTTGCAAATATAGCCATTTCTGATGGAAGAATCTCCCACCCCGATACCTGCCGCACGGGTCATTTCGCACCACCCGCTTGTGTGAAGCGATAGTGCCCCGTCAACGGAAAGGCGAACAGGGCATCCTCCTCCCGTGCTCCACTCCCGATGTTGTGGATCACAAGCGGCGTGCCCGTGGACGAGGTCCTGTCACTCACGATCATGATGTGCGGCAGGTTGCCCGGCAGCGTGGATGTGACGATGTCGCCGGGGCGGTACGCGCCGGCGCTGTCCTTCACCGGCAGCGCCAGGCCCTGCCGCCGGAACCACACCCGGAGATTCAGCACCCGACGATGATCAATGTTGGGATCCGGCCTCCTTCGGCCCCACTTCCGCGGATAGTCGGAGAAGTGGCGCACCATGTCTTCGTGCACCAGCACCTGGAGATCCACCTTCCATGCATCGCGAAGCGCGCGGATCACGACATCCGTGCACACTCCGCGCTCCAACGGCACATCGCCGCCGGGCCAGGCAAGCCGCACATAGGCGGGATCGTAGATCATCGTCACGCCGATCTGCCGCCGGGCGGCCTCCACCAACTGGAGCCCAATGTCGCCGCTCTGCGCGCACAGGGGGTGTGCCACATGGGCCAGCAGCACCGCCGTGAAGGCGATCACTGCCGACCTGCGCCATTGCAGCCCGGTGTGCTTCATCGCCATCCCCGGTCTCGCGTCATCGTGTGTTCCGTGGTGATGCGGTCATGGTCGTATCCTCACCTCCGTCCCCACGCGCACAGCCCGGTACACGTCCTCGATGTCCACATCCTCGAGCGCGATGCAGCCCAGCGTCCAATCCGACCCTGACCCGCTGCCGTGGATCTCGATCTCGCCCCCGAGCGTGGTCCGGAAGTCCGGGCAGCGTCCATCCCGCACCGCGCGGATGATGGCCGCACCTGCCGCGCGGGTGATGAGGCCGTCGCGCATCCCGCGCTCCGCGTCCTCCGCATTCGGGTAGTTCAGCAGAAGCGCCAGGTGGAAGCGGCTGTGCGGCATCTTCGCACAGATGCGGTACACTCCCTCGGGCGTGGCGCCGTCGCCCTCACGCAGCTTGGGCGACACGGGGTTCCAGCCGAGCCCGACGCGGAAGGATCTCGTCACGCTGTCACCCCGGCACAGATCAAGGCGGCGCTGGGCCTTGTGCACCACAAGGGAGACGCGACCCGGCGGGGTGGGATCCGGAAGGAGCGCTGTCATCATCATCGCAAGCAGCAACAGAAGGCTGGAGGAAGGCATCGGCATGCACACCAAGGAAGCAGTGATGGACCAATCTGGCAGATGTGCGCGTCAGGTGTCGTCCCAATCGGGGTGACCGCACGCAGCGGGTGCCATGAACGGCGGCTACTTCGTCGTGCCCGATCCCACCCAGTACCCGAACGGCGGGAGCGAAAGGCCCAGTGTCCCCTGTCCGATGCGCATGCCGCAGCGGGCAAGGCGCAGTTGAAAGCCGCCGATGGTGGAGATGTCGAGCGTGTATTCCACGGACCTCCGCGAGAGGTTGAAGACCACGAAGATGCGTTCACCCTTGTAGTCCCGGGTGAAGGCACAGATGCCGGGATCATCATCGCGCCGTGCTTTGATGCGCGTCATCGTGCCATACCGCAGCGCCGGCACCGTGGAGCGCACGTGGTTGAGCGTCTGATACAGCCGGCGGAACTTCGCGGTGTCGGGGGTCCATGCGATCGGAACCTTTTCAAACAGGGACAGCCGGACAGGGTTGCCGACCTCGTCGCCGTTGTAGATGAGCGGGACGCCCGGCAGTGTGTACATCAACGCGGCAGCCGCGGCCGCGCCGTCTGCGCCAAGGCGGGTGATCGCCGGCGCGTCATACATGTTCTTGTCGTGATTCGAGGAGAAGCGCAGGCGCAGGGCGTTCTTCGGAAACTGATGGTACTCGGTGGTCAGCACGGCATCGAGCGCCGATGGGGCGAGCCTGCCGCTGATGATGGGTTCAAGGATGTCGTACGTGTTCCAGGCATAGGTGAGGTCGAAGGCCCCGATGTGCTCCTCGGGGAGCGTCCCCTCGGCGATCATCATCACCGGCTTCACTGCGTCGAGCGCCGCGCGCGCCTCGCGCCAGAACTCCGTGGGCACCATCTCCGCCACATCGCAGCGGAAGCCGTCGATGCCCACATCACGCACCCACCAGAGCATCGTCTCCTTCATCCAGTCCCACAGCCCGCGCTGGCGGTAGTCGAGATCAGCGACATCGGTCCAGTCCGGATTCGGCGCAACGATCTCCCCGGCGGGATTTTTCATGTACCACTCCGGATGCGAGGTGATGAGCGGATTGTCCCATGACGTGTGGTTCGCCACCAGATCGATGATGATGTGCATGCCCTCACGATGCACGGCCGTCACCAGCGAACGGAAGTCGTCCATCGTCCCGAACTCCGGGTTCACCGCGCGGAAATCCTTCACCGAGTAGGGGCTGCCCAGTGTGCCCTTGCGATGCAGCACACCCACCGGATGGATCGGCATCAGCCAGAGCACCGTCACACCCAGCGTCTTCAAATCCGCGAGCTTCGCCTCGAGCCCCTTGAAGGTCCCCTCCGGTGAGAACGAGCGCAGATACACTTCATACACCACGGCATCCTTCACCCATTGCGGCGAGGCCACGGGGGTCATGTCGTGATACGGCGATTTCAACAGCTCTGTCTCCTTCCGGAAGGGTTGGATGCGCACGGAACCGGTGATGCCCCCCGGGCCGGCCAGATCCTCGATGCGGACCACGATGCAATTCACCCCCTTCTTCTTCACAAGGCGTGTGATGTCGAAATGGAATTTCTGACCATATCCCGTGTGCCTTCCAACAAGCTGCCCGTTGATCCACACCTCGGCGTTGTCGTCCACGGCATCAAACACCACCGCCTGACGCATGCCCTTGACGGGAGCAGCCGTGAAGGTGGTGGCATACCAGCCGATCCCGTCGAAGTCGGCATGGCCGGCATCGTCCCAGCTGCCCGGGACGCGGACATCGCTCCAGCCCGATCGGTCGACGTCCTGGGCGTACCATTTCCCGGAGTCGCCGCGCTTCTCAGGATCGACGGCGAGCTTCCACGTGCCGTCGAGCGCCACCACGCCGCGCTTCTGGGCGGAGGCGGAGGCGACAAGAGTCAGCAGAAGAAGGAGAACGATGGGGGGATGGATGCCGCGCATGTCAGTCCCCGAAGGAGATGCCGAGTTCGCGTGCGGTCTGCATCGTGTCGCACTGCAGCGGCACGGTCTTCATCCGGCGCGTCGCCTGCTCCAGCGGCACATAGCGCACGGTGGGGGGGTCGAGCGCCACCATGATATTCGAGTGCCCCTCGGCAAGCGCCCGCACCGCGGCCGCGCCGAAACGCAGGGACAGCAGGCGGTCGTTCGTCGTGGGTGAACCGCCGCGCTGGAGGTGCCCGAGCACCACGTGCCGCGCCTCCTGCCCGGTGATCTGCTGCAGCTGCTTCGACACCTGCTCGGCGATGCCGCCGAGCCGCTCCGCGCGGCCGATCTCGCTTCCGGCCACCACGGCGCGCTCGCCGCCCACGGGCTGTGCACCCTCGGCCACCACCACCACGGAGAAGTTCCTGCCGGACCGCATGCGTTCCTGCGTCTTGACGGCCACCTTGTGGATGTCGAACGGGACCTCGGGGATGAGGATGGCGTCGGCCGTGCCGGCGATGCCCGCATGCAGGGCGATCCAGCCCGCATAGCGCCCCATCATTTCCACCACCATGATGCGCCGATGCGATTCTGCGGTGGAATGGAGCCGGTCGAGGCACTCCGTCGCGAAGGTCACCGCCGTGTCGAAACCGAAGGTGACGACCGTCTTGTCGAGATCGTTGTCGATGGTCTTCGGAACGCCCACCACGCGCATGCCCCGCCGCGCCAGCTCGTTCGCGATCGAGAGCGAGCCGTCGCCGCCGACGGCGATGAGTGCGTCGATGTGGTGCACGGCGAACATCTTGATGATCTCATCGCCGCGGTCGATCTCCTCCGTGCGCCCGTCGGGCCACGACACCGGGTAATGAAGCGGGTTGCCCTTGTTCGTTGTGCCGAGGATGGTGCCACCGATGTGCGTGATGCCGCGGACATGCTCGGCGGTCAGGTGGATGAGCCCCCCCTGCGGATAGTCCTCCGGAGCGAGGAGTCCGTTGTATCCGTCGCGGATGCCGATGATCTCCCAGCCGCGGTTGATGCCGGCGAGCACCACGGCGCGGATCACCGCATTCAGGCCCGGTGCGTCGCCGCCACCCGTGTTGATCGCGATGCGCCGGATGGGGGAGGCCTGCGGCATCTGGTCCGATGGTGGTGTCCCGTTCTTTGTCTGCATATGTGCTCCTGAATGAGAATCGTTGGAGTGGAGAAATTACGAATTTCGCGCGAACTGTGACGGCCGTGGGCGTCAGAGCGCCCAGCGGGCCTGGATCAGCAGGTTGGGCGTGATGATGCGTTCCGGACCCGAGCCGGTGGTGATCTGATACCAGCCCTCCATCGTCACCCCCGTGCCAAGGGGATCGCCGATGCCGAGGCGGGCGACCGGTCCTGATGTGGTGAGCGTGCCCTCCAGCACGGTCGCGTCACCGTCGTCCTTGTACCGCCGCTGCTGGAAGATGCGGTACCCCGCCGACGCCGTGACGGTGCCCGCGACAGCGCGGAGTGTGACCGCGAGCGTGCGTTCGTCGAAGAAGGCCGCGGGGTTGATGGTGAAGGCGTCCCAGTTGAGCGCGCCGCGTTCGTAGAAGCGCACCTGGAGCTGCGCGTCGAGGGCAAGATGCGCCCCCAGCCAGAGCGTTGTGCTGTCGTTGATCAGAAGCTGCCGGAGGAAGAAGCTCCCGGGCGACTGTGGCATCGACGCGAAATCGTACACCGTGTAGTTGGCCAGCACCTCCGAGGTGAGGCGCATGAGGAAACGGGGTGAGGCATAGAGCATCGAGGGTGAGACGCGGAACACGCGGTTCCAGGTGTTGTTCGCCGAACGCGCCCCATGGATGTACACCGTGTGCCGCAGGTTGGCATCGGCGGTGAGTGAGGACGTCAACACGTCCGAATACCGATGCGCCCAGCGCACCCCGGCGACGAAAAACACCTCGTCGCGGTCGTCCACGTTGAGCGGGCTGGGTGTGTCGTACTGCATCCGGACCCCGCTGCCCAGCACGGTGATGGTGTCGCGATCCGACAGCGTCTGCTCCAGAAGTGCGGAGAGCTGGAACTGCGCGATGACACTGTTCTTCTGCTCCTCCAGCTTCTCCATCCGCAGGAAGATGTCGGCATCCACATCCGCGGGGCGGACCAGCGTGTGGGTCTCCTCCCGCTCGTTCCATTCGGCACGGAACTCCCCACGCGTGTCGGGACCCGGTCGGTACTGCGCTCCGAGCGCACCATTCAGACGGAACTCCCCGATGTCGGAGTCGAACACCACGTCGCCGCCGGCAGGCTCGGGTGCGCTGCGGGAGCGCGACACGGTGCGCTGCGACACATCCACCATGGCCATCAGCTCCAAGGCGTCGGAGACCATGAAGCGGAGCTGATCGCTCACCGAAAGGATCTCGTCGGCGCGCGTCTCGAAGCGCCGCTCGTTGTCGCCCGCGCTCGGATCGAGGTACACATCCTTGCTCGCCATGCGGTACTGAACGCGGGCGATGTTGACATCGGTGGCGGTGAAGGCCGTGACCATGTCGGCACTCACCCGCTGGTCCTGCTGGAAGCGCGGCTGGAGATATTCGTTGAGCGAGTATCCGTCGGCCGACAACATGCTGGAGCCGAGCTGCATCGTGTCCAGCAGGGCCTGGCCCAGAAGGATGACGCCACGGTCGAGCACGCCGAGCTGCTTGTCGAAGCCATACCCCGCGGCGGGGTACAGAACGAGGTTCGTGAACGGCCGCCAGACAAGGCCGGCGTGTATCTTCGTGTTCGAGAGGTCGTTGATGCCGATCTCGCGGTTGTCGGAGAAGATGAAGGAGGAGAAGAGACCGCGCGCGCGCAGGGTGGAGCTGATGCGCCGCGTGAGTGCCGCCTCAAAATTCTGCTCGTCACGGATGTTGTCGCGGTCCGTCCGCACAAGCGAGCGCCGAAACAGCTCCGCCGCGGATGCATCCCACACGCTGTCGCCCACGGTGGAGCGGCCCCCGGCCTCCCAGCCGAAGGTGTTGACATTCCGCTCAAAGCGCAGACGGAACACCGACGGTTCTGTGCGGGCACCGCCGATCACCGCGGCCCCCGATGCCGGATCGCGGAGCTGCGCCGCCGCATCCGGGGACAGCAGCAGGGCGATGATCGGAAGCGCGATGAGCAGGGCACAGTGATGCGCCCACGCCCGGGTGTGGGATGCGTTTGTGGCAATCGCGATGCCCCTGCCGGCCGCAGTCATGGATGAACGCCTGCCACGCGGTTACTCCATGACCTGAAACATGCGCGGCTCCGACAGGGCATTCGGAACCCCCGTGTTCGCGGTGATGGTGGCGACGCGCCAGAAATACGTCCGCCCCAGCGTCAGCAGCGGCCCGGCATACATGAGCTGCAGCGTCTCGTCACCTGTGTCGGCCATGGTGGAGTGCCACAGCTCACCCGCACCCGGCAGTGTCGAGACCGCGATGCGGTACTGCACCGCACCCGGCACACGCCGCCAGTGGAAGGTGAGCCAGGACGGGACACGCGCTCCATCCGCGGGGGACACAAGCATGGGCGTGCCGGTGATCATGTCGTCGTCCTCCGCAGCGCCATCGCTCTCAAGAGCACCGCGGTCCACCGCCGTCACGGCATAGTGGTAGCGCGTGTTGATCGCGAGGTCGGTCGTGTCGTGGTACCACGGCACGGGGGATTCGAACTCGTGCCGCCCGGGATCCGTGCGGGGCGAGGTTCCGGTTGAGCGGAAGATGCGATAGTGGTGGATGTCCACGTCGGGAGGGATGGTCCATGCGAGCTCCATCCACAGGTCGGCGTCGTTGTGTGCAAACACGTGAAGCCGGTCCGGGGCCAGCGGGGTGTCCACGTTGGGGGACAGTGTCGCCACCGTGTCCGACGGGGCGCTCTCGTTGCCATCGCGGTCCACAGCCGTCACCACGTAGCGATAGAGCTGCGTGTAGTCGTCCACCGTGTCGATCACATCGTGCCCGCCGGTCGAGTCGATGATGCGGAACGGGGCCGGCACCGGGCCGTCCGCACGATGAAGCAGATACCCGCGAAGATCCGCCTCGGTGTTCGCGTTCCAGTGCAGCACGACGTAGCCATCCTGTGCGGCATCGACGCGCAGCCCTGTCGGGCGTGCGGGGGGAAGCGTGTCGGTTCCGGGCGCGGTGATCTCGTCGCGGTGGCAGCCCGGAGCGCCGGCGAGGGTGGTGGCGATGACAAGGGCCAGGACAAGCCGGATGCCGCCGTGTGTGATCAGGGCGCGGGATGGTGTGCCAGCCGGTGGTCGTTGTTGTGTGCGCATCATGTGTACCATGCCCTGCCGGTGCCGGGAGGCGGAATGGGGTGAAACGTGTCGTCTCCGGATCGCCGGCGGTGCATCCTTGTCATGCGGGGAAATTACACCAGCGCGGCATCAGACGAAAGGCGGTTCCGCTTGTCACCACGCATGGAGCAGGAGGACGGCCACGGCCGCACCACTGCACGCACAGAGGATGTTGACCACGTCGTTCGTCACCCAGGGCAGGCCGCCGGCGTGCTCCGTGGGCCTGCCGCAGTGCGCGCTGCGCTCGGTGCTGGCATGGCACACCGTGCAGCGCAGCCGCACTTGGACAAGTGCGCCGAAGAAGGAGTCCGCAAGGTTGCCCACCGCGCCGCCGATGGTGATGGCAAGAAACGTGCGTCCGGTGAGGCCGCCGGCCAGATGGGCGATGAGTGCGATGGTGGCCGCTCCCAGCGTGCCCCCGAGCGTGCCCACCGCCGTGATGCCACCCGAGATGCCGCGCTCCACGGGCGCCATGGTGAGGATGCTGCGGGGAGTGTGTCCGGAGAGCATGCCCGTCTCCGTGCTCCACGTGTCGGCCGTCACCGCCGCCACGGCGCCAAGAAAGGCGGCGTACCATGCCGGATGCGGCAGAAGCTGCGACCCCATCGCCAGAAGGCCTGCGAGGCCGCCGTTGGCGAGCACCTGCCACAGGTCGCGCGTGTGGGATTTCTCCGCCACACTCCCGCCCACAGGTTCGTGCGAGCGCCCGACTTTGGACAGGATGCTGGACAGAATGAAGAATGCGAGGATGGGGGCGGTCCAGGTGAACCCGCCCACGCCCCAGATCACTGCGGCGAGGATGTACGTTGCCACGGCTCCTGAGGCCGTCAGGAAGTGCAGCCGCACGGAGACCAGCGCGATGGCGAGGCCGAGGAGGGAGGCCGTGAGGAAGGCCGGCACGCCATCGGTGGTGGACGGCCACAGGCAGAGGGCAAGGGCGAAGGCCGTCATCACCGGCACGGTCAGGTTGTCTGTGCCGCGGGAGGAGACGGCCTCCCATGCTGTCGCGAAGAGTGCCACGGCGGCGAAACATGCCACGAGCATGGGCACACCGTGAGCGGCAATGAAGCGCACAAAGCCGTCGTAGTTGGAGAAGCCGAGCCAGGTGAGCAGCAGGGCGGCGAACGACCCGAGGAACATGACGAGGGATCCCTCGAGCGATTTCTCCGACGAGGTGAGTCGGTAGACAACCGGCCGGGGAAGCAGCTCGCCGGCGATGCCCGCCAGACCGTCGCCCAGCGCCATCACAAGCATGCCCGCGATCACAAGCGGCACATGGTCGTTCCACGCCACGGAGGCGAGCAGGAACAGCGCGAACGGGTAGTATGCCGTGCCGTGGGAGTTGCGCGTGTTGCGGTGCACCGCCTCAAGCCAGTGCCTGCGGTAGGCCAGCAGGTTCACGAACGTGAACAGGACGCCCAGCGCCATCACGGGTCCGCCGTGTGTGATCCAGTGCGGAGCGAAGAACACGATGAACCCCGTGCCGATGTGCACCATCTTGCGGCTGAATTCCGCACGCAGATGCAGTGCCCGGCGGAGCGCTTCACTCACGGCAAGAAGCAGGAGCACTGCCGCAACGAAGCCCCCCGTGGCGGGGAACCCGGGACCGGAAAGGAAATCACTCCACTGGCGCAGAATCCCGTTCATTCGGCGCGCACCGGCCGCCTAGCGCAGTGTCTGCACGGGCAGCACCGATGTGCCGGCCGCCGTGCTCATCCGGATGAGATACAGACCGGGGGCAGGGGCGCTTCCATCGATGTGCAGGGCGTGCGTCCCGGCGGAATACACACCATCGGCAAGCGTGGCCACACGCTGACCCAGAACATTGATCACCTCCACCATCATCGGCCCGGCCTCGGCCAGCGACACCTGCACCGTGGACACGCCGTGGATGGGCGAGGGAAACACCGACGTGATGGCGGGACGCGCGGGGGCGGCGGCGGTGACGGACACCGTGTGGGACAGCGTCTCCGTGCCGTCGAGATCGCGCTGCGCGAGGCGGTACTCCGTGGTGCCCGGCCGTGCGGGATCCCGATCAATGAAGGTGTAGCGGTGCATGCCGGAGGTGGTTCCGGCACCCGGCACAAAGCCGATCTCCGTCCATGCGGCGTCTGATGCATGGCGTCGCTGGATTCCGAAACCGGCATTGACCGTCTCGGATTCCGTGCTCCACGCCAGATGTGTCAGCCCGTTGTCCAGTCCTGCTGTCAGGGAGGTGAGCTCCACCGGCACCGGTGTGGCACGGCCCGTCATGAGCCCGAAGCCGAAGGAGGCGATCCACACTTCGCTGCCGTTGTAGGGGTTGAAGATCACCCGTGTGGGATGCGCAAAGGGATAGTTCGCAACGGAGTAGAAGGAGGGGTTGCTGCCACGGACATCGTAGGTGTACAGCAGACCGTCACCTTCCGTGGTCACAAAGAGTTCGGGCGTTTTGGACGGATGAAAGGTGCAGGACTGCACGCGGTTCCTGATCAGGATCTTGTTCCAGCTCATGCCGCGGTCGGTGGTGCGGTACAGACCTCCCTGGCTGTTGGACGCACCGCCCCAGCCGCTGTAGACCCCGACGTACCATGTGTTCTGCGTGAGATCCGATGGGTCGATCGTGATATCCTTTGTCCAATAATGCATGCCGGGATTGGCGGATCGGTCCTGCCAGAAGTTGCCATGGTCGGTGCTGTAAAACACTCCGGAGGAGGCGGTGAAGGCGTTGTTGCTGCGACGCCCCGAATACGTGCACACGAGGCTGCCATCGCCGAGGACGACGACGTTGTAGGGATGACCCTCGGTGCGCGGTGGGGCGTTGACCCGGACCCACTGCGATGCCGCCCCGGCGAGCACATCGTTGGTCATGTAGATGCCACCGGCCGTGCTGTGGACCACTGATGCATACATCCGGTTCGGATCCGTGGGATCCATGGCGAGCCAGATGACGGGATGGAGGAAGTCGTGGAGTGTCTGCCAGGTTCTGCCGGTGTCCAGGGAGAAGAGCACCTTTCCCTGCCCGCCATCAAGCGCCGCATCGGTCAGATGTGTGCTTTCGTAGATGTCGTGCACCGATGATGTGGCGGCGTAGATGACGCCACCGCCCGGGTGTTTGATGGCATGGTACATGGTGTTGAGCGTATGTCCCGTGAAGTTCTGCGACCACGATCCGCCGCCGTCGGTGCTGATCGCGGCGCGGATGTCGGTATAGCATCCGATGATGGTGTTGGGATCGGCCCACAGGAGGTTCCACACGGAGGTGTTCTCCATGCCGTTGCTCTGATAGGCCCTGCCCTTGGGTGTGGGCGCCCCGGCGGGGTTCTGTGCCGATGCTGCAAGATAGGCCTGCTTCCATGTTGTGCCACCGTCGCGCGTCACATGCACAAACCCGAGATCGGTGAAGGCCACACGGGAAGGATCCGTGGGCGACACCGACAGACCGAGCGCGTATTCCCCGTAGGTCCAGTCGCGATCGCCATTCTGTCCACTCCAGCCCGTGAGGATGTTCTGGTTGTTGGTGGTGATGAAGGACGTCGTCCATGTGCCACCTCCGTCGGTGGTCTTCAGCACGGTGGGGACACCGGACACCGATCCGCCGGCGAGCCAGGCGATGTTTGCGTTTTCCACAGCCATGGCGCAGAAGAACGGCCTTGCGCCCGCGGGCAGCGCCGCTGCGTGCGCGGTCCACGACCCGGACCCGACGGTGGTGGTGTAGACATTCTTGAAGTTCACATACTCCGCGCCGGTCACCCCCGGATACACATCGCCTGTGCCAAGCGTCACACAGAGCAGGCGCGTGGTCGTTCCCGTGCGAGCGCCGGTGAAGGACACCATCGCCTCGCCTGCGGGGACGCCGTTGAGCGGATCCAGCGTGAAGGATGTGCCACCGTTCGTGGACACGAGCAGGCCGGCATTTGTGCCGATGTAGATGTTCGGCATGTCGAAAAACACCCCGGCGATGTGGCAGCCGCGACTTGTCTTGTCCATGTATCTCTGCACGAACGTCTGCCCGCCATCGTTCGACAGCCACATCGCAGAGTCACTCGAGACGATCAGCATGGTGGTCTGCCGGGGATCCGCGAACAGCGTATAGGTCTTGCGATTGGTTGGATCAGTGGTCGCGACCCAGGTGAAGCCCCCGTTCGTGCTTTTCACAGTCCTGGGCTCTTCATCCTTGTTCGTGATTGCATACAGCGTGCTCCAATCCCTGGTGAACTGCACCTTCCCGGTGTAGCCCCCACCGCAGATCTGACGGAAATCGAGCAGCGTCCACGTGCCTCCCAATGTGCCCGAGCGATACACCCCCCCCATGTCGCAGGACACATACATGTCCTCGAATTCGGCCGGACCGATGGATGGATGGAACAGGGCGCCCCCGCCTCCCATGCCACGGGAAAGGAGTTTGGAGGGTTGCGCGTGGACACCAATCACGGCGAGGCAAAGCAGAACGAGGATGCCCGGCATCAATGCTGCATGACGTTTCATTTCACACTCCGGAATTCGTGGGTGCAATTCAGGTCGCTCCACGGCGGACGAGGCCATCACCGTACGCGGGCGCCAGCAGAAAAAGGTACCGAAAAGCCATGTCAAATCACAGGAACACCACTTCATTGCACCCCGTCTGGGTTCATGGATTTTCTCCCGGGACATCCCTATCTTGTGCACAGCTGCTCATCAATTGATCGGCTTCGCTTCCCGACTGCACGGTCGGGAATCATTCATGTCATTGCGTGTCCGGTGAAGGGCTGCCACACCACATCAACTTGGAGGTTTCATGCAGAAACAGCATGGTTATGCAATGTTCATCCTGCTGCTCGTCGTATCCGCCCTTCTCGGGCCGCCACGGGGCCAGGCTCAGTCGCGCCCTGAATTCGGCCTGTTGGGCGGCATCAATTTCTCCTCACTCAGTTGGGATCTCGATCGCGATGCTGATCCCCGCCACTCGCTCCGGCTGGGAGCGTTCCTGGCCCTCGGTTCGGGAGGCAGCTTCACCTTCGTCCCGGAGGTGTGGTATTCGAACAAGGGCGCCGTATCCGAGTACGAAGACTATCAGGGGACAACCAAGGCGACCATCATGATGGAGCGGTTGGAGATCAACGCGCTCGGCCAGTATATGACATGGATGGGAGTCACTTCACGGTATCGCCTCTACGCCGGCCTGCAGATGTCGATGCCACTCTCCACCATGGCCAGCTTTCTCACGGAAGGAAACACGGACGCGGAAACGCAGTCGGGCCCGGATGATGATGAAGTCACAGGAAGTACTTTCGGCCTTGTGATCGGAATGGGATGTGATTTCCCCGTGTTTCGTGATGTGCGCTTGCGTATCGATGCACGCTACGAGCTTGGCATGTCGTCGTACCTCACCGAAACCACCTGGAAGGATCGCACACTGTCATTCATCATGGGGGTGTCGATATGAACGCGCTCATCTTCTCCATCGATCGGACCAATCGTTTCCTGATGCATTTCTGCCTTGGAATGACACTCCTGATGCTGAGTCTGCCGGGGGCACCGATGCTGGCGCAGACCGATGCACAGAGCTACGACGGCCCACCCGTGCTTCCCACGGACATCACCTTCGGACTGGAGTGCTTCCACCTCGACTACAAGGAGGAACTCACAGCACCGATGAAAAGCACGGAGGCGGGGCTCATCCCCGGTTTCCACATCTCGACCACCACCAACAGGCACTATCCGTTGTATTTCGCTGTGGGGCTTGCCTATGCCGCCGCAACAGAAACATACGACGGCTCAACCCAGCTCGGCGCCCCGGTCACATCGGACACCAAGTCCTCCTTCATGCGCATCGGAGTGACCACCAATTACCGCTCGGAGCTGGGCGGATCATGGACACTGACCCCGCACATCGGCTATCAGTATCGCGAATGGGACAGGAACATCCAGGGCTCGGGTGGCATCCGGGAGCTCTACATGTGGCACACCCTGCCGGTGGGCTTTCTGCTGAACTCGCGGGTGAGCCCCACGGTGACGATGGGGCTTGATCTGGAAGCCTCGATCATGGTGCATGGCACGATGCGTATCTACTTCAGTGGCGACAACGTTGTGCTCACCCTTGGCAATCGCTTTGGTTTCCGCATCACCGCGCCCGTGTGCATCGGGCTGTCGGACAACTGGTCGCTGTGCCTTTCCCCGTATTACGAGTGGTACGGCTACGGGAAGAGCAACCCCTACAGAGAGTATGATCGGGATCTGTTTCTGGAGCCGGAAAGCACCACAAAGCTCATCGGCATCACCGCTGGCTTCATCGCACGGCTCTGATCCGCGTCGGGAGTGCATCATCACCGGGGGGGAAGGCCAAGCTTTCCTCCCCGGTTTCCGCATTGTATCTTGTGCAATCCGATGCCATTCATCCCAAATCCGCCAACTTCCCCCTTTCCCGGCACCGGATGCCGGCAAAACCCGCTGCGCATGTCACGCACGCATCTGTTCCACCCGATGAACACATTACAAAAACCAGCGACCATGCACGTGCACCTCTCTCCATATGCCGTGCAGCACGAGTACGTGCTTTCACTCATGTGACGCATGACGGTCGACATCGTTCCACCACCACCCAACCCTTCCCTGCCATGAAACACCTTGCCTCTCTTCTGCTGCTTCTCCTCATTGCCTCCCATCTGGTGGCCGCACCGGGCGGGGATCCCAAACCCGGCGATCCGAAGCTCACGGCCGACATTCTCGGAGGTTTGAAGTTCCGATGCATCGGTCCCGCCATCACGTCGGGGCGCATCGTGGACATCGCCATGCACCCGCGGGATCGCAACACGTGGTACATCGCCGTGGCATATGGCGGTGTGTGGAAGACGACAAACGCCGGAACAACCTGGGAAGCCATCTTCGAGAACGAGCGCTCTTCGAGCATCGGCTGCGTGGCCGTCGATCCGAACAATCCTCACGTGGTGTGGGTGGGTACTGGTGAGAACAACAGCCAGCGCAGCGTGGGATGGGGCGATGGCGTGTACCGCTCCGAGGATGGCGGGAAGAGCTGGAGATGCATGGGGTTGAAAACGTCCGAGCACATTGCGAAGATCCTCATCGATCCGCGGAACGCAAACACTGTGCTGGTGGCGTGCCAGGGACCGCTGTGGGCAGCAGGTGGTGAGCGCGGAGTGTACCGCACGCAGGACGGCGGGAAGACGTGGAAGGCAGTGCTGACGATCAGTGACAACACCGGCATCACCGACCTGGTGATGGACCCGCGCAATCCCGACCTGCTCTACGCCGCGTCGTACCAGCGCCGCAGACATGTGTGGACGATGATCGACGGCGGACCCGAGACGAACATGTATCGCAGTGCCGATGGCGGGGCGACCTGGGACACTCTGCGTACGGGTCTTCCTGGTGTTGAAAAGGGGCGCATCGGTCTCGCCATTTCTCCCGTGAATCCGGACGTGCTCTTCGCTGTGATCGAGGCTGCGGACAAGGCGGGCGGCTTCTTCCGCAGCACCGACCGTGGGGCGACCTGGGAGAAGCGCAGCTCCTACACTTCATCCAATCCGCAGTACTACCAGGAGCTTCTCTGCGATCCCGTCGATGTGGACCGCGTCTATTCGCTCGACACGTATCTGTCGGTGACAGACGATGGCGGCAGGACCTTCCGAACACTTGGCAACCGCAACCGCCATGTGGATGACCATGCCATGTGGATCGAACCGACCAATGCGAGTCACCTCATTGTTGGCGGAGACGGCGGGCTCTACGAGAGCTTCGACCGCGGTGCCACATGGCGCTTTTTCGAGAATCTGCCCATCACCCAGTTCTACCGCATCACAGCCGATAACACCGAACCCTTCTACTGGGTGTACGGCGGAACACAGGACAACAACAGCCTCGGCGCTCCATCGCGCACACTCAAGAGTGACGGCATCATGAGCGAGGACTGGTTGTTCACCAACGGCGGCGACGGATTCAAATCGCAGATCGACCCCGTCGACCCGAACATTGTGTACGCCCAGGCGCAGTATGGTGATCTCACGCGTTTTGATCGGAAATCGGGGGAGCGTGTCAGCATCCAGCCACAGCCTGGGATGGGGGAAGCGCCTCTGCGCTGGAACTGGGATTCACCGCTGATCATCAGCCCGCACAAACATACACGGCTGTGGTTCGCCGCCAATCGCGTCTTCCGCAGCGACGATCGCGGTGACACGTGGACGGCAGTCAGTGGCGATCTGACACGCCAGATCGACCGCAACACACTGCCGGTGTTCGGGGCCATCCCAAGCGTGGATGCCGTGGCGAAGCATGTGTCCACCTCGTTCTACGGCAACATCATCACGCTGAGCGAGTCGCCTCTGGTGGATGGCCTGCTCTATGCGGGCACGGATGATGGCCTGATCCAGGTGACGAAGAATGGCGGCGGCAGTTGGACGGCGATCGGGAGCTTCCCCAAGGTGCCCGCGAACACCTACGTGAGTGCGGTGGTGACCTCGCAGCATGCAGCGAACACCGTGTACGCCGCATTCGACAACCACAAGAACGCCGACTTCACCGCATATCTTCTGCGATCCACCGACAACGGCGCGAGCTGGGAATCCATTGCCGGTGATCTGCCGAAGGAGCCGGTGTACTGCATCGCCGAGGATCACGTGAACCCAAGGCTGCTGTTCGTGGGCACCGAGTTTGGACTGTATGTCACCGTGGATGGCGGGAAGCGATGGATGCGCATGAAGGCGGGGCTGCCATCGAGTCCGATCAAGGACATCGCCATCCAGAAGCGGGAGAATGATCTGGTGCTGGCGAGCTTTGGGCGTGGGATCTTCATCCTCGACGACTACACGCCGTTGCGAACGCTCACCGATGATGCGGTGAAGCGTGACGGGTTTGTGTTTCCGGTGAAGGACGCATGGATGTACATCACCGCATGGGCGCGCAGCAAGGGAGCGCAGGGGGAGACCTTCTTCACTGCGCCGAACCCCGAGTTCGGAGCGACCTTCACGTATTACCTTCGCGAGGTGCCGAAGACGCGTCGGCAGGTGCGCCGGGATGCAGAGAAGGAGGCGCGGGCAGCGGGCCGGATTCCCCCGTATCCCGCTATGGAGCAGCTGCGCGAGGAGGAGGAGCAAAAGCCGGCGGAGGTGCAGTTCACGATCCGTGACGAAGAGGGGACGCCGGTGCGCGTGCTCACCGCACCGATGCAGAAGGGGGTGCAACGGATCGTGTGGGATCTGCGGTACTCGGATCGCTCGCCGATCCGCGCCGGGGCTGGTCCGAACGGCTCGGCGATGCTGGCGATGCCGGGGCGCTACACCGTGTCGATGGCCACGGTGATCGACGGCAGGGTGACGGTGTTGGACAGCGCGGTGGCCCTCACCGCGAAGGTGTTGGAGACCAGCACGTTACCGGCGGCAGACAGGAGGGCGCTGGTGGAGTTCCAACAGAAGCTTGCGTTGTTACAGCGGACGGTGCTGGGAGCGTCGAGTCGTGCGGCCGTGTTGAAAGAGAGGTTGGGAGCGATACGATCCGCGCTGGCGTCGACGCCGGCGGCGCCGCGGGAATTGTTCGACGAGCGTGATGCGATGGAGCGGCGGTTGTCGGCGATGCAGCGCGCGTTGAATGGTGATCCCCTGCTGAGCGAGAGAAACGAGAACCAGCCGCCCTCGATCACTGGACGGCTGATGGATGCGGTGTGGAACCAGTGGGGCAGCACCTCACCGCCGACCACAACGAACCGGGATGCGGTGACCATCGTGGAAGCGCTGTTCGCTCCGGTGCAGGCGGAGCTGAAGGCACTGGATGCGGAGCTGAAGGCGTTGGAAGGAAGGCTCGACGTCCTGGGGGCACCATGGACGCCGGGGCGGTGATGCGGCGGGGGGGTGGCGGAGACCTTAAGGTCTTCTTAGATCTTTCTTAGAAGACCTTAAGGTCTTATCTATGAAGCCCACGAGTCAATCATCGTCCCACTGAAGGAAATCGCCCGCGTACTCAAGAGAGTCCGTTGCGTGATGTTCAAGAAATTTTCGCTTGCTGCCGAACCAGCATCGTACCATGTCCTTCATTGGCTGGGTGGCCTGAGGAGACATCACGAACTGAAAGGATGAGAATTTCCACTCCTTGAAATCGGGTACGAAGCCATGCTTCTGTGGATTACGGTGGATGTAGGCCACCACATTGCAGAAGTGTAGATCATTCGAAATCTTGATGCGTCGGAACGATTGTTGGAACAGTTTGCCGCGCCGATCATAGGCTTTGTTGATCGCCTTTGCATAGGCATTGAATAGATGCGAGAACTGTCGAGAAGGAACAGTAAAGCCATTCGGACGAGAATAGGAGTGGGGGGTCACCCTGCGGATCAGTCCCATTGGCGTGCTGGGAAACGCTTCGATTTCACCGATGGTTTTGATTCGCACCAAGAGGTGGAAGTGATTTTTCAGCAGGCACCAGGCGTATGTGTCAGCGACAGGATCGATGTACTTCGAATACAGCCATAGAAAGTGGAAGTAATTCCTCTCCTCAAAAAACACATTGGTGTCCAGAACACCGCGGTTGAAAATGTGATAATACGAATTGTGCTCAAGTGCCCGTGGGGTTGGCATGGGTGCTCCTTTCAAAGACGTACCGATCCATCGGTTGCTTCCGAACCCTCTCGCGAGAACCGATGGCCGACCGATTCAACAATGTGTTTCGCAGTTGTTCCGGATCAAGATACGAATTTTCGAGAACATTCCATCTAAGACAAACCTTAAGGTCTTCTTAGATCTTTCTTAGAAGACCTTAAGGTCTCCCCCCATCCCTACCTCACCACCACCATCCGCGTGGCGACCTTCGTCCCCGCACTCAGACGGTACCAGTACACTCCCCCCTGCATCCCCGCCGCATTCCATTCACGCGTGTGACAACCCGATGCCACCACTCCGTCCTCCAGTATCGCCACCGTGCGACCCATCATATCATATACTCGCAGTGATGCCCGACAGGCTGACGGCACGCTGAACACGATGCTCGTTGTCGTTGTCACCGGATTCGGCCATCCCGGCTCCAGCAAAAACTCCGGCGCAGCAGCGCCCGCCTCCACTCCTGACACCGGCGTGCTGCGCGCAACGCGGAATCCGTTGATACCGTACCCACGCATCTGCCGCACACCGTGCCCCGTCTGCGCGTTGTATGTCCGCGCCGACGAACGACATACCGTCCCCATGTCATACCACGATCCGCCTCGGATGCTGCGGACACTCCCCGGCGACGGCGTCGTCGGTCCCGTCGGATCTGTCACCCCGCCCACGGCGTAGGGTGCATACCAATCCCAGCACCATTCCGTCACGTTTCCGTGCATGTCATACAATCCCCAGGCATTCGGGTTCTTGCTTCCGGGCACGTGCGTGATGCGCTTCCCGTTTCCACAGTACCACCCGGCAATGCTCAGATTGTAATCCAGCGGGTCGCAGATGCCGTGTGCCATGTCGCCTGTGCTGAAATCCGTCATCGTCCCCGCACGGCATGCGTACTCCCACTCCGCCTCCGTCGGCAGTCGATACCCGCCTGCGTTGAAGTCGCACACAATCGATGCCCCTCCACCACTGTAGCACGGCGTCAACCCCTCCGCAATCGACAACAGATTGCAGAACATAACCGCCTCGTCCCAGGTCTCCATCTCCACAGGAAGACTGTCGTTCGGAAAGTAGGAAAAGTTCTCGGGCATCAACGCGTTCCATTGCCCCTGCACCACTTCATACCTGCTCATGAAAAACGGGCGGCTGATGGTGACGGTATGCACCGGCCTGTCGGCAGCTTCCCCGTTGCCGGTGATGTCGCCCATGAGAAACGTGCCTGCGGGGATGAGCACCATGTCGGATTTGACCTTCGCGATCCATGGATTCTGCGCCTGCGCCATCACAAGAACCGGAAAGAGAAAGAGAAACAGTGTTTTCATACGCCAACTCGACGTGCTGTGAAACATATGCCGGAATCAAGATACGACATGGAGGAATTACGCGCGCCACTCCGGTCCTGCCTCCTCATCGGGCGAATGTATCACCACAACGATATGTCAGTGTATGATCTGGATCATACGCCCTGTCACACTCGTTCGAGCCGCCGCCTCGATCCAGTACACCCCGGCAGGCAGGCCGTGCACATCAATGCCCACTTCCCGACGGTTTTCGTTCACACAGTCCACGACCTCCGCCACCACCTGGCGCCCCAGGGCATCCACGAGCCGGAGTTGGCAGATGCCCTGCATGCCGGTGATCGCCACATTCACCGAGGTACGCGCCGGCAATGGCCAGACAGACAACCGGAGCGGGTCACCAGACACCACCTCCACCCCCTGCGTGCCTCCAGTGATGACAAGCGTGCTGATGGATTTCGCAGGGATCGTCAAGACATGCCTGCCATCACCAAAGGTCCGATCCGCAAGCGCTGCGTGCTGCTCCGACAATGAGGTCCGCCAGTGCTGCACATGCCCGCCCCGCTGCGGCAGTGCCAGCTCGGCATCGATGGCCGTCTCCGTCCGGTTGACCAAAACCACCGCCAGCTCGCCCTGGTGCGTGAATGCGGCGACATGGATGCTGTCGTTGTCGGTGCTCGCATCGATCCTGCGGGCCCCACGCTTCACGTGACGCATCCATTGCTGCATGCAGTGGTACCGTGGGGCCACGGTGTACCCTCCCGCTCGCGAGTAACCGATGATGCTGGACGACTGATCCTGCTGCTCCGGTTGGGCATACTGCCAGTAGTGCCACGCGGCCACGTTCCCCTTCGTCAGCGCCGTCCACATCAGAAGCGCAACACGCAGCCCTTCGTCGATGTCGTTCGTCGCCATCCCGGGTCCTCCGATGAAGACTTCCGTCTCCCAAACCGGTATGTTGCGCGTCGCGGCGAGGTCGCGCAGAAGATCCCAGCGGTCCCCCGCCCCCGTCCCATACAGCAGCAGTTGATCCCCGTATTGGTGCGTCGTCACGCGCTTCAGAACGGACGCAGAGGCGGAATCCTGCAGCAGCATCTCGTGATATGCCCAGTCGGCCTGGATCTTGCCCGTCTCCGGTCCGATCAACCACGTCCCTCCCAGCCCGTCACGCACAAGGGTCGATGCAACCACGGACAGAATGTTGCGGTAGTCGTCCGGCGTGGTCGATGTGCTCTCGTAATTCACCGACGGTCCCCCGAATCCGGGTTCGTTGAAGATGCTGACTGCGTCGATGGTGAATCCAAAATCCGACGTCATGTGCCGGAGGTAGTACGAAAGGTAATCCGCGCAGGCCTGATACCGGTCCGGCCTGACACGTCCTCCATGGGCGTTGTCGTTGTTGTCCTTCATCCAACCAGGTGGGGATGATACCTTGAGCCATACAAAATCGATCCGCCCACGTGCAAGCGCTTCTGAAAGGATCCGGCGCTGATGCCGCATACAATCCCAATCGTATGGCCCACCGTCACTTTTCTGGAAATCCGCATACAGACGGAGGCACAGGATGTTGGACCCCAGGTCGCGGAACAGGAGATCGAACAGCTCCGTCTGCGTCCGAGATGGGAGCGCGGTGAGGTTCTCCTCGTAGAAGTTCGATGACGCCCCCCAGCCATCCATTGTCTGATGCACCACCCGGTCGTCCACCGTGATGTGCGCCGTGGTGCTCACGGCCGTCGTGTCGTTGCAGGAGAACACCCGGACCGTGCTGAAGGGACCCCATCCGCTGCCATCGTGCGCGCGAACCCTCCAGTACCAGTGGCTTCCAGGTGTGATGCCGGCAAACGATCGTGTTGTGTCCGGACAATCCGCTTCATCCAGAACACACTGGATGAAGCGCGCATCACGAGCCACCTGTACGTGATACCAATCCACTCCCGCTCCTGCCCGGCTCCAGCACAGGGTTGCAGCATCGGTCGAAAGGAGGGCTCCATCGCCCGGTGACAGAAGGCGAACACTGTCGGGAACAACAGCTCTGGTCATGGAGGTGGAGGACTCGAATCCATCACGCGGGGACTCCAATCCGGTCCAGACCGGAATCGCGACATCAATCTGGCTGCGACCGCCCCCGGGAACCAGGGTGCCTGTGCCATCGCCTGGCAATAGCAGCAGCAACAATAGAACAAGGACGGATGTCATGGTGCCTCGCAGGAGTGGAACATGCAAAGATACTGCCGGCCATGCGATTCCTGGCCACACCTGTCTGCGATGCTTGATCTTGGCGTGGACAATGCGGAAATTGCTCCGTCAACATTCACATCCATCGGTGCACCATGATCCGGGAAACCCTCGGCAACGATGCGTTGCTGTCCCTCCACACAACCGCCTTCCTCTCGAGCCGCACCATCACGGCCGATCTCCTCCAACGCTGCACCCGCTGGGCCGACTCCGCCGGCCGCCCCGATGCATGCATCATGTCCGGCTTCCACAGCGTGCTGGAACGCGAGGTGCTGCACTGCCTGCTCAAACAACCACACCCGGTGATCCTCGCTCTCGCACGCGGCATGCGCATCACCTGGCCGCCCCACATCGCCCGCCGCATACGCGATGGAAACCTCCTTGTCATCACACCCTTCCCGCCGGATGTACGCCGCATCACGCGCGCCACCGCCGCCATGCGCAATGCAATGATGATCCACCTCGCCGACGATATCGTCGTGGGCTATGCCCGCCCCCACGGCGCACTCACCCGGCAACTCATGGACGCTGCACCGGAGAAGCACATCATCCACCTTGCATGAGCGCCCATCCTCCAGATTCCCTGCAATGCACATGCACCTGCGACGCGTGTGCCACCCGTGACATCCATGCCGATCATGGAGCGCACTCTGCCGCACCTCATCCTCCACACCAATGGAGACTCGTCGCAACGCCCCGTCTTTATTGCGTCTGGCCACATGAATGGCTATCTTCGGACGTCCGTCGCGGTTGAACACCCGCCGTACATCCACCATCACAATCAGTCGACACCGGAGTCCTCATGGCGTTGTACCGTTCCGAACACGACTTCCTTCACTCGTTCAAGCTCTTCAACGCGCTCTCGTCTGCAAAGTACCATTGGTACTCGGGCAAGTCGTCCAAGGAACACACCTGCGAATTCGGTCACGCCATTCCACCGGAACAGCTGTACTTCAAGAAGTCGCTCGACAGCGAGGGGGAAACAAAGATCCGCCTCTGCAAGGAGTGCATGGAAAAAATGATCCACATGCTCGTCGATGTGGACATCCACTCCCGCGAACTCCTCGATGACATCTATCATCACAAGAACCCCCGCCACCCGGTCATCAAACGCAAGGCAAGGCTGTAAGGCAGGGAGTTCACGAGGGGAACAGTTCAGAAGTCCAACGGGGGATGAGGCCGACATCACATCGGGCGGGGTGATGTTGATGCACACCGGCAATGCCGCAGGGGACTCGCAATGCCAGCGAATCACGCTGCTCGTGAGGTCTTCACGCGGTCGCTTCACTCACTTCCGACAAACGAGAACGGGGGAACGTTGCCATTCCCCCGTTTCGTCGGAAGCTGTCTCCCGCCGTCGTCAGATGCTCATCATTTGGCCGGAGTGGACACAATCACGTGCACCGAGCGACAGAAGAAACGTCCCTCGGGTGTGTCGTTCGGGAACAGAAGCTGCGTGCTTCCCACACCCTCGGTTCTGATCTCCGTGTCAGCGATGCGGTTGCCCAACACGGAACGCACCGCCTCGGCGCGCTGCTTCGAGAGATCAAGGTTGTGCTGCGCGTCGCCAAGGAGATCCGTGTAGCCGATGATGGTCATGCGGGAGTTCGCCGTGAGGCCGGTGGCAAGGTCCTCGATGATGGCGCGGTTGCGGCCGGAGATGACGGACTTGTCGTAATCGAACAGGATGAGCTTGCTCGTGCTGATGAGTTCGTCACCGATGCGCTCCTGACGCTTCTTCTCGATCGTCAGGGTCTGCACCTTCACCCACACCTTCGCCTCCTTCTCCTGCTTCTTCTCGTCGCGCACCACTAGCCGTGCCTCGATGGCCTGGTTGTTCCGCTGGATCGCGTCTGTGTTCACGGGCCAATCCACCGGGGCCGGGAAGCTGCCCGTGCCTGTCGGGGCTGCGTACACCAACCGCCCCTCCTGCCGGAGCTCCAGCGTCCATCGGTCGATGCCGTTCGGTGCATCCACGGTGGGCGCCAGTGTGATCTCCGCTGGTGTCGGCCGATATTCGAGCTGCTCTCTCCGGATCGGAAGCAGGATGGACGGATCGTCGGAGGTGATCTCGACGCGGCGGTTCTCCTCCTGACCCTGCGCGTTGTCCACCGCTGCGGGATCGGCCGGAAGGTTGCGGTTCTTCAGCGTGATGCGCTTCTCGTCGATGCCCCAGACCGTCACCAGATAGTTCCGCACCGTCTCCGCACGCCTGCGCGAAAGGGCCAGCGCGTTCTTCTCGACGCCCATGTCGGCATTCGTGCCCGTCAACGTCAGCTTCGCCCTGGGGTTGTCCTTCATGCGGCGTCCCACAATGTTCAGCATGTTGGTGTAGATTTCAAGCTCGTTGCCCTTTGCATCATCCACGGTGAACTCCGTCATCTCGGCCGGCGTCAGGAGCCGCTGCCGCATGGGCGCATCCGCCTCGTTCTCCGCGAAAAAGATGTAGTTGAGCAAGGGGAAGCGCTCCACTGTCCGCACCTCTTCGATCGTGATCGTCGAGAGTGGCTCCACCTTCCCGTCCGCAGTCCGGGCGCGCACCGCAAGGTCCACCGCGAGCGGAAGCACCGTCGGCGGTGGGGGTGGCGGGGGGGGTGGTGGCGGCGGCGGCGGTGGAACCTCCTTCGGCGGCGGCATCAACGCCCACTTCAACGCAACCCCCAGCGTCAGTGCCGCGGCACGCCAGTTGTCCGCTGTCTGCACCTTGGTCAGCGCAAGCTCGTAGCCCACCTCGGGCGTGAGCAGCAGCGAGCGCGTCAGTGCGATGTCGTACCCCGCCCGCGCTGCGGCCGCCACGCGCATCGTGTTCGACGATTGAATGTCGCCCGATGCAATCTGATGCGCCCGCGCTCCGTCGGTGAAGGTCGCATCCATCGGGTCCGTCATCGTCTCCTCCTGCGTGAAGGTCTTCGTCATCGCGAAGCCGAGAGGCACGCCGAGGGAGAGATGCAGGGGAAGCGCGTCAATCGGGAACCACAGCAGCGACGGCTCAAGAAAGAGGTAGGCCAGTGTGTGCGTGTAGGTCTGACGAACCTTCGCGTCGGTCAGGGTGCCGTCCGTCTTGATCGCCGACCCCAGCCGCAGTGTGTTTTCGAAGGACCCGGAGAAATCCGCGTAGCCCGCACGCGCACCCAGCATCATCGAGGATGTGAGCGGCAACTCGAGGAGTCCTGCGGCACGCAATCCCACTCCATCCCCCTTCTCGAAGGTGCCGCACACCGTGCTGCCTTCATACACGCTGAAGGTGCCGCTGTGCAGCGAGAACTGTGGGCCGAGGACGATGCCGAAGCGTGGTACGGATTTTTGTGAAACGTCGGCCTCCTGGGCGGCGACCGCGGTGGTGAGAATCAGGAGAAGTACGAGTGTGCGTTTCATAATGCTCGTGGAAGAAGACGTTGTGGGAAAGAGTGCGGGATGGAGGTGGTGCATCATCGGTTCACGATCATGGTGCGGACATCAGTGAAGCGCCCGCTGACAAGGCGGTAATGGTAGACTCCCGACGGGAGCCCGGATGCATCGAAGTGGACGCTGTGCTCGCCCGCACGCTGCGGTTCATCCACCAGCGTCGCCACACACCGCCCCAGCGCGTCATGCACGGTGAGCAGCACGGAGCCATCCCCCGCGATGGAGTAGTCGATGTCCGTCGTTGGGTTGAAGGGGTTCGGATGGTTCTGCCGCAACTGGAAGGTGCCGTCGATCTTCACGAGGCGGTTGCCCTGCCCCGTGCAGTAGCCGACAAGGTGGAACACGCCCGCGTTCCGCGCACTCACGCGTGCACGACCCGAGGTGAAGTCAAACGCAGGATCAATGTCCAGCGGCGATTGCAGGGCGTTGCCGACAAGCACGAGCGCCTCCACATACACCAGCGGCCCCGAGCCGGCGCGCACCTGGGCGCCGGATCCCGAAAGCTGCACCGTGCCGGTCTTGTGGTCGTACGCCATCGTCACCGTGGGCATGTCGGCGGAGAGTGAGCCCTCCTTCACCACCCGCAGCGGATGGAGCATCGTGCGGTTGAAACGCACGGCGCCCGACCATGACTGCGTCCCCGCGCCTCCGAGATCCGCGGAGGATTGGACGGGAATCAGAATCCTCTCGTCCACACGCCCCTCGAGCACGGGGATCGCGAGCGCCGTCTGCACGACGTCCGCGGGTTGCCCGGTGCCCGCCATGGCAAAGGCCATGCGCTCGGGGCACGGCTGCGTGGATTGCACCACAAGCGTGTCCGTGGTGATGCCCACGGCCTGCGGTGTCCACTCGATGGTCAGGTCCAGCGTGCCGTTGGGCGCCACCGTGGCAGGCAATGCCGGCGTGGTGGAGGTGATCGTCATGCCGGTGAGCGTGGCTGTGCCGATGATGAGGGGAAGCGATGAGGTGTTGCTCACCTGCACCACGCGCGTCACACGCGTGCCCACCTGCCCCGTGCCGGCGTCGAGCGGCAGTGCGGCTGCGGTGAGCAGCGCACGCTCGGAGGCGGCGGTGAGCGTGGAACGCACGCTTCCATCATTTCCTCCAGCGGTGTGCGTTGTCACCACCGATGTCGTGTAGACACGTGAGGCGGACGCGGGCCGGAATTCGATCGTCACAATCACCGAATCCCCCGCAGCCACATCGCGCGGCAGTGTCGGTGCGATCACCACAAAATTGGTGGAGTCGCCACCGCTGGTGCGGATGTCGGTGATGCGCTGCGTCTTCGTCGTGGCATTCACCACGGTCACGGTGCGCGTCACCACGCCGCATGCAGGGGAGAGCCCGTAGTCGGCCGATGTCTGCCGCACCACGCCACCCTGATTCGTCGCCGTCCCCGTCACCGTCACGCGCGTCGAATCCTCACAAGGCGCCGTCACGCGCAACACCGCGGTCTCTGAAAAGGCACCTGCAGCAGCAGGTGTGATGGTGATGGTCACAAGCTGGCTGCCACCCGCCGGGATGGTGAACGGCGGGGCCGGTGTGGTGCTGACATTCGCGGGGAATGCGGCTGCGGTGTAGGTCACCGCACGCGCTCCGGTGTTGGTCAGCGTCACCTGTCCCTGCGCCGGCTGTCCCGTCGGGACGCTTCCCACCGACACGGTCTGATCCACGGGGGTCCGCAGTGTGCGGCGTGAACCGGTGAGCGGCAGATCCATGGTCGGCTGGTTCGCGTCGGTGGTCGTCACGGTGAGTTGGGCGTTCACGGGCTGGTCGGTGCCTGGTCCGGGTGTGAAGCGAATCGTGAAGATGCGCTTCGCTCCGCCCGTCAGAGGCTCGTCTGCTGTGATCGGGTTCAGAAGCGTGTAGCCTGATGCGCCGGTGCCGGTGAATGAGGCGGCGGTGAGGGTGAAGAGGGATGAGCCCGTGTTCACCAGCGTGTCCTCCAGCGTCTGTGTTTCGCACTGTGCGAGCGCGTTGAACGCCAGCCCGCCGCGGAGAAACACGAGGCCCTTGTCGATGCCCGTGCCGCTGAGCTCGATCACAATGGTGTCGCGGCAGGGCGTGTCGAGGATCACGCGGGCGATCGCGGCAGCTGGCCCCTGCGCCGTGGGCGCAAAGACGAAGTCCAGCGGAAGCGTCCCCGCGGAGTCCACCTGTGCAGGCACGCCGGTGGCTGTGCTGAACGGACCTGCGGGCAGGATCACGATGCGTTCCACGCGCACGAGCGGCACGTTGAGGTTGGTCAGCGTCGAGGTCTTCGTCTGGTTCGATCCCACGGGGATGCCGGACCAGGTGAGTCGTGTGGGGGAGGCTGATGCATTCTGGCGGTACCATGCACCATGGCACTCGATGGGAATGAGCACGCCACAGCGCTCGGTCTGTATCCACAGGGTGTCGAGGAAGTCGCCCTCGGTCACCGGTGTGAAGCGCACCGTCACCTGCTGCGTCTCACCAGCGGCGAGCCTCAGTGGCAGTGATGCGGTGAATGGTGCGGTCAGCGGCCGGTGCTCCGTCACATTCTCGGCAATCGTTCCGGTGTTGCTGATGGTCAGCGTCAGTTCCTTCGTCGCCTCGCAGTGTGCGAGCGTCCCGAAGTCCAGCCGGTTCTGCGCCGCAGTGATGCGCGACGAATCACGCATGCCGTTCAGCGGCATTTCCAGCACCGGTGTGTTGCCATCGGTGCTCTTCACCACAAGCTTCTCCCTCGCCGTGCCCACCAGTGGCGGCAGGGCACAGATCGTGAGCAGACGGGATTCCCCGCTTGCAAGGGTGAACGGCGTGGAAGGCAGCCCCTGGATGCGGAAGACGCCTCCGGCGGGCGCAATGGAAAGCTCGTTCACCGTCACCGTCCCGAGCGAGGTGTTGGCAAGACGGACCGTGTCGCACGAGGATGCCATGCTGCACGGATCCATCGTGAGATCAAGAGCGCTGCGGCTCAGGGCGATGCCGCTCGACTGCGCCTGCCCGAGGAGCTCCACGCAGATCGTGTCCGGACAGGGCGACGACACCTCCACACAGAGCCATGCGTGGAGCGGACCCACCACGGTCGGCGCGTACTGCACCGCAAGCGCAAGGTTGCCACCCGCGGCAAGATCCACCTGCGTCGGCGGCGCCCCCACAAAACTCACCCCCGCTGTCGGCGGCTCGATGCGCACACGCTCGATCCGGATGGTCTGCGATCCTGGGTTGCTGATCGACACCGGCTTCTGCGACGAGCCACCAGCCTGCACCGTGCCGAAGTCGATGGGCGTCGGCGTGACAAGAGGGAGAGCCTGGTTGCCCTGCCCCACGAGGTGGATCACAGCGACAAGCGAACAGGGTTTCGCACGCACCTCGATCCGTGCACTGAAGCCGCCGGGATTCTCCGGAGCAAACATCACGGTGAAGGTCTGCGTCCCGCCTGCCGGAATCGTGTCGGGCAGCGTCACCCCCACCACGTCGAAGTCGTTCATGCCGGTGATCACGCGGATCGTGTCCACAATGATGGACCCCGCACCGGTGTTGCGGATGGTGAACTGCCGTGTCTGCGACTGGCCCACACAGGCGGTCAGCACGGTCGATGTGTCTCCCTCCACGCTCATCGCCGGTCCCTGGCGCAGGGCATGCAACTGCACAACGGACTCGTAGTTTTTCGCCGGGTCGTTGTGCCCCAGGCGCAACTCCGCGGTGTAATCGCTGTTGATCGCGGCGCTGAACTCGATGGTCACCACCACCGAATCTCCCTTGTTCAAGGTCAGCGGTGGATTGGGATCGAGGAGCTTGAACGGCATCGGTGGTGGACCATAGAACTTCATGGTGGCAACCTGCAGTGGGCCGTCTCCGATGTTCCGGATCACGAAGGTCTTCCGGATGGGATCGGAGCACTGCTGCAATCCAAGATCCAGTGTGTTCTGCACCACGATCTTCGGCGCGGCCGTCCCCTCGCCGAGCACCGGGATGATGACCGCATCAGAACAGGGGTCGTTGTATCCCACGGATACGCTCACCATGAGCGTCTCGGCCTTCAGTGGTGCGTATCGCAGGGTGAGCACGATGCTGTCGCCGGGGAACAGCATGCGCGGGATGGGCGGGGCGCTCAGGATGGTCAACGAGGGGAAGCCGGCCCCGAGCTTGATGGTGTTGACGTTGATCGCACTCGTGCCGGTGTTGGTCACCTTCACGGTGCGGAGCTGGACGGTGCCCGTCACCACCGGCCCGAAATCCACCGGCTGTGGATCCACTGTCACCATCGGGACGACCGACTCCGCGCGGAATTCGATGGGGAAATCTTGAGTGCACCCGTTGGGGGAGGGCTGGTCTGTGCGCACGGTGATGGTCCACTGCGAAGTGAACACTCCCACATCGCCCGGCCCGGGTTTGAACATCACCTGCACATGCAGCGTGTCACCCACGCCCAGCGGGCGGGATGGGAAGGTGGGGGATTCAATGGAGAAGAGAGACGATCCGGAGACGAGTGTCATGGCATCAACATACTCCACCACATCGCCGTTGTTCACGATGAGGAATTCCCGGTCCACCTGCCGCCCTGCACAGGTCCGCCCCAGATCGATGGGCGGCGTGAGGATGGCGATGGAAGGTGCGAGGCCGAGCCCTGTCAGCACCACGATCTGTGTGTCCGGACAGGCCGCATTGCCGGAGATGACCCGGTACCTGCCGGTGCGATTTCCGCGGATGGTGGGGGTGAACTGGATCTTCAACATCCCCGGACCCGTGAGGGCGATTCCGATGGGTGGATCCAGCAGCGTGAATTCATTGTCGCCGGAGACATGTTCGAATCCCAGGAGCAGCGGATCTTCATTCCCCGCCACCGTGTAGGGAATGTCACCAAGCGATGCGTCGTTGATGCAGGCGTGGGGGAAGCCGGATGGTGTGCCGAGCGTCATCTTTGCATAGTTGCGCCTGCCTTTGAGTCTGATGGTCCACGGAGAATGTGCGCCATCATTGGAGGTGATGGTGATCTTCGCAGTGGAGGCGATGGAATCTGCCTGATTGGGTTTGGGCGTCCAGCGCACGGTGATGTTCTGCGTGCCACCCTGGGGAATCATGAACGGTGGGATGTCCGGTGGCAGGAGGGTGAATCCGGCGGGGAGAACGATTCCTCCCGCGGCAATGCTCAACCCATCGTTTCCGGAGTTGTTGATGGCGAGTGTGATGTCCACAAAATTCCCGCACACCACATCCCCGAAGTCGGCCAATGTGTCGGATGTGGAGATGTCGGGAGTTGATGGGGGTGTCCAGCGGAGGATCCACGCCTGCGAGGTGGCGAGCGGACCGCTCGCGTATCCGATGTCCTGAATGGGGAAGCTCAGACGCGTGATGGAGCCCGAGCCACCGCCGGCCGGCTGGCCGGAGTACTTGGTCCACGTGACGCCGGCATCTGTGGTGTTGTAGATGTTCGCATAGTCACCCGCCGCCCATCCGCTGTTCTGGTCGAAGAAACGCACGGTCAGAATGCCGGTCGGTGGTGCCGGTGTCATCGCCGGCAGTGCCGCAAAGGATGTTCCACCGTCGGTGGTGCGGACCACCAGGGGGCCGATGCCAAAGAAGGCCGTGTTCGGGTCGGTGCAATACACACCCTCGATCTGGGCGCTGGGGAAGGCGGCCAGCGCGGCAGCGGGCACGGCAGTCGCGGCGGCGGCACCACTGACATAGGTGAGGATGGTCTTGCTCGCCCCGGTGAGGAACCACACACCGCCGGCGCAGTGCACACCGTAGAGACTGTTGGTCGTGCCCGTGGCGATGCTGCTCCACGTGGTGCCGCCGTCTGCCGTGTAATAGGCCACTCCGTTTGCACCGACCACGACGCCCTGGTTGTCGTTGAGGAAGAAGATGTCGAACAGAGTCTTCACATTCGCAGAGCCGGTTGGAAGACCACCCACCTTCAACGCCCATGTGGCACCAAAATCCGCGCTCTTGTATATGGCGTGATAATCACGCAATCCGTCGCCGCAGGCAAACGACACACCCGAGGGTAGCGCGCACACGCCGGACCAGAAGCCTGATGCGGTTCCCGAGTAATGCCGCAGGGCGGGTGAAAAGGCGGACGAATCCACCGGCGTCCACACCATGCTCCCCGGCACCTTCTTGATGATGCCGGTGATGAAATTCAGGGGGCCCACGTATTCCTTCTTCCCCACCGACACCCCCTGCGATGTGTCGAACATCGCGATCCCCCACTGCTGCCCCTGGGCGGCAGGTGTGATCGTCTGTTTTGTCCACTGGG
The DNA here is from genome assembly GCA_964449305.1 of uncultured Chromatiales bacterium. Classification (GTDB taxonomy): domain Bacteria; phylum Bacteroidota; class Ignavibacteria; order SZUA-365; family CAYQST01; genus CAYUYM01. The sequence continues at coordinate 1,925 of CAYUYM010000006.1, read as the reverse complement.
CGGATGAATGTACGGTGAGAAAAACGAGAAGAGCGGTGAGCGCGAAAAGCGAAAGGCGGGGGCGGAACATAGGCGATCTCCAATGGACACAATCTTCCTCAAGATCGAAAAAATAGCCACCCCCTTCCTCGAAAACAATCCGTTCCTTTATTGGAACACAAGCCACACCACCATCGCCGCTCCCGTGAGAAACAACACACCGAACCCGGGAATGGCATACCTGCGCAGGGCCACCGCTCCGAGCATGATGGACATCCCCGCCTTCACGAGCGTGTTCGTGACGATGGCCAGAAGGATGGCGGTGGATGCGGTCGTCTCCGCGATCGCCCCCTTCGCCAGCGAGGCCATCGAGAGCGTGATCGCATCCACATCGGTGATGCCCGCCAGCGCCGCCGCGAGGTACACGCCGTTGTCGCCGAAGTACATCTGCCCGGCCTTCGCCACAAACAGGATCACCGCGAACACCAGCCCGAACTTGATGGCCGATTTCAGCTCGAAGGGGTTCTCAAGCTTCACTGCACTCGTCTGTTGACTTCGCGATCCGCGCATGAGCCAGAGACTCACCAGCACTCCCGCCGCGGTCAGCCCGGCGAGATGCGGCCACAGCATGGCGAGAAGAGACTGGTTCACCACCGCCACCTGCAGGAGCACGCGGGGATACATGATGGTGCAGGCGAGAATGATGGCCGAAGCGAAGGTGCGCGAAAGTTGCTCCGCCTCGCGACTCTTCTGCGAAAACGACAGGGTGACCGCCGTGCTCGACACAAGACCACCAAGCAGTCCTGTCAGCGAGATCCCGCGATGCGACCCGTAGATTTTCACCAGCAGATACCCGGCAAAGCTGATGCCGGCGATCAACACCACCATGTACCAGATGTGTCTCGGGTTCAGCACATCCAGCGGACCCATGGTCTCGTTGGGGAGGATGGGAAGAACGATGGTTGTGATGATCGCGAACTTGATGGTGGCATAAATGTCCTCCGTGTTGACGCGATCCAGAAAGCGCTGCAGGGGTGCCTTCAAGGAGAGAAACAGCATCACCACCACGGCAGCGGCGATCGAGAGGGCATAGAACTCCCAGAACACCAGCGTCCCCAGCACGAAGACGAGGATGGCCGTCACCTCGCTCGTGGATCCAAACCACCCCTGCCTGACGGAGAACACGTAGGAGACGATGATCAGACCAAGGAACCCGGCTGCCAGAACGATGTACACCACCGGAGAAAAGACATACCCGAGGAGACCCGAGAGGAAGCCGAGCAGCGCGATGAGGGGAAATGTGCGCAGTCCGGCGAACAGTTGATCCCGGAATGCGGGATCGCGTTCGCGCTCAATGCCGATGAGCGCGCCGATGAGGAGACTGATCCCGGCCTTCTGAAACAGCACGGTGAGTTCCGCTGTGTTGATGACAGGTGCAGTGTTTGGAGCCACCTGCAGCAACGCCGTGAAGATGGAGGAGACGTTCATGAGCGACATGGGGATTGGTGGTGAAACATGCGCCGGCCACGGCCCGACATTTCGGATAACCGCAATATACGTGACGAAGGCATCCCGGGCCCCCCCCTGCTCCATGTCTCGGGGTGCCCCCGTGCACCCCGTTTGTACGCCCTGTCCCGGGGCTGCATTCGCCGATGTACCACGTCCGCAGTTCCTCAACGACGATCCGGCTGGCAAGCAGCGATGATTTTGGGGTTCGCTCAAAGAGCGACGTGTGATCAACACACGAAAGGCGTGCGTGGCTGTCAACACCGGTTGGCACAGGCGAAGGGCCATCTCCAAGAAATCCGTGTCGCCACCCCCGATTGGGAGGTCGGCGATCCCGGGAGAGAGTAATGACCGTTCCTCCTCCCCCCCGGGAGCCAGGAACTGTCAACTGTCAACTCATTATCCGTACACCCTGCCACCCTCTCCGTTCGCCATCCGAA
>CAYUYM010000005.1:0-59202 GCA_964449305.1 uncultured Chromatiales bacterium | reverse complement strand
GGGTGACGTGTGGGATGTGGCCGTGGACCTGCGCCCCACATCCCCGACCTTCGGTCGCTGGGAATCTGCCATTCTGACCGATGAAAACAGGTGCCAGTTGTGGGTCCCGCCCGGTTTTGCCCACGGCTTTGTGGTGCTGTCGGATACCGCGGAGTTTGTGTACAAGTGCACAGCGTACTATCACCCGGAATCCGAGATCAGCATCCGCTGGGACGATCCCGCGATCGGCATCCGCTGGCCGGTGGCGGAGCCGATTGTGTCGGCCAGGGACGAAGCCGGAATCGGTCTGGATGCGTACGTCCTCACGATGCTGGGAGCATGAGATGGACTCGATGAAGATCATTGGCAGGAGGCGGCAGCGCTCATGCACAGGGGAGGAATGGGATCGACTTCAGCACCTCATGACCACCCTGCGTCGAGGGAAACCATTCATCCCGAGGGGCGTTCACCGTTTCAGGCGTTTTTGAGGAGGCAGATGGATGGACAATGCAACAGTTCACCAGGAAGCAGAATCCCGACCTCAGAGTTGGAGGATCTGATACTCCGACGAGTATCGAACCAATCATGACCCGCGATATCCACCAGCACCATCAACCAACCAACAACGTCCGGCGTGATTCCGCAATGCTCCGGACACATCCGCCATGTCACCACACTTTGCCCTGATCGGTGCCGCCGGCTATGTGGCACCGAGGCACATCAAGGCCATCCGTCATTCGGGGGGTGAGCTTGTTGCAGCACTGGATCCGCATGATTCCGTGGGCCTGCTGGACGAGTGGTTCCCGGACTGCAGTTTCTTCACCGAGTTTGAACGCTTCGACCGGCACCTCGAGAAGCTGCGGCGCGCCGGAACGGGGTCGCGCGTGGAGTATGTGAGCATCTGCTCGCCGAACTACCTCCACGATGCGCACATCCGCTTCGCCTTGCGCATCGGTGCGCGGGCGATCTGCGAGAAGCCGCTTGTGCTGAATCCATGGAACCTCGAAGCCCTCGCGGTGATGGAGGCGGAGACCGGCCTGGCCATTCATCCCGTGCTGCAACTGCGGCATCATCCCGACCTCATCGCTCTGCGCGGGCGCTACGCCACCTCTGCGAACCGGCACCAGGTGGAGCTGACCTATGTGACCTCGCGCGGCCGCTGGTACGACTTCTCGTGGAAGGGATCGATGGAGAAATCGGGCGGCATCGTGCCGAACATCGGCATCCACTTCTTCGATCTGCTCATCTGGATGTTCGGCGGCGTGCAGGCGCAGGAGGTGCATGTGGCGGAGGCGCGCCGCCAGGCCGGCTGCCTCATGCTGGAACGCGCCGATGTGCGCTGGTTCCTTTCAATCGATGCACAGGACCTGCCCGCCACGGTCAACGACGATGCCCGGACGTACCGATCCATCCGTGTGGATGATGAGGAGCTGGAGTTCAGCCCACATTTCTCCGACCTGCACACCGCCGTCTATCGCGAGGTGCTGGCGGGGCGGGGATTCACCCTTCGGGATGCCGCTCCCTCGATCGAGCTGGCGCATGCCATCCGCAGCGCACGGGCGCTCGGCGTTCAGGAGCATTCGCATCCCGCTGTCAAACGGTAAGGAGACACCGACGTGAAGCTGTTCATCACCGGGGCCGGTGGATTCATCGGCTCGCATCTGACCGAGGCCTGTGTCGAGGCGGGGCATGAGGTGCGTGCCTTTGTGCACTACAATTCCCGCTCGCACTGGGGATGGCTCGAGGAATCGCCCGTGCGCGACCACATCGAGGTGATCGCGGGCGACGTGCGGGACTTTGATTCCGTGTCGCGCGGCATGGCGGACTGCGATGGTGTGCTTCACCTGGCCGCGCTCATCGGCATCCCGTATTCCTATGTATCCCCCCTCGCCTATGTGAAGACCAATGTGGAGGGCACCTACAACGTGCTGGAGGCGGCGCGCATCCACGGCCTCTCGCAGGTGCTGGTCACCTCGACGAGTGAGACCTACGGCACGGCGCAGCATGTGCCGATCGACGAGGCCCATCCCGCCGTGGGGCAGTCGCCCTACGCGGCCACCAAGGTGGGAGCCGACCAGCTCGCGCTGAGCTATCACAAGTCATTCGGGATGCCGGTGAAGGTGGTGCGGCCGTTCAACACCTACGGACCGCGGCAGTCGGCACGGGCCATCATCCCGACGGTGATGTCGCAGATCCTCGCCGGCCGGCGCACATTGTCGCTCGGGAGCCTCGATCCGACGCGCGACCTCACGTTTGTGCATGACACGGCTGCGGGCTTTCTCGCCATCCTCGGCTGTGACGCGCTGATTGGATCAGCGACGAACATCGGGATGAACGAGGAGATCACCATCCGCGATCTCGTGGCGCTCATCGCCGACGTGCTTGGCGCCGGGGTGGAGGTGGAGACGGACGCCAGGCGCCTGCGGCCCGCGCAGTCCGAGGTGGAGCGCCTCTGGTGCGACAACACCCGCCTGATGACGCACACGGGCTGGCGTCCCGCCCACACACTGCGCAGCGGACTGGTGGCGACGGCGGAATGGTTGAAACGATCCATGGAGCATTACAAACCGGGGCGGTACAATGTCTGAGTTCATCCCGCTGTCCGTGCCCTCGGTGGAGGGCAACGAGTGGACCTATGTTCGTGAATGTCTCGACACCGGCTGGGTGTCGTCGGTCGGCAGCTTTGTGACACGCTTCGAGCAGGAGTTCGCCACCTACACGGGCGCACGGCATGCCATCGCCACGGTGAACGGCACGGCCGCGCTGCATGTGGCGCTGCAGCTCGCGGGTGTGCAGCCGGGAGACGAGGTGCTCGTTCCGACGCTCACCTTCATCGCGTCCATCAATGCGATCCAGTACTGCAACGCCGTGCCGGTGTTCATGGACAGTGACGATGCCTACACAATGGACGTGGAGAAGGTCCGGCGCTTCATCGGCGAGGAGACGGAGCAGCGGGACGGCAGTGCATGGAACCGCCGCACGCAGCGGCGCATCGGGGCCATCATGCCGGTGCACGTGTTCGGAAACGCGTGCGACCTCGACGGACTCGCGGCGTTCTGCACCGGGCACGGCATCCCGATGGTGGAGGATGCGACCGAGAGCCTGGGGACGCGGTACGTGTCGGGAACGATTGCGGGCAGGCATACCGGCACGGTGGGCACAGTGGGCTGCTTCTCGTTCAACGGCAACAAGATCATGACCACGGGCGGTGGGGGGATGATCGTGACCGACGATGCGGCGCTGGCCGCGCGGGCGCGTTACCTCACGACGCAGGCGAAGGACGACGAGAAACGCTTCGTGCACGGCGCCGTCGGGTACAACTACCGCCTCACCAACGTGCAGGCGGCCATGGGCGTGGCGCAGCTCGAGCGCATGCCGGCATTCCTTGCGGTGAAGCGCGAACATTTCGACGCGTATGCACGGGCGTTCGAGAGCATCCCCGGTCTGACGATGGCCGCCGTGCCATCGTATGCCGACAACAACCGGTGGATGTATGCGATGCAGATCGATCCCGCGCTGTACGGGCGCGACCGCGAGCAGACCATGGCGCACCTCGAAGCGCACGGCATCCAGAGCCGTCCCGTGTGGCACCTCAATCACCTGCAGACGCCATACCGCCACTGCGAGGCCCACCGCATCGAGCGGGCGCCGGAGCTGCTGGCCTGCACGCTGAACATCCCCTGCTCCACCAACCTGACAGCCGACCAGCGTGCCCGCGTCATCGAGGTGCTGCGCCTGCCGGTGTGAGGGCCGTCACGCCACACTTCTTTCCATCCAACACAGCCGGAGAAGGACATGAACGATCTCATCATCCTTGGCGCGGGCGGTCTCGGCCAGGAAATCGCGTGGCTCGTTGAGGAGATCAACGACGCCCGGAAGGAGTGGAACCTCATCGGGTTTCTCGACGACTACCTCGCCGGTCGCGAGGAGGAGATCCTCGGATACCCCGTTCTCGGATCGTATGCGGACATCGGGCGCTTCCCGAACGCCCGTGCCGTGGTGGCCTTCGGCGATGCACAGCTTCGTCGCCGGGTGGTGACGGAAGTGCAGGCGGGTGGCACACGCTGGGCGACGCTCATCTCCCCCACAGTGCGCGTGCATCGCTCCCACACGCTGGGCGAGGGCGTGGTGGTGGGCCGCTACACGGATTTCACCGTGGGCTGCCGCATCGGCAGCTTCGTGATGCTCAACATCCACGTGGTGCTGGGGCATGCCGTGACCGTGGGCGACTTCACCATTGTGAGTCCGAACGTGACCATCAACGGGGGCGCCACCATCGGGCAGGCCTGCCAGATCGGGGCGAATGCCTTCATCCGCGAGGTGACACTGGGCGACAACGTGGTGGTGGGCGCCAGCTCCTGTGTGACAAAATCGGTGGAACCGGATTGTGTTGTTGCCGGGGTGCCGGCGAAGATCCTCCATCAGGGCAGGCCCAACACGAGCATCTCCCGCTCGGAGCGCGAATAGGGCAAACGACACGCCATCCCCACACGAAACCATGAAACGCATCGGCATCTTCACCACCACACGCGCAGACTTCGGTGTCTACGCCCCGCTCCTGGAGCGCCTGCGCCGTGAACCGGCGATCGAGACACTGCTCTTTGCCGGTGGGACGCATCTTGCCCCCGAGCACGGGCGGACGATCACCGAGGTGGAGCGCGTGCTGGCACCGGCGGACACCTTCGACTTCTTCCTGAACGACGACAGCGAGCATTCACTGTGCCGGGCCACGGGCATCGAGAGTCTGGAGCTGGCGCGCATCTTCCGGGAGCATCCGATGGACGCGGTGGTGCTGCTGGGTGATCGGTTCGAGATGCTGCCCATCGCGCTTGCGGCCATCCTCCATCGGCGGATCATCGTGCACCTCTTCGGTGGGGAGATCTCGGAGGGGGCGCTCGACGAGCAGATCCGCCACATGCTCACGAAGGCCGCGCATGTGCACTGTGTCAGTTGCGAGGAGTACCGTGCCAACGTCATCAGTCTCGGCGAGGAGCCGCACCGCGTCCATGTGACCGGCACGCTCGCAGCCGACACGATGCACCGGCTGGAGCGCATCCCGCGCGCGGAGCTGTTCCACGATCTCGATCTGGATCCGGCGCTGCCGACCATCATGCTGACGCATCATCCCGTGACGCTCGACGCCGGCATGGATGCGGGGATGCAGATGGAGAACATCTTCGATGCTCTCGCCGGGAGCGGACTGCAGGTGGTGATCACGGCACCGAACATCGACCGCGACCGCGAGGCCATCATGGCCGTCATCCGGCGGCGCATGGCCGGCCTCCCGGGCAGCCGCTTCGTGCCCTCGCTGGGATACGTCCGGTTTCACAGTCTCATGCCGCATCTGGAGTTCGTGCTGGGCAACAGCTCGAGCGGTGTGGCGGAGGTGCCCTTCTACCGCATCCCCACGGTGAACATCGGCACGCGGCAGAAGGGGCGGGTGCGGCATGCGAGCGTGATCGACTGCGGGCAGGAGGTGGACGCGATCCGTGCGGCCATCGCCCGCGCACGCGATGCTGCGTTCCGCGCCCCGCTTGCAGACATGCCCTTCGCCTTCGGTGACGGCACCGCGGCGGAGCGCATCTGTGCCATCCTGCGCGACCTCGACACCAGCGATGCGGCAAAAATCAAACGACTCATTCAACGGGACGACCGATGACACGAACGTTCATCATCGCCGAAGCCGGCATCAATCACAACGGCGACCTGGCGACGGCGCATGCCCTGATCGACGCGGTGCAGGCCGCCGGCGCTGATGCGGTGAAGTTCCAGACCTTCCGATCGGAGCTCATCGTGTCGCGCGGCGCGGCACGGGCATCCTATCAGGAGCGGAACATGGAGGGCGTGGTCGAGAGCCAGCTCGACATGATCCGTCGGTACGAGCTGACCGACGCGGACTTCGCCGTGCTCAAGGCGCACTGCGACGAGGCGGGCATCATGTTCCTGACCACCACGGCCGACATCCCGAGCACGGATGCCACGCAGCGTCTGCTGCCGGTGTTCAAGGTGGGGTCGTCGGACATCGACAACCTGCCGCTGCTGGAGTGCATGGCCGGGCACCGGAAACCGGTGATCCTTTCATCGGGGATGGCGACCATCGGCGAGATCGAGCAGGCGGTGCGCGTGTTCCAGCGGGCGGGCATTGCGGAGCATCCGGTGTTCCCCCCCATCACGCTTCTGCACTGCACCACGAACTACCCCTGCCCCCCGGCCGAGGTGAACCTGCGCGCCATGGGCGCACTGCGGGCGGCATTCGGTCTCCCGGTGGGGTACTCGGATCACACGGAGGGCATCGAGGTGCCGACGGCCGCGGTGGCGCTCGGTGCGGTGATGATCGAGAAGCACTTCACGCTGGACCGCGGCATGGAGGGGCCTGATCATCGCGCCTCGCTGGAGCCGCCGATGTTCGCCGCCATGGTGCATGCGATCCGGAACGTGGAGCGGGCGATGGGCGACGGTGTGAAGGCACCGACCGCCAGCGAACGGGACATCATGACCGTGGCGCGCAAGAGCCTGGTGGCGGCACGGCCCATCGCCGCGGGGGAGCGCGTGACGCGCGACATGCTGCTCGTGAAACGCCCGGGCGGCGGCATCAGCCCGCTGCTGCTTGATGCAGTGACGGGACTCACCGTGCGTCGTGACAAGGATGCTGACGAACTGCTGACATGGGAGGATTTCAAGGATGCGTGACGACCTGCGACAGTACTGCATTCCACCGGATCTTGATCTGAAGTCCGCGCTGGTCATGCTCGACAACACGGGCAACAAGATCCTCTTTGTGGCGGACACGACGGACCGGCTTCTGGGCACGCTCACCGATGGTGACATCCGGCGCTGGATCCTTTCCAACGGCAAGCTCAACGCACGCGTCGAGCGCATCTGCAACACGAAGCCCTTCACGGCCGCCCCCGGATACAATGTGGAGGAGGTGGCGGCCACGATGATCACCAGGAAGTTCACGGCCATTCCCGTGGTGGATGACGACGGGCGCCTCGTCGACATCGTGTTCTGGAGTGATGTGTTCTCCCGTGAACATCATGTGGAGACACGCCCGCTTGGTGCGGACGTGGTGATCATGGCCGGCGGGCGCGGGACGCGGCTCGATCCCTTCACGAAGATCCTGCCGAAGCCGCTCATCCCCATCGGCGACCGGACGATTCTCGAGATCATCATCGACAAGTTCCGCGCATATCACGCGGAGCACTTCTATATCACGGTCAATCACAAGTCGAAGATCATCAAGTCCTACTTCGAGGAATTGCAGCCGGAGTATGGCATCACCTACGTGGACGAGACGCAGCCGCTTGGCACGGCGGGGAGCCTGCGCTATCTGCAGGGGCGGCTTTCGGAGCGCGTGGTGGTGACGAACTGTGACATCATCATCGATGCCGACTACAACAGCATCTGCGACTACCATGTGGCGGAGGGGAACGCCATCACCATCGTCGGATCGCTCAAGCATGTGAAGATCCCCTACGGTGTGTGCGAGATCGAGGTGGGGGGGCAGCTCCGCGCGATGACGGAGAAGCCGGTGTATGACGTGCTCGTGAACACGGGCATGTATGTGGCGAATTCCGCCATGCTGGAGCTCATCCCCGAGGGGCGCATGTATCACATGACGCACCTGGTGGAGGATGCGATGGCACGGGGCGAGAAGGTCGGTGTGTTCCCCATAGGTGAGAACGCCTGGAAGGACACCGGCGAGTGGGAGGAATACAGAAAAACACTGCAAAGGTTCACGTATGATTCATGACAAACGGGTTCTCGCCCTCGTCCCGGCGAGAGGAGGCAGCAAGGGGCTGCCCCGCAAAAACATCCTGCCACTCGACGGCAGACCCCTCGTGTCCTACCCCATCATGACGGCCCGCGGTTCACGGTATGTGGACCGGGTCATCATCTCCACCGACGACGCGGAGATCGCCGATGTTGCGCGCCAGCATGGGTGCGATGTGCCCTTCCTGCGGCCGGCGGAGCTGGCCAGCGACACTGCGCCATCCTTCGCCTTCATGCAGCACGCCATCGAGTTCCTGCACGCGCAGGGTGATGTGTACGACTACCTGCTGCTGCTGGAGCCGACCTCGCCGCTGACCGAATCCGCCGACGTGGATCGTGCGCTCGAACGGCTTGATGCGCACCGCGACACCGCCGACGCCATCGTCGGTGTGTGCAAGGTGGAGGCCACACATCCGGTGTTCTGCGCGCGTGTGAACGAGGCCGGCGTGCTCGTGCCCTACGCGCGTGAGGACTGGAAGACGCCGTACCGCAGGCAGGACATCCCTGATCTGTTCTTTTTCGAAGGGTCGCTCTACATCTCCGACGTGCAGGTGCTGCTTCGGGAGGGGGGATTCCTTCACAGCCGCACCATGCCCTACGTTGTTCCCCGCTGGAAATCCATCGAGATCGACGAAGCGTTCGACATGGCGATCGTTGAAACAACACTGCAACATCTCGACATCATCAAAGGAGCGACGGACCATGAATAAAGGCATCGAGCTGTACGAGAAGGCGAAAACCCTCATTCCCGGCGGCAACCAATTGTTCTCGAAGCGACCGGAGCGCTTTCTCCCGGGGCTCTGGCCCGCCTACTATCGCAGGGCCAAGGGGTGTGAAGTGTGGGACCTGTCGGACCAGCACTACTTCGATTTTGCCGGCATGGGTGTTGGCGCCTGTGTGCTGGGGTACGCCGACGATGACGTGAACGCTGCGGCGATCGCGGCGATCAACGACGGCGGCATGTGCACGCTGAACAGCTACGAGGAGGTGCAGCTTGCGGAGAAGTTGATCGAGGTGCATCCGTGGGCCGAGATGGCGCGCTTCGCCCGCACGGGTGGGGAGGCATGCTCCATCGCCGTGCGCATCGCCCGTGCAGCGTCCGGGCGCGATCTGGTGGCCTTCTCCGGCTACCACGGCTGGCACGACTGGTACCTGTCCGCGAACCTCGGCAACGAGTCCAATCTCGATGGGCAGCTTCTGCCGGGCCTGCAGCCCAAGGGTGTGCCCCGGAATCTGAAGGACAGCATCCTCCCCTTCAACTACAATGCGATCGATGAACTGCAGGCGCTCATGGATGCCCACGGCGACGAGATCGGCGTGATCATCATGGAACCACGGCGCAGCTCCCTGCCGGCGCCGGGCTTCCTGGAAGATGTCCGCGCCATTGCCGACAAGTACCACTGCGTGCTCATCTTCGACGATGTGACCTTCGGCAACCGAACGAACGTCGGGGGATCGCATCTGCTGCTCGGTGTGAAGCCCGACATGGCCATCCTCGGCAAGTCGCTCGGCAACGGCTTCCCGATCAGCGCCATCATCGGCACGCGTGCGGTGATGGAGGCGGCGCAGGAGACCTTCATCAGCTCCACGTTCTGGACCGAGCGCATCGGCTTCGCCGCGGCGCTGGCCGCCATCGACAAGATGCAGCGCATCGACGTGATCGGTCACAACACGGCCATGGGGACGATGTTGAACGAGGCGCGCCTGGCAAAGGCGGCGGAGCATGGCATCCGGATGAAGATCTACGGTGTCCCGACACTGAGCTACGCCGGCTTCGATCACGACAACGCGCTTGCGCTTCAGACCTACTACATCCAGGAGATGCTGGAACAGGGCTTCCTCCTCGACATGGCCGTGGTGACCTCGCTGGCGCACACCGAGGAGATCATCAACGCCTTCCTCGCCGCGCACGACACGGTGTTCGCGAAGATGGCGAAGCACATCGCCGCCGGCGACGTGGAGTCCCAGCTCAAAGGCGACATCCGGCACGCCGGGTTCAAGCGCCTCGTTTCCTGATCATCGATGCCTGACGGGGCGCGGCATGGGCCGCGCTCCACCGGCATCCTTACAACGGAGAAACCATGCTTCTGACCAACACGGTGGTTGTGGTGACCGGCGGCGCGGGGCTGCTTGGACGGGCCTTCGTGCGCGCCATCCTGGAGGAGGGCGGCACCGCGGTGATCGCCGATGTCAATCCCACGGCGGCGAAGCGGGTGAAGGCCGACATGCTCGCGTCCATCCCCGGAGCCTCCGTGGAAGTCGCGACGCTCGACATCACGTCGAAGGCCTCCATCGCGCGCCTCATTGCACGCTGCATGAAGCGCCACGGCAGAGTGGACGCGCTCGTCAACGGCGCCTACCCGCGCACTGCCCGCTACGGACGCGACCTGGAGGAGGTGGAGTACGAGGATTTCTGCGAGAACGTGAACCTCCATCTCGGCGGCTACTTCCTCTGCACGCAGCAGTTCGCCATGCACTTCGCGCGCCATGGCGGCGGCTCCATTGTGAACATCTCGTCCATCTATGGCGTGGTGCCTCCGCGCTTTGATGTGTATGAAGGAACAGGTCTGCGCAACTCGGTGGAGTATGCCGTGATCAAGTCCGGCCTGCAGCACATGAGCCGGTATTTCGTGCGCTACTATGCCGGGAAGAACGTGCGCATCAACCTCATCAGCCCGGGCGGCATCCTCGACCGCCAGCCGGAGCGCTTTCTCGAGAACTACCGCCGTCACTGCCAGAACAAGGGCATGCTGGATCCGCAGGACATCTGCGGCACGCTCGTGTTCCTTCTCTCCGACAAGTCCCGCTACATCAACGGGCAGAACATCATCGTCGACGACGGCTTCACCCTGTAGGCCGCGATCCACGCACCGAACGCTTCACACACCCATGACCCTTTCATCCGCACCTGGCCGAGGCATCGCATGACCGGATTGTTGCGCGCTCTCCGGCTCGACATCTTCGCCCTCAACTACAGTCTGTCGGCAGAGTCGTTCAAGAAGTACATGTTCGCCGTGGAGGAGAACCGCGAGCGTGCCGAACGTCCCGGGTCACGCCTCCCAGGCTACCTCTCGAACTTCCTTGGGCACGTCCGCCGCGGCGGCCATGCCATGCCCCGCCCCACGGTGCCGCAGGATCACCGCTGGGTGCTGTTCCTCGGTTTCTCCACGAACCAGGGGAACGCGCTTGCCCCGCTGCAGAAGGCGCTGGGCGCCGACATGCTCGGCACCGCCCCCGTGAGCACCATCAGGTATCCCGTGGGCCGCGCCTATCTCCTGTCGCTGCCCTTCATCCCCATCCTTCTGTGGCACCTGGTCACGGCCGACGGCTACCGACGCACGTCGTTGCGCATGGGGTTGACGAACTACCTCCTGACCTTCGGGTACTATCTGACGACACGGCGGTACCTCGCCCGCCACCGCCCGCGCGTGCTGGTGCTCTCCAATGACACGACGATGTTCACGCGCACGGCGATGCATGCGGCACGCGAGTTTGGCATACGGACCGTGTATGTGCAGCATGCCGCGGTGTCGGACGAGTTCCCCGCGCTGGCCTTCGATGTCGCCCTGCTCGATGGGCGGGATGCCCTGCACAAGTACTCGGCCGCCGGGCCGTCGCAGACCGAGGCCTACCTGGTCGGCATCCAGAAGGCTGATGCCTTCTTTGACCGCATCAACCGCGGCACCGGGGTGGCGTCGGTCGGCATCTGCATCAACGAGATCGATCCCCTCGAGCGCCTGGAGGAACTCATGGAGGCCATCCGTCGGCATCATCCGACGCTCACCGTGAGTGTCCGCCCGCACCCCGCAGACACGCCGGAGCGGCTGGCACAGGTCCGCGACATGGCGGAGGCACAGGGCTGCCGGCACTCGGACCCGCGGCAGGAGACGTCGTTCCAGTTCCTCTGCTCGATGGATTGCATCATCACCGGACAGTCCAGCATCATGCTTGAAGCGGCCCTGCTCAACGTCTACCCACTGTTCTACGACTATGCGCAGAACGCGATGGACATGTACAAGTTTCTGCACAACGGCCTGGTGGATGAGCGGATCACCCGGCCGGAGCGCGTGGTGGAGCTGCTGGACGGGCTCACACGCGAGCGGCCCTCGATCCGGCACCGTGCGAAATACTATTGCGCGACGATCGGGACCACCTTCGACGGACGGTCCACCCAGCTCGCCACCAGCATCCTCGACGCGCAGCGCAACGGCGGTGCATCCACCGATGTCTGGACGCGTGTGACGATGGACGGCGGCATGCAGGTCTTCGAGCTCCGCCAGGCGTCCCCCACACGAGCCGGAGACACCGGTTCATCACGATCATGATCACGACAGACCCAGAGGAAGGACCCGACCCATGTGTGGAATATTCGGCGTGATCCCCGGCGCGGCCGGGGCGGCGGCACGGGACATCAAGCCCCTCGTGTCCCGCATCTTCCTGTTGTCGGAGAGCCGCGGCAGGGAGGCGTCGGGCATCTGCCTGATCAGCGACGACGAGTTCGTGGTGTGCAAGGAGAACATCCCGGCGCATGCGCTGGTGGCATCACCGGCCTACGACTCGCTCTTCCGTCGCCCGGCGCGGGAGGATGGAAGCCTGCCATCACCGGCACGGGCCTACATCGGACACTCGCGTCTGGTCACGAACGGATCGCAGGAGCTGTATGACAACAACCAGCCGGTGGTGAAGAACGGCGGGGTGATCATCCACAACGGCATCGTGGTGAACGATGCGGAGCTGTGGGGCCGGCACCCCGGGTTGACGCGCAGCTTCGAGATCGACACCGAGGTGATCCTCGACCTGCTGACGGAACACCACGGGGAGCTGCGTTCGCTGGAATTCGCCGTGGCAGCCACGTACGACGAGCTGCGCGGCACGGCCGCCATTGCGGCGGTTCCGGCGGGATCGGGCACGCTCGTGCTCGCGACGAACAATGGCTCGCTCTACCTGGCCCACAAGCCCGGCGCCCCGCTCGTGTTTGCTTCAGAGCAGTACTTCCTCGCCCGCATGATGTCCGACGGGCAGCTCGCAGGCTACACCGTGGAGCCCGTGGCTGCGCGTTCGGGGTGGCTCGTTGATCTGACAACCGGGGCGCGCACGGCATTCGAGTTCTCTGTGAGCGTGTCGACACATACGGCGTCGGGCACGCGGCACGAACGGACAGTGACGTACCTCCGTGCAGGAGGCACCATGATGGACGAGCGGCGCACACATCCTGCGCCGGCACCGCTCATCCCACAGTCAGTGAAGGAGCATGTCCGCCGTTGTGAGGAGGCGGTGGCACAGCTCCGCCGCTGCAGTCGCTGCCTGCTCCCGGAGACCATCCCGTTCATCACCTTCGATGATGCGGGCGTGTGCAACGTCTGCACCAACTACCGGCGCCATGTGGTGCACGGCGCTGACGTCCTGGCACGGGAGGCCGACGCCCTGCGCTCCCCGCGCGCGCAGCACGACTGCATCATCGCCGTGAGCGGCGGGCGTGACAGCTCCTACGGCCTCCATTACATTGTGAAGGAGCTGGGACTGCGCCCCCTCGCCTACACCTACGACTGGGGGATGGTGACCGACCTGGCGCGGCGAAACATCGCGCGGTTGTGCGGGGAGCTGGGGGTGGAGCATGTGATCATCTCCGCCGACATCGCCCGCAAGCGGTCCAACATCCGCAAGAACGTGCTCGCATGGCTCCGCAAGCCGGTGATGGGCCTGATCCCCCTGTTCATGGCAGGGGACAAGCAGTTCTTCTGGTATGTCAACCAGCTCAAGAAGCACTACGGCATCTCCAAGGATGTCTGGTGCTTCAACATCCACGAGAAGGCGGATTTCAAGGAGGAGCTCTCCGGCATCCGCATGTGGGACTACTCCAAGGATTTCGACAAGCGTGTGGCCGTGGAGCTGAAGGCATCGAAGAGCATCCAGCTTGCACTGTACTACGGCATGGAATTCCTCAAGAACCCCGGCTATCTCAACTCGTCGCTGTGGGACACCTTCTTCGCCTACCTCAGCTACTACTTCGTGAAGAAGGACTATCTGTCGCTTTTCGACTATCTCGCCTGGGACGAGGGGGTGATCGAACGGACGATCATCGACGGATACGGATGGGAGCTGGCGCCCGACACGCGCACCACCTGGCGCATCGGCGACGGGACGGCGGCGTTCTACAACTACATCTATCACACCGTGTGCGGCTACACGGAGAACGACTGGTTCCGCAGCAACCAGATCCGCGAGGGCATGCTCACGCGGGAGAAGGCGCTGGAGCTGGTGATGGATGAGAACCGCCCGCGCTGGGAGTCCATCCTCTGGTACTGCGACACCATTTCCATCGACCCCATCGCGGCGCTTGAGACCATCAATGCCATCCCCAAGCACCATCGTGTCTGACGCATCCGTGATGCACCATTCCAACCGCTGTCCTGCGTGCCGTGGCGACGCGCTCTCCCGGAGTTTCGAGAAGAAGGGATACGCCATCATGCGCTGCCGCGGATGCGGGCTGGTGTTCACCGCCCTTCCGGAGGGGTTCGATCCGGGCTCGGTGTACGATGCATCGTACTTCACCGGCGGGCAAGAGGACGGCTACGGCGACTATGCGGCGACGAAGGACATCCTGCACCGGGAGTTCGCCCGTGACGTGGCGCTGCTGCGGCGCATCACCGGTGACCGGCCGGGGCTGCGCCTGCTCGAGGTGGGATCGGCCCACGGGTTCTTTCTCGACATGGCGCGGGGACACTTCGCCTGCCAGGGCATCGAGATCTCCGCATCGGCCGCGGCTGCGGCGCGTGAGCGCGGGCATGTGGTGCACGACGGCGTCGTCTGTCGCGAGACGCTGGAGGCGGTGGGCCGGGTGGATGTGATCGTGCTGCTCGACACCATCGAGCATCTCCCAGATCCCTTCACCGACGTGTCCATGCTGGACGCAGTGCTGGAACCGGGGGGCATCATGCTCACGGTGACAGGCGATGTGGATTCCCTGCACGCCCGCCTCGCCGGCCGGCACTGGAGGCTCATGACCCCGCCGCAGCATGTGACGTTCTTCTCGCGGGACACGCTGGAGCGCCTGTTCAGCGGCCTCGGCCACGACATCCTGGTGAGCGACCGGCCTTGGAAGCTGGTCCCGTTGGAGCTCATCCTCCATCAGCTCCGCCGCCTCGGCATCCGTCTGAAGCGCGGTGGACGAGGAGCGGGCGTTCCGGTGAATCTGTTCGACACCATCCGCATCATTTCCCGCAAGCCCACGGCAGAGGAGACACACTGATGACCATGATCGACTATGGCTGGGTGCTGTTCGCCAACATCCTGTTTGTCCTGAACCAGGTGCTCATGAAGCTCTGGATGACGCGGTTCAAGGTGAGCTTCTGGCCTGTGACGGCCGATCTGTTCCGCGCGCTTCTCGCATGGGAGGTGGCGGTGTCGGTGGTGTCGTTCTTCATCGGCACCTTTCTGTGGATCGACCTGCTCCGCCGCTTCGAGTTCAGCGTGATCTATCCCCTCATCAGCATCAGTTACGTCATCGCCCTGCTTGCCGCGCTCATCGTGTTCCGTGAACAGGTGTCGCTGCAGCGCTGGCTCGGGGCGCTTCTCATCATCGTCGGCACCTGGTTCATCGGAAAGAGCTGATGTACAATCCCGGCAGACCCATGGGGCTGACCCTGGTCATCCCCTGCTACAACGAGGAGGAGAGCGTGCCAGTGGTGATGCCCCGCATCATCGAGCATGCCCGGGCCCGCGGCTACCACATCGTGGTGGTGGACGACGGCTCGAAGGACGGCACGGCGGCTGCCCTCAGGGCGTTCGACGACGTGCTGCATCTGCGCGTGGTGCGGCACAAGGTGAACCGCGGCTACGGAGCGGCGATCAAGACGGGCATGCGCCTTGCCGAGACGGGCTACGCGATCACCATCGATGCCGACGGGCAGCACCGTCTGGAGGATGTCGATGCGCTCTACGATCTGGTGCAGAAGACCGACGCGGATCTCATCGTCGGGTCGCGCAGGGGGTTGCGCAGCGCCTCGCGCTTCCGCGGGCTCGGCAAGGTCCTCATCCGCTTCCTGGCACGGCGCCTCATGCCGCTGCACATCCACGACCTCAATTCCGGGATGAAGCTCTACCGGACGGAGCTTGTGCAGGAGTACCTCCACCTCTGTCCCGATGGCATGGCCTTCAGCGACATCATCACGCTCATCTTCATCAACCAGAAGCACCTGGTGACGGAGCACCCCATCGTGGTGCACGAGCGCATCGCCGGCACATCAACGATCGGTGTGCAGACGGCATTCCAGACCATTCTGGAGATCGTCAACATCATCATGTTCTTCAACCCGCTCCGGCTGTTCCTTCCCGTGTCCCTTGTCTTTTTTGTGCTCGGTGTCGTCTGGGGCATCCCGTTCATCCTCAACCATGAGGGTGTGAGTGTGGGGGCGAGTCTCCTCATCCTCATCTCGATGTTCATGGTGTTCCTCGGCCTGCTGGCCGAACAGCTTGCCGGCATCCGCAAGCGGCTCGCACAGTTGGACGGAAGATGATGTGCATCAGCATGCTCCACCACTGCCGGCGTTGAGTCCCCCATGTTCCGTTACCTCCTGAACTTCTTCTCCAAGCTCGGCGTCGACGCCATCTCGCGACTGCTCGGGCTTGTGACGCTGCCGATCATCGCGCGCACGCTCGGGCCGGAGGGCTACGGCATCTACACCTACGTCGGCGTGCTGTACACGTATTACGGCTTCTTCATGGATCTCGGCTACACGCTCTACGGCACGAACGAGCTGTGCAAGGCGGACGATCCGCGCCGCACGGTGGACGACATCTTCTCGCTCCAGCTCACGACGGCGCTCATCACGCAGCTGGTGACCATCGTGAGTGCGTACTTCCTGTTCGAATCCCAGGTGTTCGTCCTCATCACCATCCTCTCCTTCGGCTTCCTCTGGCAGCCGCTGATGATGTACTACTTCTACATATCGAGCGGGAGGCTGTACTTCACCTCGGTCGCGACGCTGTCCGGGCAGGTGGTGTTCGTGCTGCTGGTGGTGACCGTGTACCGCGCGGCCCCCTCACTGCCGCTTCTCAACGCCTTCGGCACCCTGATGAACCTCATCACGGGGCTCGTCCTCTTCATCCCCTACTATCGGCACCACGGCCTGCGGATCCGATTCCGTTTCACCTTTCTCCGGGCGACGCTGAAGAAGATGTACAAGATCGCCATCGCGGCGAAGCTGGAGGCGATCACCACATCGGTGACGCCGCTCATCATGGGATCACTTCTCACGGCGCACGATGTGGGCATCTACGGAGCGGCCTACAAGGTGTTCCTCATTCTCTTTGCCGTGATCCAGAGCATGCAGTACACGCTGATGCCCATCATCTTCAAGAGCTACACCGATGCCGGGGTGAACACGAAGCGGCTGTCCATCCTGTTCTACATCCACCTGACCTTCGGGATCACCTTCGGTGCCCTTGTATACTTCGCCTCGCCGCTCATCATCAACGTGCTCTATGGCGGAAAGTTTGCGGGCGGAGTCGGCATCATGCGGTACTTCTCGCTGACCATCATGTTCTGGCCCATCCTCACCTACTTCGGCAACGCGCTCATCACGCTCGAGCGCTTCGGCGGCTACCTCGCGATGGTGATCGTGTCCGCCGCGAGTGCCGTGGGGTTCTCCTTCCTGTTCATCATCGTGTTCCAGCTCACGGGTGCGGCACTTGTGCTGCCACTCGCCGCGGGTGCCACCATCCTCACAGGGCTGGGGATTCTCTGGCGCACCTCACGCGGCATGGGCTTCACGCTGCGTGAGATCTTCAGCCCCGCCGCCACGCGCGATCTGCTGGCGGGCCTCCGTGTGCGGCATTCAGCCGCCGCCTGACGTCTTCCTCCACCAATCGGACACCATTCCATGCCTCTCACCGATCCAGCACTGGCCATCAACGGCGGGCAGCCGGCCTCGCCTGTCAAGATTCCGCTTTATCTCCCCACGATCGAGGACGACGACGCCGAGGCCGTGCGCCGCACGGTGGCCTCCACCTTTGTCAGCGGCGACGGTCCAGAATGCCGCGCCTTCGAGCGTGAGCTCGCCGGCTACCTCGGCGTGAAACATGCCTTCTTCACCACCTCCTGCACATCGGCCCTCGACCTCGCCTTCATGGTGAAGGACTTCCCACCGGGGTCGGAGGTGCTCGTTCCGAACTTCACCTTCACATCCACCGCGCTGGCACCCATCCTGAACAATCTGAAGGTGGTGCTCGTGGACGTCGATCCCGTGACGGGCAACATCGATCCCGCGCGCATCGAGGAGTGCATCACGCCGCGCACGGTGGCCATTGTGCCGATCGATTATGCCGGCTACCCGGCGGACATGGACGCGATCAACGCGATCGCCCGGAAGCACGGGCTGTACGTGGTGCAGGATTCCGCACAGTCCATCGGCGCGGAGTACCGCGGGCGGAAGACGGGCACGTTTGCAGACGTGACGTGCTTCAGTTTCCACGGCACGAAGAACCTCATCTGTGGCGAGGGGGGCGCGATCGTGACGGATGACGACGCGATGGCCAGCCGCCTCATCATTCTGCGTGAGAAGGGGACGGACAAGCATGTCTATCTGAGCGATCCGACGAAGAAGGGCTACTACGAATACGTGGACAAGGGGAACAGCTACGTCCAGTCCAACATCCTTGCGGCGATGGGGCGCTCTCAGCTCGCGAAGCTCGACCGCCTGAACGCCCGTCGACGTGAGGTTGCGGTGCGGTATCACGCGGCGCTCACCGGCCTGCCCGGCCTCGACCTGCGCGGTGAGCAGGAGGGCTTCCACGGCAACTGGCATCTGTTCTACCTGCTGGTGCCGCCGCAGCACAAGCAGTTCATCCTCGATGCGCTCGACGCGGAGAACATCGGCGTGAACATCCACTACCGGCCGTTGCATGACAACCAGTACTACCGCAGCGTGTGCGATCATGATCCCGCCGCACTGGCGGGGTCGGACGCATTCTTCCAGCGCCTGGTGCGCATCCCCATGTATCCCTCGCTCAGCGACGGGCAGGTGGAGAGCATCTGCGCCGCGGTGATCAAGGTGTTCACCGCCCTGGGGGATGCCGGATGACCATTCTCGTCTTCGGTGCGGGCGACAATCAGCGCTCCCTCATCCGCGCGGCGCGGGCTGAGGGGTTTCGCACGGTGGCCATCGATCCGAATCCCGGTGCTCCAGGAGCGGCGGATGCCGACGTGTTCGAGGTTGTTTCCGCCCGGGATTTTGCTGGCACCATCGCCGTCTGCCACCGGCACGGAGTGGACGGGATCGTCACCTGTCAGATGGAGAATCCGTTGCTCCTCATGGCCCGCGTGGCGGAGGATCTGGGCTGCATTTTTCCAGCCCCCGGGGTTGTGGCGCGCGCACGCGACAAGTGGCTGATGAAGCAGGCATTCATGGAGCACGGCGTGGCCTGCGCCCGTGGCCTGCGCTTCGAACCGGGACAGGCGATCACACCAGACGCGCTGGAGCAGCTCACCTGGCCGCTGATCCTGAAACCGACGGACGCCTTCTCGAGCCGCGGTGTGTTCCGGGTGGAGAACATCACCGACATCGAGCGCCGCGAGCAGGTGACACGGGATTTCTCGAGCACGCGCACCTGCATCGTGGAGGAGTTTCTCGAGGGGCCGGAGGTGTCCGTGGAGAGCGTGACATTTCGTGGCACGACCACCGTGATGCAGATCACGGACAAGGTGATCACGCCGTACCCCACGACGGTGGAGATGGCGCACATCCAGCCCTCGGAGCATCCGCCGGAGGTGCAGGATGCCATCACCCGTCTGGTGAAGGCCGCAATCACCGCGCTGGGACTCGACAACTGCGCCAGTCACGCCGAGGTGAAGCTCACGACCGCCGGGCCGGTGATGGTGGAGATCGGTGCACGCCTTGGCGGCGACTACATCACCTCGCATCTTGTTCCGCTGTCCACCGGCCGGAGCATCGAGGCCGCCGCCGCCCGCATCGCCCTTGGGCTTGCGCCGGAGACCGCGCCCATGCATCGGCGTGGCGCGGTGATCCGGTACCTCGATCGCGGTGACGGTGTGGTGCATGGCGTGGGCAGCCTGGCCCCGGTACTGGCGATGGAGGGCGTCCAGCACGCGGGCATCGCCGTGCACGAGGGGATGCCGCTGCCGCGCATCACCGACAGCGCGCGGCGGCACGGCTTCGTCATCTGCGACGGCGCGACGCGCGGAGAGGCCTGGGACCGGGCCGGCGCGGCGCTCGACATTCTTCGAACACTCATCACACTCGGGTGAACACCATGCTGCAAGGATCAACCATCGTGCTGCGGCCGTTTCAGACGGCGGACTGGGAGCGCTCCGTGCGCTGGAGAAACGATCTCCAGGTCAAGGGCCTCTCGATGATGCACCCCTTTCCGGTGTATGACGAGCTGGAGCGGGCCTGGTACGAGGCGCGGACAACGCAGGCCACAGACAGGGCCGTGTATTTTTCCATCGTGGAGAAGGAGGAGGGCGAGCACATCGGCTTCATCTGGCTTCACTCCATCAACTGGGTCAGCCGCACCTGCAGGCTCGCGATCGTCATCGGTGGCGAAGCGAAGCGGGGACGGGGGCATGGCACGGAGGCGATGCGCCTGATCATGCAGCACGCCTTCGGGATGATGAACCTGCGGAAGATCACGCTGGAGGTTGTCGCATTCAACACCGCCGCCATCCACGTGTACGAGAAGGTGGGCTTCGTGCACGAGGGACGGCTGAAGGCGGAATTCCACCACGACGGACAGTACCATGATGTCTGCATCATGAGCGCATTCAAGGAGAAGGCATGAACATCCTCGTCACCGGCGCCACCGGTTTTCTCGGCACCCGCATCGTGAACCGCCTGACACGCGACGGCGTGCCCTTCGTCCCGGCCTCGCTGCGTCTCGGCACGGACTTCCGCGATGCGGCCGCGTTCGAGCGGCTTTTCCAGGAGCATGCATTCACGCACATCATCCACTGCGCCACGTTCATCGGCGGCATCCAGTTCGGCTTGCAGCACACGGCGGAGATCTTCCACAACAACGCGCTCATCAACGCCAATCTGTTTGAGCTGGCGCACCGGCATGGCATCTCGCGCATCGTCAACCCCATCTCCAACTGCTCCTATCCGCGGGATGTGCAGGGCAGCTTCAGCGAGGCCGAGTGGTGGAACGGCGAGCTGGATCCCTCGGTGATGGTGTACGGCTTCATCCGCAAGGGGAGCTGGGTGCAGAGCTGGGGGTACTGGAAGCAGTACGGCCTGGAAACGGTCAACCTCATTGTGCCAAACATGTACGGTCCCGACGATCACTTCGACGAGGTGCGCTCGCATGCGCTGGGGGCTCTGGTGATGAAGATCTGCCGCGCGAAGGCGGAGGGGGCGCCGGAGGTGGTGGTGTGGGGCACGGGGGCCCCAATCCGTGAGTGGCTCTATGTGGACGATTGTGTTGAAGCGATGATGCGTGCCCTGTTGCTGCCGCACACCGAGCAGCCGGTGAACATCGGCATCGGGTCGGGCGTGTCGATCCGCGGGCTTGCGGAGACCATCGTCCGCATTGCCGGGTACGACGGCCGCCTCGTGTTCGACACATCAAAGCCCGATGGCGCGCCCTTCAAGGTCATGAACATCGACCGCTGCCGTGAGTACTTCGGCTGGACGCCGACGACGCAGTTGGAGGAGGGCATTGCACAGACGGTGGCGTGGTATGAGGGGAGCGTGGCACGGGGGAAGTGAACAGAGGAGAAGGGATGGAGACATGATTTGTGGAACAGCCGGATGTGCAAATCCGTCGTCATGCCCGCATGCGCGGGAATGACGGAGGGACGGAGCATGGATTCCCGCGCCTGCACTGAGCCTGTCGAAGTGCGGGAATGACGGAGGGACAGAGCATGGATTCCCGCGCCTGCACTGAGCCTGTCGAAGTGCGGGAATGACGGAAGCAACAACATCATCAACGATCATCATACAGCAACATGAAGAAAGCACTCATCACAGGCATCACTGGGCAGGACGGCGCATATCTGGCCGAGCTCCTCATCGGCAAGGGCTATGAGGTCCACGGCATCATCCGGCGGAGCAGCTCGTTCAACACCGGGCGCATCGATCGCCTCACCGAGACGGCCAACCGCGACGGGGTGCGCCGTCTGCACGGGCACTACGGCGATCTGACGGACTCGAGCAACCTCAACCGGCTGCTGGAGAAGATCCAGCCGGACGAGATCTACAACCTTGGCGCGCAGAGCCACGTGAAGGTGTCGTTCGAGGTGCCGGAATACACGGCCGAGGTGGATGCCATTGGAGTGCTCCGCTTTCTTGATGCGATAAAGGAGGCGCATCTCCCGGTGAAGTTCTACCAGGCATCGACAAGTGAGCTGTATGGAAAGGTGCAGGAGATCCCGCAGTCCGAAAGCACGCCGTTCTATCCGCGCAGTCCCTACGCCGTGGCGAAGCTCTTCGCCTACTGGGCCGTGGTGAATTACCGCGAGGCCTACGATCTGTTCGCCTGCAACGGCATCCTCTTCAACCACGAATCACCCCTCCGTGGCGGCACCTTTGTGACGCGGAAGATCACACAGGCCGCATCCCGCATCGTGCTCGGACGCCTCGACATGCTCCTGCTCGGCAACCTCGATGCCAAGCGCGACTGGGGCTATGCGCCCGAATACGTGGAAGCGATGTGGATGATGATGCAGCACGACACGCCGGGTGACTACGTGATTGCCACCGGCGAAACGCACTCGGTGCGCGAGTTCGTGGAGGCCACCTTCGCCGAGCTCGGCGTCACCATCGAATGGCGCGGCGAGGGTGTGGACGAGGTCGGCATCGACAGCGCCACAGGTCGGACCATCGTGCGCATCGATCCCCGGTATTTCCGGCCTACGGAGGTGGATCTGCTCATCGGGGATCCGACCAGGGCCCGCGAGGTGCTGGGCTGGTCGCCGAAGACGACCTTCCGCGAGCTGGTGCGCATCATGGTGCAGGCGGAGATGGAGCAGGAGAAACTGACCGCCTGACGGTACGCGCTTCCGCCCCGCATCCATCACCATCCAGGACACGCACGCATGCCCCATCGCTGGCTCATCATCGGCAGTCAGATCCTCGGTCCCTACGAGTTCTATTTCAAGAAGGCGTTTGAGGACCTCGGTCATTCGGTGGATTACCTCAACGCCACGGAGATCGAGCTCCGGCTGCGCAAATCCTTCGACATCATCTCGCAGGTGCTGCGCTACAATTTCTACATGAAACGGGCACTGGCAACCATCCGCCGCCGCTCCAACGAGATGGTGTTCGACCAGTTCAAGGCCGGGCACTACGACCGCGTGTTCATCTACAACGATGGCAACGTGTTTCCGGACACCATCCGCCGGATGCAGCGCGATGGCGCGATGGTGATCCTCCTGCTCGCCGATGATCCCATGTTCATCCGGCACCGTCCGTGGTTCATGCAGGATGTGCTCGCGGCCGATGTGGTGCTGTCGCCGGACGACGACTGGATGCAATGGATGCGGATGCTGGGGCAGCGCAACGTCCACCGCATCATCGGCGGGTCACCGCCCGATGTGTTCCACCCCGTGGAACCCACGGAGGCCGACCGCGCAGCATTCGGCGCCGATGTCCTCTTCGTGGGGCGCAACTACAACGAGACGCCGGACGGCTTCTACCGTGCGGCGATCCTCGACGCGCTGACCGACCTCGACAGCAGGATCTTCACGAGCGGGGGATGGAACGGGATATTCGACCATCATCCCCGGCTCAGACAGCAGGTGATCACCCGCTCCCTCTCGCTTGAGGAGCTCAACGCGGCGCACAGCACGGCGAAGATCACGCTGGCGCTGTCGAACTCCGGGGTGCGGTCGGGGTTGTTCACCCGCATCTTCGACATCGCCCTGAGCGGCGGCTTCGTCCTGGCCGAGCACCGCAGCGGCATCGATCAGGCCTACCCGCCCGGTCTCATCACACAGTTCCACAGCATCGACGAGATGCGCGCGCTCATCGCGCATTTCGCATCACACGACGATGAGCGGCGTGCGCTTGCGCAACAGGCGCGCGAGTTCACGCTGCAGCATTTCACCATCCGGCATCTTGCGGACCATGTCCTCTCCCTCGTCTCCCCCTGACACGCCATGCTGAACATCCTCATCCTGTACATCTTCACCGCGATCCGCGAGGACGAGCTGTCGAACATCGCGATCCCCATGGGCTTCATCAACCTGAAGTTCTCGGAGATCTTCGTCGGCATCCTGCTGTGGTACATGCTGCGCAACAAGTACATCAACCGCCGATCGGAGCTGCTGCAGAACTCGGTGGTGATGTTCATCGACGTCATCCTGTTCATGCAGTTCGTGGCCCTCGTGGTGGGATTGTATTACGACGCGCAGTTCAAACAGCTCATGGGGTACTTCAAGCTCGTCAGCACCATTCTTGTGGCGTACTTCTGCTTCAACAACATGAAGGATGCGAACTCCCTGTGGAAGATCCTCACGAAGCTCCTGCAGCTCTCGACGTTGCTGAGCGCGTTTGCCTTGGTGGAGTATGTGCTGGAGACGAACATCTTCACCTATGTGGTGCTCGGGCGCATCTACGACCGCGCCACACAGTTCACGCTCCTCATGCTCTTCATCTCCACGGGTGTGTTGCTCTCGAACGACGCCCTCGGGCATGAACGGAAGTCGAGGACACTGCTCCTGGCGAACATCATCACCACGTCGCTTGTGTTCGTCTTCACCTTCGCACGATCCGCATGGGGGGTGAGTGCCGTGGGCGTACTCTTCGTCTATGGCGTGGTGACAAAGGCGAGCATCGGCAAATTCATCAAACTCGGCATCGTCACGGCAATGGCCTTTGGCGCCCTGCTCGTGGTCGGCGACTTCATCGGCATGAACGTGTCGGAACGCATCGGGGCGCGCTTTGACGAGGGGGTGAGCGATGTGGAGAACAAGGAGGGATCGTACGAACAGCGCATGATGCTTCTCGAGGGGAAGATGTGGCGGACGATGCGCGACTTCCCGGTGTTCGGCCGCGGCTTCAGTGTGGAGAATTCCTCCACCTTCCTCGGTTCGCTCGACGATGCCTCCCTCTCGCGCGACAGCGGCATCGGGAATCTCTTCATCGTCTACGGGTTCTTCGGCATCGGGGCCTATGCCATCGCCTTCCTCCTGTCGATCATCTACGCCATCCGTTTCCTGTTCAAGACGCAGACCACCATCCAGCGTGTGTTGCTGGCCTCATCGCTGGCGAACACCATGGCAATGCTGTTCATCATGTTCTTCTCCGATGTCTTCTTCATGCGACCATCCCTGCTCGCGCTCTATCTGGGATGGGGTGTGGAGCTCGTGGCGATCTACGATATCATCCGCATCAACCGCGAGCGGGGGACGCATGTGGTGGAAGACGAGGACATGGTGATGGAGGACAGGACGGGGCGGGGCATTCCGCCATGGTCCACCGGTGTGAGCCGGCGCATCCGCTACCCATCGGATCAACGTGATGCGTGA
Source organism: uncultured Chromatiales bacterium (assembly GCA_964449305.1). Classification (GTDB taxonomy): domain Bacteria; phylum Bacteroidota; class Ignavibacteria; order SZUA-365; family CAYQST01; genus CAYUYM01. The sequence goes on along the minus strand of CAYUYM010000005.1, from coordinate 33,965 downwards.
CATGTCCATGCGACACGGGGAATCACGGTGATGAAGATCTGCATCCTCGGCAACTACACCTTCCCCTCACACTGCGATGTCCGCGCGCATCTCGACGCGGATGAGGCCTTCCGTGAACGGCAGGATCATCCGCATCCCTGGATATCCAACCTCGCGATGGGCCTTGCCTCCCTCGGGGGCAATGAGGTGCATGTGGTGATGATCCTTCCGCGGCTGTGTCGCGATCACCTGATCACGCTGGAGGGTGTTCACTTCCATCTTCTGTGCAACACGCACAAATACGCACGCCTCGCAACGCTCTTTCAATCGAATGCCTGGAAGGTGCGCTCCGTTGTCCGCTCACTCGCTCCCGATGTGGTGCACGGGCATGGGCGCGGACCACAGGGGTATTGGGCTGTGACCTCCGGATTTCCGCACGTCATCACGAACCACGGTCAGATCCGCGAACACTACGAGGCGCTGCATGCCACTGGATGGAGCACCCGTTACCGTTTCGATCTCTGGCGGGAGCGGCGTGTCAACCGGAGGATGCGCACCTGCATCGGCGTCTCGCCGAACTGTGTGGATGACTGCCGCCGCTTCCTGCCGCCTGACCGCGTGTTCCTGATCGACAACGCGATCCACCCGTTGTTCTTCGAGGAGCGGAATGTGGAGACGACGCGGAACGTGGTGTTCGCCGGCAACGTCAGTCCGCTGAAGAACGTGCTCACACTTGTGCAGGCGGTGGAGCTTCTCCCCGAGGTGACGCTGGATCTTGTGTACGTGGTCGCCGATCCCGCGTATCTCCAGCAGGTCCGCAGATACGTGGATGAGCATGGGCTGATGGACCGCGTGCGCTTCGTGGGCGGGCTGTATCAGCGGGCGTTGGCGGAACGGACGGCGCGCAGCATGGTGATGTGCCTGCCATCAAGCTACGAGTCCTTCGGGCTGGTGCTGGCCGAGGCCATGGCGCTCGGAACCGCGGTGGTCGGAGCCGCCGTGGGCGGAATGACCCATGTGGTGGACCATGGGCGCACGGGGCTGCTGGTGCCGCCGCGCGACCACGAAGCCCTGGCGGCCGCCATCGGACGCGTCATGAACGACGATGCCGACACACGGCGACTCGTCGCTGCGGGGCGCGCGGAGGCACGTGAACGCTGGCATCCGGCCGCCGTGGCACGGAAAACGATGATGGTGTATCAGGCCGCAATCGACAGGACATGAACCATGACACTCCTGCAGAAGCTTGGCGCATATGAGCCCCGTCCGGTCCGCTGGCTGATGGCGCTCTTTGTTGTGGCATTCCTTGCGCGCATCGTCGCCGCGCTGTTCTATTACTCGCTCACCGGGTCGGTGGGCTGGAGTGACGACTGGGAATATCTGCGATACGCCCAGGCGGTGCTGGCCACGGGCCCCGCGGTGCCACAGATGGGGCTCGATGGATCGTGGGTTGGTCCGGGATGGCCCCTCATGCTTGCGGTGATCATGTGGCTGTCGGGTGGAGGGTACTGGCTGGCGTTCGTGTTCAATGCCCTCTTTGGAGCGACGAGCTGCGTGCTGCTGTTCCGCATCGCAGACTCGCTGTTCAACCGGAGGATCGCCCTGTTGTCGTCGGCGTGGCTCATGATCTACGTCCCCTCCATGATCTATGTGCCGACACTGCTGAAGGAGAACTTCACGATCATGCACCTTGCGCTGATCGTGTACCTCGCCCTCACGGTGCGCAGCGCCGCCCGGCCGATGTTCCGCGTGGTGCTTCTCGCCGCGGTCTTCACCTGGTTCCTCCATGTGGATGAACGCTACCTCATCTACACACCGGTTCTGCTGCTCTGGGTGGTGTTTGCACGGCAGGGCACGGCGAGGCAGAGGGTGGCACTCGCCGCGGTGTTTGTCGTGACCTTCATCGTGGTGATGGTCCCCTGGCAGGTGCGGAACGCCCAGGTGTACAAGCGCTTCATTCTGCTCACGCCCCGCATGGAGATGGTGACGAGCCGACTTCCGATCATCGGCACCGATTCGCCTCTCGTGCAGTTCGAATACTTCGACCGGCACATCGCCCCCGCCGTCATCGACTCGCTGGCCGCGGGTCACGATGTGGTCTCCATCCCCGCCGGCGAGGCCCGGCGCATCAGGACGGCCATCAGCTACGGCCTGCATCCCCACGACTACGGCTTCTGGGAGCGCGTCTACGAGGAGTCGGTGGAGTACTGGGCGGCGTTCCGTTTTCGCGCCGCGCTCATTGCCGACGGGTACGTCCTGGAGCCGCCGTGGAAGCTCCACCGCAACGTGGCGTACATCCTGTGCTACGGCATGCTGCTTCCCTTCTTCGTCATCGGCACGGGCTTCCTCATCCGGCGGCGCATGTGGTGGCACCTGCTGCTGCCCGGTCTGCTGCTGGTCAACTACCTTGTCCATGTGCTCGTGGTGTTCGCGATCTATCGCTACCGCGTGCAGCTCGACTTCCTTCTCATCATGATCGCCATGTTCGGTGTCCAGGCCCTGCTCGACCTCCGGAAACCCCGGCCGGCCGACGCGCCCGACCCGACGTCCACCCCCTGATCCATGCGTCCATCCGAATTCCTTCTCGTCCTCGACACACACCCCGACCGCGTGACGGAGCTGCCCGCACTTCCCGGGTCCACCGTCCGTGCGCTGCCCGGCCTCGCCTGGCGTGCCATCGCTCCCGACATCCCGTCACCGCTCGACTTCCATCATGTGATCGACACCGACGACCTGCTGATCCTCACCGCAGGCACGCTGTACCATGCCTCCATGGCCGCCGGTGTGGCGCCGCAGCTCGAACAGCTGTGCCGTGATCTGCCGCACTGCGGGGACGGGGCCATCGGCCGCCTTCTCCTCTCGCTCACCGGACACTTCTGCGGTGTGCTCTGGAACAGGCGGGCGCAGCAGGGCATCGCCTTCACCGACCGCTGCTCCGTGCAGAAGCTGTTTCATGCGCAGCAGGGTGGGATGACGATCCTCTCGTCGCGGCTCATGGACTGGATGGCGCCGCCCCTTGCACCTCCGGCATTCTCCACCACGGCCTTCTCGTCCATCATCCACGCCTCATGGACCTTCACCGATGAGACGGTGCTCGAGGGTGTGCGCCAGATCCAGCCGGCGCATTTCATGGCATTCGACACGACCTCGGTGCGCGTGGTGGACTACGAGCGCTACCCCGAGCGGCAACGGATGTCGTTGCAGGAGTCGGTGGCACTGCTCGATGCAACGCACCGCGGATTCTGGCGGACGGCCGGCATCAGGGAGGAGGAGATCTGTCTGTTCATGTCCAAGGGCAAGGATTCGCGCATCATGCTCAAGGGCATGCTTGATGCGGGCGTGCACCCCCACCTGTTGACGTTCTATCGGAAGGACAACCCGCTGGCGCCGTTCGTGTCCTTCCTCACGGACTTCGAGGGTGATTCCTTCGCCTCACAATCCCTGGCCGAGCGCAACGGCATCTCCTTCGAGCGGCATCGCATCCCCAACCACTATCTGCTCGAGCATCTGACAGACATCGTGGATCTCAACCATGGCACACCGCTGCACTGGGAATTCAAGGCCGCGGCGGCGCTGGTGGAGGGTCGCCACCCGTATGTGGTGACGGGCTACAACGGGCATGTGTTCTCCGGTCGCAACGAGCATCACGACCAGTTCATCGTGACCCTGAAGAATGCGGAGGCATATGGCAGGTTCAAGTTCGAGGAGGCGGGGCATGCACGAAGTTACGCGACGATGGCCGCGCTGCTGGCGCGCCATGGCGTTGCGACACTCCTGCCGCGCGAGGAGCTGGAGCACCTGTGGCTGGCGCAGTACGCGACAATCCGTTCCGACGATCTCGATGTGATCTCGGCGATCGGGCAGGTGCGGACGCGCGGCATCGGGCGGGAGATCGGGACCTTCCATCAGATCCGCCGGCATGCTGTGCCCATATACCCCTACAACGATGCCGCAGTGTGTGATGCCTATCTCACGATTCCCAACGCGCACATGAAGGGTCAGCGGGCGCATCTCGGTCTGGTGGCCTTCGACCCGCGTTTCAACTTCATCGAGACCGGGAAGCTCTCGCTGCCGGCCACCTGGGAGGCACGGCTGCTCGGGCCGATGTGGACGCTGCGCAAGCTCTACAAGCTCCGCACCCGCTTCCGTTCCGAACGTCCGCTTTCGCCGGACCGGCGCACCGCCCTTGCCGAGGCCATCTTCGGAACGCTGGAGGGCTTCGGAACACTGCCCCCCGCCTTCGTCGCAGATCTCCGCGCCGCGGAGGACGGCACCTTCGGCTTCTTCCAGACGGCGGCCAATCTCATCACCGCACTGCGCATCAGCGCGGTCTTCACCCCACGACCGGGAGTTCACCCATGAAACCCCTGATGTTCTTCCGCAACGACGACATCCGCGGAACGCTCGACACCGCGCTGCAACGCATCACGCAGATCTTCCTCGACCGGCGTGTGCCCATCATCCACGCCGTGGAGCCGGCCAACGTGACGCGTGAGGTGAGCGGCTGGCTGCTCGAGGTGAAACGCGCGCATCCCGACCTCGTCGATTTCATGCAGCACGGCTACGACCATGTGGTGAAGAACACCGTGCAGAAGGGGGAGTATGGCGGGCAGCGAACCTACGAGGAGCAGCATGCCGACATCCTGCGCGGAAGGAAGCTCATGGATGAGCACTTCGGCGACCAGTGGTTCAACGCCTTCAACTTCCCGTACGGCGCCTACAACGAGGCGGCCGTGCGTGCGGTGAACGACTGCGGCTTCGCGGTGCTCAACTCGCACGACAACATCGAGTGGAAACGCCGGGTGTTCTACGCCGTGGGGCATCTGCTCCGGCAGGGGCGCCTGCTGAACCATCACGTGTCGTGGAACCTGAAGACCATCCCCGGAACCCGCCTGCTCGAGATCGACATGAACGTCGGCTTCATCCGGAGGTATCTCAACGAGGGCGTGGATTCCGTGATGTTCAGCCTCGGGGAGATGAAGACCGACACGATGCGGTACGCGCGCAGGCGGTCCATCGGTGTGCTGCTCCATCACCGGTACCACACCTCGGAGGAGCACTTCGCCCTTGTGGAGGACTACCTGGACTGGGCCGCTGAATCCGGCCTCTTCACCTTCGCCCGCATGAGTGACGTCCATGCCGCCTGTGCGCGATAAGCCCTGGCTGGTGTACTTCGCGTCCGGCAACTACTGGACGGGCGCGGTGACGGGCCGCCATCACATCCTGAAGCGGCTGGCGTCGTCGTACAACATCCTGTTCGTCAACTCCATCGGCATGGCGAACATCCGGAAGATCCGGCGCAACACCATCCTGGGCCGCGTGCGCAACAAGCTGCGCGCCTACATGCGCTACCTGCGGAAGGCGGATGGCTGGTACATTTTCTCGCCCATCAGTCTGCCGCTTGGTCTGGGCGCCCTCGACGCAGCCGGAGCGGGCATGGCGGCATGGCAGCTTCGCATGGTGTTCCGCTGGCTCGGCATCCGTCGGCCCGTGCTCTGGGTGTGCCATCCGCGTGCCGCCGAACTCATCGACGGCATCGATCACGCGGCGCTGGTGTACAACTACAGCGACAAGTTCGTCTCCTTCCGCGAGATCGACGACCGCGAGAGCGTGCAGCGGCTCGATGAACAGCTCGTGCACCGATCCACGCACATCATCTGCAACCTGCTGCACACCTACGAGGAACTGCACGCCACCGGACACGGGTACAAGGCCTTCTACATCCCGCACTCGGTGGACTTCGACCGGTTCAACGCCCTCGTCGACAGCGTCGTCGATCCACCGGCCGACATGGCCGGCATCCCCGGGCCCATCATCGGATACTATGGGACGCTCACCGACTCAAACGACTGGGAGATCATCCGATACTGCGCCACAGCGCGCCCGCAATGGAGCTTCGTGTTCATCGGCACCGTGCGGGAGGACATGGACCCCGGCATCCGTGCGCTTCCGAACGTCCATTTCCCCGGCCGCAAGCCCTACGAGGAACTGCCGCGGTATCTGAAGTTCTTCGACCTCTGCATCATGTTCTGGCGCGTCACAGACTGGATCTACAACTCGAGCCCACTGAAGACCAAGGAGTTCCTCGCCATGGGCAAGGCCATCGTCTCGGTGCGCATCTACGAGCTGATGGCGCACTACAGCGACATCATGTCCTTCGCGACAGGGCCGGAGGAGTTTCTCGAACGGATGGACCATGAGCTGGCGGAGGACAGCGAGGAACGTCGGCGACTCCGCATCGCGCGCGTCGCCGGGGAATCGTGGGAGCGCACCGCCGGCATGGTGGAGGCCATCCTCGCCACCACGCCCACACCGGACAATCCACCATCACGACAGGATCCTCCTCCCGTCACAGACTGATCCCGTGTCCCTCAGTGGCGCATCATCCGGCGCCGCGTGTATCCGATCTCTGGAGTACGAATGCTCTTCAATTCGTTGGAGTTCCTCATCTTCTTCCCGGTGGTGACGACGTTGTACTTCGTCCTGCCACACCGTTTCCGCTGGTTGATGCTGCTCATCGCGAGTTGCGTCTTCTACATGTTCTTCATTCCGGCCTACATTGCGATCCTCGGCGTGACCATCGTCATCGATTACATCGCCGGGATGGTGATCGCAGACAGCAGCGGGCCACGACGACGGCTCACCCTCATCATCAGCATCATCTCCACGTGCGCCGTCCTCTTCATCTTCAAGTACTTCAACTTTGTCAACGGCAACCTGGGCGCCCTGGCGTCGCTGGTGGGGTGGAACTACCCGATCGGTGTGCTCGAGATCATCCTGCCGATCGGCCTGTCGTTTCACACCTTCCAGAGCCTGAGCTACGTGATTGAAGTGTACCGCGGGCAGCAGCAGCCGGAGCGGCATTTCGGCATCTACTCGCTCTACGTGATGTTCTACCCGCAACTGGTGGCGGGCCCCATCGAGCGTCCGCAGAACCTGCTGCACCAGTTTCACGAGGAGCACCGTTTCGACTACCACCGGGTGACGGACGGGTTGAAGCTGATGATCTGGGGCCTGTTCAAGAAGGTGGTGATCGCCGACCGCCTCGCAGACTATGTGAACCAGGCCTACGCCATCCCTGCGGGAACGGAGCCGGTGACGCTCATCGTGGCGACGGTGCTCTTCGCCTTCCAGATCTTCTGTGACTTCTCCGGCTACTCCGACATCGCCATCGGCGCGGCGCAGGTGATGGGCTTCCAACTGATGCGGAACTTCAACCGGCCCTACTTCGCCAGATCCATCTCCGAATTCTGGACACGCTGGCACATCTCGCTCTCCACCTGGTTCCGGGACTACGTGTTTCTTTCCGTCGCCTATGGCACGAGCCGGAAGCTGTCCAGGAAGCGCTACCTTGGCATTCGCGCCGACAAGGTCGCCTACATCGTTGCAGTGGCGGTCACCTTCACGGTGACGGGTCTCTGGCATGGTGCCAACTGGACCTTCGTGGTGTGGGGTGGGCTGCACGGCCTCTACCTGATCGTGTCCGTGCTGACGAAGACGCTCCGTGGACGGGTGACGAAGGCGGTGGGTTTGAAATCGCGGCCGCGCCTCCATGCCGTGCTGGCGGTGGTGAGTGTGTTTGTGCTGGTGGATCTGTCGTACGTCTTCTTCCGGGCGGATTCACTCGACAGCGCGGTGCTCATTCTCTCGCGCATGGCCGGCGCCCTGCCGCAGCTCCTGGATGTTCCAGGTGTGCTTGCCACGGTGCTCTCGCGCATCACGCCGCCCGAGCTGGCCATTGCCGTGCTCGCCATCATCGCGATGGAGACGATCCACCTGCTGCAGAACGGTGACCGCATCCGGGTGCGCCTCGCCCGCCAGCCACTGTGGGTGCGCTGGAGCCTGTACTACGGCGTGCTGATGGTCATCATCCTCTTCGGCGTGTTCAACAAGACGCAGTTCATCTACTTCCAATTCTGATCCATGAAGCTTTTCCTCCTGAAGGCGGGCGTGTTGATGGCCCTCATCCTCGTCTCCTTCGTTGCATACATGTTCGCCTTCGCCGATGGATCGGCCGATGGATACTACCATCGCTTCACCACCGGGACGAAGCCATCCCTGATTGTCGGCACCTCGCAGGCTGCGCAGGGGGTGTTCCCCTCGATCCTCGATTCCTCCGCGCTCCGCCATGCACGCCCGATGTACAACTTCGCCTTCTCCGGATCGATCTCGCCCTACGGTCCCACCTATCTCCAGGCCATCCTCCGCAGGATGGATCCCGCCGTCACGGACGGTCTGTTCGTCGTCTGTGTGTCGCCCCAGGCGGTGTCGGAGCCCGCGGAGCCGGTGCCGGGGCAGCCGGAGTTTCCGGAGGAGGGATCCTTCCTCGGCAGGCTCCACACCTTCACCGCGGATCCCAATTTCGAGTATCTGCTTCGCTTCTTCGGTCAGCCCTACTACAAGATCGGGATGAACCACCTGGTGGCGGCACTCCATGGCCGCGTGTTCGGCGACAAGGATTTTGGTGTGGTGGAAGTGGACGGCCGCCTGCACATCCACGCGAGTCTCGCCCCTGACCGCGTGAAGAAGCGTCGTGACCGGAAGCTCGGGGAGTACAGCGAGCACTGGTTCCGGTCCATCCGCCTGTCGGAGCACCGGATGCACTGGCTGGCGACCACCGTGGACACGCTGCAACGCCATGGTCGTGTGGTGATGGTGCGGCTGCCGGAGGACCCGGTGATCCTCGCGCGGGAGCAGGCCTCCTTCCCGGATTTCGACGCACGGATGCGAGCCATGGCCCGGCAGCACGCCGTGCCCTACGTGGATCTCACGCCATTCAGTGCATCCGTGAAGACGACGGATGGCATCCACCTCGCAAGCACTTCGGGTGCGGAGATGACACGCGTCCTCATCGATTCACTTCTCCACGAGGAGCGCATGCCATGATCCTCCCCCGACTTCGCTACCGCCTCATCGACTGGTACACGGACCGCAACGCCCTCGGCAGGTACGACGAGCTGGTGCAGCGCATCCAACGCCTCCCGCGCGAGGAGCTTGTGCGGATCCAGGAGGAGAAGCTGCGCGCGCTTGTCCGCCACGCCTTCGACACCACCGTGTACTACCGTCGCCTCTTCGACAGCCTCCATCTGACACCGGACGACATCCGGACGGCTGCCGATCTGGTGAAGCTCCCCGTGCTGACGAAGGACGTGATCCGCCGGCACTTCGAGGACTTCAAGTCCACGGGCTACGACAGCTATGGGCCCCGCATGCGTGCCACGTCGGGATCCACCGGGCAGGCCTTCCATTACGTGCTGGACCGGGAGTGCCATTCCTGGGGGCATGCCTACATGCTGCTGGCCTGGCATGCCGCCGGCTTCCGGCTCGGGGAGTTCTTTGTGCAACTGAGTGTGAGCACGTCCAAGACCAAGGGGAACATGAAGCAGCGCGTCTTCGAGCTTCTCCGCAACAGCCGGGACCTGTCCTCCTTCGATCTCGATCCGGCGCGCATGGACGAGTTCGTGGATCTCATCAACCACCGCAGGCCCACGATGCTGTACGGGTACAGCTCGGCGCTGGCGCTTCTCGCCAAGCACATTGTGGACACCGGTGCACGCGTGCATCCGCTCACCTGCGTGGTCACCACGGGGGAGAATCTCCTCATCCACAACCGCATGCGCATTGAGCAGGCCTTTGGCTGCCGCGTCTTCGACCAGTACGGGGTGTCGGAGGGAGGCATCACCGCATTCGAGTGCGAACACCACAACGGGTATCACCTGGGGATGACCACCAACCTCGTGGAGGTGCTCGACGACGCAGGTCGCCCCATGCTGGATCAGGTGGGGCACATCGTCTCCACCAGTCTCGACAACCACGCCTTTCCGATGATCCGCTACGATTCCGGTGACATCGGTTCCAAGACTGATCGCCTCTGTCCGTGTGGCAGGGGGTTTGAAATGCTCGCGTCGCTCGAGGGGCGCACGCGCGAATTCCTCACCACCGCCTCCGGACGGAAGATCCACGGCGCCATCTTCTCCTACATCGTGCGCGACAACCCGTGGATCAACCAGTACCAGATCGTCCAGACGCAGCCCGGCATCATCACCGTCCGCATCATGAGCGACGATGCGATCGATGAGTCGCGCCGCCATGCCATCGTCGACTACTTCCACCGCCACTGTCCCGACGACCCGATGACGGTGGTCGTGGAGCATGTGGACGACATCCCGCTGATGAACAACAACAAGCGACACTTCGTCGTCAGCACCATCCAGAACATCTGACACATGACCATCAACCCCCGACTCATCTGGATCGATTTTGAAAACGCCCCGCACGTGTGGGTGTTCAAGGAGGTCATCACCCACCTGCGCGCCCGCGGCTTCGAGGTGGTGATGACGGCGCGTGATTTCTCGTCCACCATCCGCCTGTGTGCCCACCTGGGGCTCGAGGTGGAGCTGCTGGGTGACACCCACGCCACGGGGAGCAACCTGTCGAAACTGATGCAGGTGGTGCAGCGGGCGATGGCCCTTCGCCGCTTCATCCGACGGCGCGGAGAGCTGCCTGCCGTGGCCCTGTCGCACAGCTCTCGGTCGCAGGGGCTGGCAGCGTGGATGCTCCGCATCCCGGCGATGTATCTCGAGGATTACGAGAAGAGCTTCCAGGGATTCTACCGCTTCCCGCGGAACCTCCTCGTGCCGTTTCCCATTCCCGTGGAGAACTTCCATCAGTATGCGGACAAGATCGTCCATTACCCCGGCTTCAAGGAGCACCTGTATCTCTGGAATCCCGAGAACATGCGTGATGTGGATGCGAGTGTGATCCTGCCCGACCATGTGAACATCATCCTCCGTCCCGAGGGGCGTTTCTCCCACTACCGCAGCGACATGTCGGCCGTCCTGCAGCGCGCGATTCTCGACGCCATTCCAACCACCTCGCCTGTGAATGTGGTGCTGATCTCGCGCGATGCGGAGCAGGAGCGGGACATCGCCGCGCATCTCGGTGCGCGCGGCATCCGGTGCACCGTGCCCGCGGGTGTGTTGAACGGACCGGCGCTGATCGCGCACGCCGATCTGGTGATCGGCGGTGGTGGCACCATGACGCGTGAGGCCTGCGCCCTGCATGTCCCGTCCTACAGCTTCTTCGGGGGGGAGACGGGTGCCGTGGATGCCTGGCTCGAGGAGCACGGTCTGCTGACCATGCTGCGGGATCCCACCGATGTGGCGCGCATTGCCTTCGCGCGGCGGGCCACGAATGGCGCAGCAGGCATTCCCCGGGATGCCTTCGACTTCGTGTGCGGCAGGGTGGAGGCCATGGCCGCGGAGGCGGGATCGACCGGGCGCACTGCATGATCAGCATCTACGATCTGCGCATCGGGCGGATCTGCGCACCTGCCGGGCCGCCACCACGGGAGGATGGCGCGGTGCACCATGTCGATTCGGGACGCTCGGCGTTGTACACCATTCTCGCCGTGCTGAAGGAGACCCGTGGCATCAGCGAGGTGTTCGTCAACGCCTACACCACGGATGTGGTGCATGCCGTGATCCGCTCGCTCGGCCTGGAGCTGCGGCCGCTGGACATCGATCCGGAGACGCTCATCGCACGATGGACGCCACCGCAGCATGGCCGGCCTTTCGCCTTCATCCAGACGGGGCTGTTCGGCCTGCCGGCCTTCGACGCCGCCATCATGCACGAGGTGCGGCGGCTGGGCGGGTTCTTCATCGAGGACTGCTGCAACTCCCTGGGCACGCGCATCGGCGTGGCGGAAGCCGGAACACTCGGGGATGCGGCGATCTTCAGCCACCGTGTCGGCAAGCCCCTGTCCGTGGGTGGTGGCATGCTGCGCATCAACATGCCGGAACTCGACGAGCCGGTCCGGGCCTTCCTTGCGACCTGTGGCAGCGAGACCGCACGCGGGTGGTTCACATCGCGCCTGCGCATCATGGCGGACCACGTCGCGTTCTCCCCTCTGGTGCTGCGCTGGATCGCCCGCCCACTCCGCGAGGTGCAGAAGCGCACGCCTGGTCTGCGCTTCCTTGTGCGCGGCGGCGTGGTGGACACGCTGACCACGGTGACGCGCGACAGCATCCGTCGGCTTCATCCCGCGCATGCGGCGCTCATCGCACGCCGGCGACGGGACTACGGGCGGGAGGTGTCGGTGAAGCGCGAGGTGGGCCGGCGTCTGTTGCAACTCCTGGACGGGCTGCCCCTGCGTTGTTTCGATGTGGGGCCGGGCTCCGGGTGGAACGGCCTGTTCTTTCCCGTGCTCCTGCTGGAAGGCGACCCCGACACGCTCATCGCGCATCTCCGCCGCCGTGGGTTCGATGCGACGCGTTTCCATGCCGACGTGCCGCTGCTGTCCTTCCCCGGACTCGACCGAGACGCCTTCGCCGGCACGATGACGGTGGTGGACCGGCTTGTCTGCCTTCCCTCCACCACGCGCATGACCGGCCGTGAACGCGCTCTGGCCGATGCGTTGCGTGAGTATTCCAGGAGATGACTGCCATGAGTGTCCGACATCTGAAGACCGACGATCCCCGCTGGGAGCCCTTTGTGCTGGGCTTTCCCGAGGCGAACATCTTCTCCTCGCCGCAGATGATGGACGTGTTCCGGAAGTCGCAGGGCTTCACCCCGCATCCGCTCTTCGCCTTCTCGGGTGACGACGTGGTTGCCGCGGCCTTCCCGGTGCTCGTCGGGATGCCGTCGCGTCTGCCCGGACGTCTCGTCAACCGGCTCATCATGTATGCCACGCCGCTCCACGAACACTCCGACCGCGGCCGGCGCGGGCTGGCGCAGGTGCTGGACGAGGCGAAGGCGCTGGCACGGAGCACGAGCCTGTTTCTCGAGATCCGGAACTCTCATCCCTTCCCGCCCGACGAGGCCGAGGCGGATGTCAACCGCCTCGAGTATCTGCCCTACGAAAACTACCTGATCCATCTGGAGGAGGGGACCGGGGGCATCTGGGCGTCACTCAACAGCTACACGCGCAATCACATCCGCAAGGGGGTGAAGAAGGGGGCGGTGGTGCGCGAGGCGGAGAGCGGGGAGATGGGTGTGGTGATCGGCCTGCTGGAAACGTTGTACACCGCGAAGCGCATTCCCTTCATCGGCGCGTCGGTGTTCGAGGAGGCCCATGCGAGGCTGACGCCCCGGGGCATGATGCGGACCACGGTGATGGATGTGGACGGCAGGATCGTGGGGGCCCGGATCACGCTGCAGTATGCGCGCACCATGTTCGACTGGTACGCATCCTCCGAAGGTGAATTCAAGGGGTGGTATCCAAACGAGGCGCTGGCCTGGGATGCCATGTGCTGGGCGCACGACCACGGGTACACGACCTTCGATTTCGGCGGAGGCGCCATACGCGGGCAGGAATACGGCCCCGCAGCGTTCAAGGAGAAATTCCGCGGGGAGAAGGTGGAGTATGGCCGGTATCGTCATGCCCCGAATCCGCTGCTGTTCCGTCTGGCGCGGCTGGTGTATGCGATGAAGACCGGCAACAAGGGGTGAGTGATGAGGCCATTGACCGCAGCCGATGTCCACACAGCCTTTCCCCACATCAACGCCCGGCCTGATGTGCTGGAGCGCTTTTTTCTGGAGGGTCATCATGCCCCGCGCTTCTCGCTGAAGCAGCGGGTGTACTACGGCATGGTGCGCCCCGTGCTGCCGCTTCCCTTGCGGCGGCTGCTGCAGAAGGCGGTCGGCTCCACGGTGGAGCACCGGGCCGACTTCATCGACGACACGCTGCTGCGCATCGTGCAGGGGGACGCCGCGGTGCCACCCAACATGTTCGGGCCGGAACGCGCCTCCGCCACCGTGCTGACACACGACGTGGAGGAGCAGGAGGGGTTCGACTTCATCCCCACGGTGCTGGAGCTCGAGCAGAAGCATGGACTCCGTTCCTCATGGAACATCGTGCCCCACAAGTACCGCATCGACGAGGGCATTCTCCGCGCCATCGGTGAGGCGGGCGGGGAGGTGGGCATCCACGGATGGAACCACGACGGCAGGCTGTACATCTCGGAGCGGATGTTCCGGAAGCGCGTCCCCCGCATCAACGCCGCGATACGGCGCCTGGGCGCCGTCGGGTTCCGCTCCCCCATGGTCCACCGGAACCTCGCCTGGCTGCAGGAACTGGAGGTGGATTATGACGCCTCCTGTTTCGATCATGATCCGTTCCAGCAGTTCCCCGGCGGCACCGGAAGCATCTGGCCCTACAGCGTGGGGCGCTTCGTGGAGCTGCCCTACACGCTGCCGCAGGACCACACACTCTTCCACAGTCTCCACCTCCGGGGCGCCGATGCCTGGATCAGGAAAGCGGACTGGCTGCATCGCAACCATGGAATGATTCTTGTGCTGACGCATCCCGACTATTTATTGGCTGACGAAAATTTGGCATATTATGACGCTTTGCTCAGACATCTCGCGTCACTCGACACCACCTGGCACTGCCTCCCGAGAGAAATCACCTCCTGGTTTCGCATCACCCACCCACGTACAACTTCACCCTAACCTCACGGAACCCCCATGCGCGTACCGTTTCTCGATCTGAAGACCCAATACGAATCGATCAAATCCGACATTCAGCGCGAGGTCAATGACGTCCTCGACAACACCGCCTACATCTGCGGGAAGAAGGTCAAGGCCTTTGAGGAGGCATTCGCCCGCCAGCATGGCGCAACATACTGCCTCGGGCTGAGCTCCGGCACCGACGCGCTTCACCTCGCCTACTGGTGCCTCGGCATCGGCATCAGCCGTTCCGTGGAATCCGGGGCGCTCGACCCCGTGATGGACGAGGTGATTGTTCCGGTCAACACCTATATCGCCACAGTGGAGACCATCACGATGTCCGGTGCCAAGCCGGTGTTCGTGGATCATGAGGAGGAATCCTTCAACATCGATCCTGCGAAGATCGAGGAGAAGATCACTCCGAGGACGAAGGCGATCGTGGTGGTGCATCTCTACGGACAACCCGCCGACATGGATCCCATCATGGAGATCGCCAATCGTCACAATCTCATCGTGATCGAGGACTGCTCGCAGGCGCACAACGCCGAGTACAAGGGGCGGAAGATCGGGACCTTCGGACGAGTGGCGACGTTCAGCTTCTACCCGGGCAAGAACCTCGGCGCCTACGGCGAGGCCGGTGCGGTGCTCACCAATGACGAGGCGCTGTATGAGCGCATGCTGCGCTTCCGCCAGCACGGCGCCGTGCGCCGCTACATCCACGACCTCGAGGGGCACAACTACCGCATGGAGGAGATCCAGGGTGCGGTGCTTGGCGTGAAGATCCGGCATCTTGATGCATGGACGGAGGGCCGCCGCCGTGTGGCCGCCCGCTATCGCGAGCTCCTCGCCGGCATCCCGCAGGTGAAGGTGCCGCAGGAGATGCCCCACGCGAAGCATGTGTACCATCTGTTCGAGATCCGCGTCCCCGACCGGGATGCACTCGCCGAGCATCTCAAGGCGCACGACATCGACTCCGGTCTGCATTATCCGATGCCGCTCCATGTGCAGGAGGCCTATCGATACAGGGGATACACCGAGGCGGACTTCCCCGTGAGCGTGAAGTGCTGCCGCGAGATCCTGTCCATCCCGATGTTCCCGGAGATGACCGAGGAACAAATCCAGCACGTTGCATCCACCATCAGGGCCCATTACGCCAAGTGATTTCCCGCCTGATAAAACGGTATGGCATCAGCAAGCTGAAGTATCTGCTTGTGGACCTTGTGGCGTTCAATGCGGGCGTGTTCATCGCACTCGGCCTGCATGAGAACTACGTCATCGAGCCGTTTTTCCAGCTGGTCTCTCTGGACAAGATCGCGATCTTCTACGGGGTGATGGTGATCTCCATCGTGTCGTTTCGCTATCACAACCTCTACAAGCAGCGCGTCTACAACTCCTTCATCACGCAGGGCAAGCTGCTGGCGAAGAATCTCTTCCTCACCATTGCCTTTCTTCTGATCCTGCTCTTCCTGTTCAAGCCCGACGACGTGCTCGCGAAGCTGCGCACGCAGGTGCTGGGCTTCATCGTTGTGTCCTACGGACTGATCGTCCTGAACCGCCTTGGTGTGCAGCCATGGATCGAGCGGATATTCCGGTTGAAGCGCACGGTGGAGAGGAACATCGTCGCCATCGGTGCCGGCGAGGTGGGGCAGCGCTTCGCCATGGAGCTGAAGGAGCGTGCCGCGCTGGGTCTGCGCCTCATCGGATTCCTCGACGACAATGAGGAGCTTCATGGCAGCATGGTTGATGGTGTGTCCGTGATCGGCACCACGCGCGATCTGGCGAACATCGTGGAGGAGCAGGACATCGACGAGATCTTCATCACCATCAACCACATCGACCACACGGCGCTGCTCAACCTCGTGCGCAAGTGCAGCGAACTGGACTGCCAGGTGAACATCGTGTCCGAGCAGTTCGGGATCATCCGGAAGAAGATCGGCACGGAGGAGTTCAAGGACTTCCGCTACGTGCCGGTGTTCCAGAGGATCTCCCCGGTGTATGTGAACCATCTGAAGCGGTGGTTCGACCTCGTCATTGCACTGGCGCTGATGGTGCTGCTGTTCCCCTTCTTCCTCATCCTTGCCACCGCCATCAAACTCACCAGCCGCGGGCCGATCTTCTACGTGCCCCAGGTGGTGGGGCGGCATGGAAAGCTGTTTCCATTCTACAAGTTCCGATCCATGTATCACAAGGTGTCGAACGAATCCCACAGGAAGCTGGTGGAGGAGTTCATGTCCGGCAAGATTGTGGGTGCCAAGCTGCGGGACGATCCCCGCGTCACCTCCGTGGGGCACATCATCCGGAAGTTCAGCCTGGACGAATTCGCACAGCTCATCAACGTGGTGCGTGGTGACATGAGCCTGGTCGGGCCGCGCCCGTCCACCATCTACGAGTACGAGATGATGGAGGACTGGCACAAGCGCCGTTTCGACGCGATACCGGGGATGACCGGCCTGTGGCAGGTGTCGGGCCGCTCCGAGGTGAGCTACACCGACATGATCATCATGGACCTGTACTACATCGAGAATTGTTCGTTCTGGTTCGATCTCTTGCTTCTGCTCAAGACGATCGGTGTTGTCATCAAAGCCAAAGGAGGGCATTAGTGGTCATTGGAGTGATCGGCTGCGGATGGTGGGGGAAGAACATTGTCAACTCCCTCGAAACGATCGACGCGGTGGAACGCGTGGTGGTGGTGGAACCGGATGTGATGCGCCACGACGTGGTGCGGCACAACACGAAGGTGACTTTCGCGGATTCCGTCGACGCCCTTCTGGCTGATGCCGCCGTGGAGGCCGTGTGCATCGCCACACCACCGGCCACGCATCGTGAGCTGACGGAGCGTGCCCTGCTGGCCGGCCGGCACACGCTGGTCGAGAAACCCCCGGCCTACGCGCCGGACGAGGTGCGGGCGCTTGGCGCCCTTGCCCGCGAACGCGGCCTGGTGTACATGCTCGATGCGCTCTACCTGTTTCTTGAGCCCGTCCGCAAGCTCAAGGCCATCATGGAATCCGGGCTCCTCACCGACATCCGCATGATCCAGATGTTCCGCATCGGCGATGAGCTGCGGCGCGAGGGGTCGGGCATCCAGCGCATCCAGACGACGATGTTCGACAACGGCACCGATGTGATCGAGGATCTCTTCTTCCACGATGCCGGCATCCTCCTGCACCTTTTCGACGGACTCGAGCTCACCGCGGTCCGCAAACGGCACCTCTATCATCCCGCACATGCCGACACGGCCGTGCTCGAGTTCACCACCGGTGGCACGCCCATCGAGCTGACGTTGAGCTGGACCCTCGCCGGAAGGCGTCGCGGCATGGTGATCTACGATCGCAACGTGATCGTGGAATACGACGGCCTGGTGCCGGAGAACCAGATCTCGGTGACGACGCTCGCCCCGCAGTTGGTGGAGCGTTTCAGCTTTCCCAACACACCGCCCCTCGGCGCCCTTCTGGAGTACTTCATCGCCACGACGCGCAATCCCGAAGGCAACATGATCGGCGATCAATTCATGTATTCAATCATGCACATGTGGAACACGGTACAATCATGACAGAGAAGAAATTCTTCCAACACGAACGGGCCATGGTGGAGAGCGACACCATCGGCGAGGGCACGCGCATCTGGGCGAACGCCCACGTCATGAAGGGCGTCGTCATCGGCGAACGCTGCAATGTGGGCGAGGCCTGCTTTGTGGAGACGGGCGTCGTCATCGGCAACGACGTCGTCATCAAGAACAACATCGCGATCTGGGACGGCGTGGTGATCGAAGACGGCGCCTTTCTCGGACCGAACGTGGTCCTGACGAACGAGCTCGAACCCCGTGCCCTGTTCCCGAAGGAGGTTGCAAAGACGCTCATCCGGAAGGGGGCGTCCATCGGCGCCAACTGCACGGTGGTGGCGAACCGCGTGATCGGTGAATATGCGATGGTGGGGGCCGGCTCGGTGGTGACGCGCGATGTTCCGGCGCACCGCCTTGTGTATGGCAATCCCGCCCGCATCCACGGCTGGGTGTGTACCTGCGGGCGCAAGCTCCACTTCGAAAACGATGCCGCCTCCTGCGTCTGCGGACGTTCCTGGACGGAGACCGACGGCGGGTTGCACGAACAGTCATGATCCTTTCCCGCACCCCGTTCCGCCTCCCGCTTGGTGGTGGCGGCACCGACCTGCCGTCGTACTACTCGAAGCATGAGGGCTTCCTCATCACGGCGGCGGTGAACAAGTACATGTACATCACCGTCAACCTGCCGGCGATTGTGGACCGCATCAAGGTCAACTACAGCAAGGTGGAGAATGTCGGTCTCGACGAGGTGGAGCTCATCCGGCACGACATCGTGCGCGAGGTGCTCAAGCATCTCGATCTGCACATCCCCATGGAGATCAGCTCCATGGCCGACCTTGCCGCGGGCACGGGCATGGGATCCTCCAGCTCCTACACCGTGGGTCTCCTCAAGGCGCTCAACACCATGAAGCGGCGCTACCTCTCCATCAGGGACCTCGCCGAGGAGGCGTGCACGGTGGAGATCGACCGCATCGGCAAGCCCATCGGCAAGCAGGATCAGTACGCCGCAGCCTACGGCGGCCTCATCCAGCTCGAGATCGACCGCGGCGGTCATGTGACGGTGACGCCCCTCGACCTCGATCACGAGTTCGTGCGCGAGCTGGAGAACCACCTCATGATGTTCTACACCTCCATCGAACGGGATGCGAACGTGATCCTCGGCGAGCAGTCGCGGAAGATCACGGAGAGCGCCGATGCCCCGGCACAGACCGCACAGCCGGTGCGCACAGCCACCGAGGCGATGCATCGGATCAAGGCCATCGGGTACAGCGTGAAGGACGCCCTGCTGGCCGGCGATGTGACGGCCTTCGGCCGGCTGATGCATGAGCACTGGGAGGTGAAGAAGAGCGTCTCCACGAAGATGAGCAACCCGCAGATCGACGAGTGGTACACCATCGCGATGAACAACGGCGCACTCGGCGGCAAGATCATGGGCGCCGGTGGCGGCGGGTTCCTGCTGCTCTGCAGCGAGAACGGCAACCGCAAGCATCTGCGCAGAACCATGGAGAGCGCGGGTCTGAAGTACATGGATTTCCGCTTCGACTGGGAAGGCGCCAAGGTCCTCGTCAACATCTGATCTCTTCATCCCTCCACACCACCTGACCGCGCCGGCGGCCGGGCGGGCGGTCCGCAGGCATCGCCCCGCCACGGCGGAGCACGGCGGGTGGCCATCCCCCCCAAATACCGTGACCACAGTCCTCATCACCGGCGTTGCCGGCTTCATCGGCTCGAATCTCGCCGACCGCCTCCTGCACGAAGGCGGCTTTCGCGTGATCGGCATCGACAACCTTGCCTATGGCGTCCTGGAACAGGTGCCCGACGGCGTGGAATTCCACAAGGCGGACATCCGTGACCCGGCCATGTATCCGCTCTTCGACGGCGTGGACCATGTGTTCCACTTCGCAGCGAAGAACTGCATCAGCGACTGCCAGCTCGACCCCGTCGAGACGGCCGACATCAATGTGACGGGCACGGTGCATGTGTTCGAAGCGGCCCGCCGTGCCAGGGTGCGCAAGGTGATCTATGCCGAGTCGAGCGCCATGTACGAGGGCAGCTCCGTGATGCCGACACCCGAGACCGAGGTGCACCCGCAAAGCTTCTACGCACTGAGCAAGTTCGCCTCCATGCACTTCGCCGACGGCTACGCGCGCTTCTTCGGCGTGCCCTCCACCGCACTGCGGTACTTCTGCGTCTACGGGCCGAGGCAGGACTACCGGCGCTCCATCCCCCCGGTGTTCAGCGCCTTCATCATCCGCCTGCTCCGCGGCATCCGGCCCGTCATCTACGGCACGGGCGAGAAGCGCCGGGACTTCATCCATGTGGACGACATCAACGCGTTCCACCTCCAGTGCATGACGGATCCCCGCACGGACGGGCGCGTGTTCAACCTTGGCAGCGGCGTGAACCACTCGATCAACGACATCCATGCGATCATCGCACGGCTGATGCACTCCGATGTGACGCCGGAATACCGGCCCGACCTCCCCGGCGAGGCCTTCGCCAATCTGGCTGACATCAGCGAGGCGCGGGCGCTGGGCTGGGAGCCGCGGATCAGCCTGGAGCAGGGCTTGGAGACGTCCATCGAGTTCATCCGCACCGAGCTGGCGCAGGGGCGCATCGCATGAGGGCCGTGATCCTGGCTGCAGGCAGGGGCGAGCGTCTCGGAGAGCTCACGCAGCGGATCCCGAAACCCATGATCGAATTCCGCGGCAGACCCATCCTGCAGCAGAACATCGAGCTCTGCCGCGCCGCCGGCGTGCACGACATCGTCATCAACCTCCATCATCTGCCCGATGTCATCACCTCGCGCTTCGGCGATGGGGCAGACCTCGGCGTCCGCATCACCTGGTCACCCGAGGAGACACTGCTGGGCACCTCCGGCGCCGTGCGCCGCATTGCCGACCGCTTCTGGGGCGGCGGGGCGGACAGGGATGACGGGCACTTCTTTGTGCTCTACGGCGACAACTTCTCGGACTGCGCCCTGTCCGAACTGCACGACAAGGCGCTGGCGACAGGCGCCATGGGCGTGATCGGCTTCCATCATCGTGACGACGTCTCGCACTCGGGCGTCGCGGAGTTCGATGCCGACGGGCGCATCACCCGCTTCATCGAAAAGCCCCGACCCGGGGAGACGGCGTCGCACTGGGTGAACGCCGGCGTCTACTGCCTGCGCTACGACATGCTGGCACATCTGCCCGACGGCGTCTCGGACTTTGCGCGGGACATCTTCCCGGCGCTGCTGGCGCAGGGACGACTGCTCCACGGCGTGTGCTACGACGCCGACGTCCGCGCCTTTGACACACCGGAAATGCTTCAACGATCCATCACATCAGAATAAACAGGAGTACCCATGCAGGAACACATTGGCGTCGTCGGTCTGTGGCATCTCGGTTGTGTGCTGTCTGCCTCATGGTCGGAACTCGGTCACACGGTGACCGGCTTCGACTACGACGCGGACCGCATCGCAGGACTGCGCGAAGGCCGTCCCCCGCTCTACGAACCGGGATTGCCGGAGATGATCACGAAGAACATGACGGAGAGGCGTCTGTCGTTCTCGAACGCCCTGGCCGATCTCACGGCCTGCGACGTCATCTTCCTGTCCTACGACACACCCGTGCGTGACGACGATTCGAGCGACACGACCATCCTCACCACCACGGTGCAGGATCTGGCACCGGTGATGAAGAACGGCGCCATCCTCGTTGTGAGCTCGCAGTCCCCCGCGGGCTTCTGCCGCGAGCTGCGGGCCATCCTTCACGCATCGAACCCGACGCTCGAGATCGCCTACTCACCGGAGAACCTCCGTCTGGGCGAGGCCATTGCGTGCTATCTCAATCCCGGCCGCATCATCCTCGGCACGGCGACGCAGGCCACCGAGGATGCCTGCATGGCGCTGTTCGGGAGGATCCCCGGCGAAGTGCTCGCCATGTCGCTCGAGTCGGCCGAGGCCGTGAAGCACGGGATCAACGCCTTCCTCGCGAACTCCATCGTGTTCGCCAACCACCTCGCCGACATCTGCGAGGCCCGCGGCGCGCGCATCGACGACGTGGTGCGCGGCATGAAATCCGATCCGCGCATCGGCCCGAAGGCCTACCTGGCGCCGGGCATCGGCTTCTCGGGTGGCACGCTCGGGCGCGATCTGAAGGTGCTCGAAGCGATCAACGGGGAGATGCAGGGATACGCGCGCCTCTTCGGGCAGATCCACGCGATGAACGGGGAGCGCAAGTTCTCCATCGTCAACAAGATCCGCGCGGCGCTCGGCGACCTCGCCGGGAAGCGCATCGGCGTGCTCGGCGTCACCTACAAGCCCGGCACCTCCACGCTGCGGCGCAGTCTGCCGCTGGAGATCGTGGATCTGCTGCTCGCGGAGAAGACCGACGTGCGCGTCTTCGACCCGCGCGCCGATTATGGCGAGCTGCCCGCGGCACCGGCGTTCACCGTGTGCGGCAGCATCGCCGAGGCGGCGGAGCAGGCGGACATGCTTGTGCTCCTCACCGAGTGGCCCGAGTTCCGCGAGTGCGCCTGGGCCGACATCCGCGGCCTCATGCGGACCCCCGCGATGCTCGACACAAAGAACTTCCTGCCGGAGGCCGGAATGACGGCCGCCGGCTTCACCCTCCACTGCATCGGACGCTGACATGAAACCGCTTGAAGGACGGACAATCGTCATCACCGGCGGCAGCCTCGGCATCGGCCTCGCTGTCGCCCAGCGCTGCGCCTCCGACGGTGCGGCGGTGGTCATCGCCGCACGCAACGCGGCGGATCTTGGTACGGCCCTCGCATCGCTGCGTGCGATCTCGCCCGCGGCCCATGCGTCGTACCCGCTCGATGTGGGTGATCTGGCGCAGGTGCAGGCCTTCGCCGCATGGGTCACGGAGCACCATGGCGCCATCGACGGGCTGGTCAACTGCGCGGGTGTCTACGGGCCCATCGGGAAGACGCCCGAGGTGGATCTGGCGCATTTCGAATCCGCCATCCGCATCAACCTCCTCGGCACGGTGTACATGTGCAGCACCTTCGCGCCGCTGTTGCGCGGGGAGCGGCGCAAGATCGTGAACTACTCCGGCGGCGGCGCGGCGACACCCTTCGCGCGTTACTCCGCCTATGCCTCGAGCAAGGCCGCCATCGTGCGTTTCACCGAGAATCTCGCCCTCGAGCTCCAGGAGGATGGCTTCGACGTGAACTGCGTGGCCCCGGGCTTCGTCATCACGCGCCTCCACCAGCAGACGCTGGAGGCGGGACGCGATCAGGCCGGAGACGGCTTCTTTGAATCGACGATGAAGCAGGTGAGCGAGGGAGGCGTGCCCCCGGAGAAGGCCGCGGCATTGACGAGTTTCCTTCTCTCCAGCGCCTCCGACGGCATCACGGGCAGGTTCATCTCCGCCCCGTGGGACCCTTGGGAGAGCTCGGAGTTCCAGGAGCTCATGCGCACGGACAGGGATGCCGCCACGCTGCGCCGCATCGACAACAAGACCTTTTTCCGGAGGGTGTGACATGCGCATCGCCATCATCGGTTGCGGCCTCATCGGCCGGAAGCGCGCCCTCGCGCTGCAGCAGTTCCCCGACGACCAGCTTGTGGCTGTGTGTGACGTGGCCGGCACACGTGCAGAGGCGCTGGCGCAGGAGTTCGGATGCGAATTCACCACGAGCTGGCACCAGGTGCTTGCACGCACGGATGTGGACATCGTCATCAACGCCTCGATCAACTCCGTGTTGAGCGAGATCACCACCTCGGCCCTGCGCTCCGGCAGACATGTGCTGTGCGAGAAGCCGCTCGGCCGCAACGCCGCGGAGGCGGAGGCCATGCAGCAGGCTGCGGAGCAGGGCGGCTGCATCCTGAAGACGGGCTTCAACCACCGCTTCCACCCGGCCCTGTGGAAGGCGCGGACGCTGCTCGACGAGGGGCGCATCGGCGACGTGATCTCCATGCGTGCCCGCTATGGCCATGGCAGCAGGCCGGGCATGGAAAGCGAGTGGCGTTCGTCCCGCGATCTGGCCGGCGGCGGGGAGCTCCTGGACCAGGGCGTGCACATCATCGACCTCATGCGCTGGTATGGCGGCGAGGTGCGCAGGGCCTTTGCGCTCGTCGAGACCAAGTTCTGGGAGATCGAGGTGGAGGACACCGCCTCGGCCATCCTCAAGTTCGAGTCGGGCGCCACCGGATCCTTCCAGGTGAGCCTCACGAACTGGCGCAACGTCTTCAGCTTCGAGATCTTCGGAACCAGCGGCTACCTCACCATCAACGGCCTCGGCGGCAGCTACGGACCGGAGACGCTCGAGATGGGCATCCGCAAGCCCGAGGGCGGCAGGCCGGACATCGAGTCCTTCGAGTTTCCCGCCAACGACGAATCGTGGGTGCACGAGTGGCGGGAGTTCCGGGCGGCGATCGCGGAGCAGCGCCGTCCCATCGGCGATGGCATCGACGGGGTGATGGCCAACCGCGTGGTGGAGGCGCTCTACCGGGCAAGTGCGGAAGGCTGCATGGTGCCGGTGTGATGGGCGTGCACGAGCAACAACGGAGCAGATGGACATGAAGGCTGTCAGAAGAACAAGGCTCGGCATCCTCACCGGTGGTGGGGATGTCGCCCCGCTGAATGCGGTGATCGCCGCCGCGCTTTCAGCGGCGGAACGGGCGGGTGCGGAGCTCGTGGGGTTCCCCCGCGGCTGGCAGGGCGTGCTGGAGCAGCGCATCGTGCGCCTCACACCAAAGCTCGTCGACCCCGCCATCGGGGGCACCATCCTGCGCTCGTCGCGCATCAACCTTGCGAAGGTGGATGGCGGTGCGGACGCTGTGCGCGAGACCTGCCGCAGGCACGGCATCGACGGCCTCATCGTGATCGGCGGTGAGGACACGCTGTCCAACGCCTTTCACATCGGCGATGTGCCGCAGGCGCTCATCTCCAAGACCATCGACAACGATGTGGGCACCACCGTCCGGCGCGCCACAAGCGGTGCCGACATGTCCGGCGTGACGAACTATTTCACGCTGGGGCACCCCACGGCGGCGGAGAAGATCGCCTCCTTCGTGAGTCTCGACGAGGGGATGCGCACCACGGCCTATTCGCACGAGCGCATCATCATCGTGGAATCGATGGGGATGCATGCCGGCTGGCTCGCGCTCTCCTCCTGCATGGGGCACCCCGATTTCATCATCGTCCCCGAGTTCCCGCTCGACTACGGGCGTTTCGTGGAGATGGTGGCGCAGCGCTTCCGGCGGCAGAAACACGTGATCGCGGTGATCGCCGAGGGGGCACGCTGGTCCGACGGTTCCTACATGAGCGCCGACGACAGCGAACGCGACAGCTTTGGACACCCGCGATTCAAGGGCGCAGCCTCCACGCTTGCCGGCCGTCTGAAGGAGGATCTCAGGCCGCACTTCGACACGCGCAATGTGAACTTCGTGAACCCGTCCTACCTCTACCGCTCCGGCGCACCGTCCCGCCTCGATGCATCGTGCGCAGCCAGGCTGGGGCGTGATGCGGTGAAGCGCCTCGTCCGAGGCCTTGATCGTCCGGTGTTCCTCACGCTCGCACGGACCGGGACGGGCTTCGGCATCACCGATGTGACGCTCGACCGCTTCAACGACATCGAGGACTTCCACCGCTTCATCAACAAGGAGCTGTACAATCCCGAAACGCTGAACGCCACACCCTTCGCCCGCCGCTACCTCGCGAACATCGTGAGGGAGCACAGACGGGCGGCATACGGCCTGTAGAGGCGGAGTGGCATCAACACCGTCTTCCAACACGAAGGCACAGAGAACCCTCCTTGTGTCTTCGTGTTCACCAACCGATTTCTCCCCCCACGATCACCAGTCCACCATCATTTGTCCCAGGAGTCTCCATGTCCTTCTCCCGCATGTTTCTCGACGAGTGTCTCACCGCCATCAATGCCATTGACGCCGCGGAGATCGAGAAGGCGGCCCAGGTTCTCGCCGATGTGCGTGAGCGTGGCGGTCGTCTCTTTCTCATCGGATCCGGCGGCGGGTCCGGACATGCCTCGCATGCGACCTGTGACTTCCGCAAGCTCTGCAACATCGAGGCCTACGCGCCCTACGACAACATCTCGGAGCTCACCGCGCGCGTCAACGACGAGGGCTGGGATGTGACCCTGCTCAACTGGCTCAAGGGCAGCCGTTTCAACGGCAACGACGCGCTGTTCGTCTTCTCCGTGGGAGGAGGAAGTCTGGAGAAGAACATCTCCGCGAACCTGGTCAAGGCCGTCCAGCATGCGAAGGAGCTGGGAGCCAGTGTGGTCGGCGTTGTCGGCAGGGATGGTGGATACACGCGGGAGGTGGGAGACGCAGTGGTCCTCATCCCCACCGTGTCCCCCGACAGGGTCACGCCGCTCACGGAAGGCTTCCAGGCCGTGGTGTGGCACCTGCTCGTGTCCCACCCGGCACTGCAGGTGAACACGGCGAAATGGGAGTCGGGGAAGTGAAGAAGTGAAGAGTGAAGGACTTCTTCACTCCTGTCGTCTGACCTGCGATTAGGTCGTGCAATACTCGTACTTTAGTGTCTGCTGAGAGAGTTCATTTCATTCAACAACATCTGAGATTCCATGAACGTCAAGATTTTTGCCGATGGTGCGGACAAGGCGGGGATGCTCGAAATGTATGCGAACCCGCGGATCGACGGATTCACCACCAACCCCACCCTGATGCGCAAGGCCGGGATCAGCGATTACGAGGCATTTGCCAGGGACATCCTTTCGGAGATTCGCGACAAGCCGATCTCGCTGGAGGTGTTTTCGGACGAGTTCGATGAGATGGAACGCCAGGCGTTGAAGATCGCCTCCTGGGGCGACAACGTGTATGTGAAGATTCCCGTCACCAACACACGGCAGCAGAGCAGCACGCCTCTGGTGGAGAAGCTCGCGAAGGCCGGTGTGAAGCTCAACGTGACGGCGATCATGACGCTTGAGCAGGTCGCCGGCCTGCTTCCGGCCCTGGCGCACGCCCCCGCCGCGTATGTGTCGATCTTCGCCGGGCGCATCGCCGATGCCGGCGTGGATCCGCTGCCGGTGATGGTGGATGCCGTGAAGATGCTGGCGCCCCATCCGCAGCTCGAGCTCATCTGGGCCTCCCCGCGCGAGCTCTTCAACATCGTGCAGGCCGATCAGATCGGCTGCCACATCATCACGGTGACGAACGACATCCTGAAAAAACTGCCGACCCTCGGCAAGGATCTGACACAGTTCTCGCTCGAGACCGTCCAGATGTTCTACAACGACGCCACCGCTGCCGGCTTCTCGCTGTGATCCGGCGCGTCATCGGTGCCATGCTCCTTGTGCCCGCATTGTCCCTGACGGTGTGGGCACAGGCGGATCTGGTGCCGGTGCGTCATGCCGTGTATCCCTTCCTCGATGAAATGGGCGCACGCGGCATCATCCATGAGGATGCCCCCATGCGGCCGCTCATGCGCCGCGTGGTGCTGCGCCATCTCGATTCGGTGAATGTCCATCGAACGGAGTTGTCGCAGCGCGAACGTGACGAGCTGGACTGGTTCCGCAGTGAGCTGACGGTGGATGCCGCGACGGCCGGCGGTTGGAGACGGCTCGACCACGAGGATTCACTCTTCACCGCCCATGCGGCCCCCATCCTCGACGGCGAGGTGGTGGATCGGGGCGGCGATCTCCAGTACGCCCGCACATGGGGGGCGTCCGCATTCGGCACCATCGGAAGGCATGTGGGCTGGTCCGTGAGTTTCCGCGAAGGCCTGACGCATGCGCGCGACCGCGATCCCTCCGAGCGCTTCGGCACCGCGACGGAGCCCCTGGTGGTGAAGTGGGGAGAGCATGAATGGGAGTATGACAACACCGAGGGTGCGCTGGTGTACGACGCCGGCTGGGCATCGTTGGCGCTGGCGAAGACGCCGATGACCGTCGGTGGCGGCTTCCGCTCACAGCTCATTCTCTCCACCAAGTCCCCATCCTTTCCCTCCATCATGCTCACGATCGAGCCGGCGGACTGGGTATCGCTCACGTATTTCCACGGCTGGCTCCTTTCGCGTGTGCACGACAGCACGGCGAGCTACGAATCGCAGGTGCCCGGCAAGATGCGCAACATCGACCGCGAAAAGTACGTGGCGTTGCATGTGCTGCGCATCCGTCCCATCGCGACACTCGCCGTATCCATCGGCGAGAGCATGGTGTACAGCGACCGCTTCCCCCACCCGGGCTTTCTCCAGCCGCTGCTCTTCTTCCGCTCGGTGGATCACGCCTTCGAGGGCAATGGCCGCATCGAGACAGGCGGCAACTCCGCATTCTTCCTCGACGTGAAATGGCAGGCCATGCGCGGCCTCACGCTGCACGGGACGTTCTACATGGACGAGTTCTCCGTCACCTCCCTGTTGAAGGGGGACAACGACAGGAACCAGACGGGCTACACCATCGGCATTCATGCGGCGGGTCTGGGTGTGCGCGATCTGGAGGTCCGGGCCGAGTACACGAAGATCCTGCCCTGGGTGTATTCGAACTTCGTGCAGACGCAGACCTACCGCAACTCGCTGTCCGTGCTTGGGCACGCCATCGACCAGAATGCCGACCAGTGGTATGCCGACGCGACGTGGCATCCGCGGCGCGGCGTCAGCGTGCGTGCGTGGGGCGAGCGCATCCGGCAGGGCGGCTTCACCGATGTGGCCCGGCAGTACGAGCTGCCCGGCATGGACTTCCTCTACGGCCCGGTGCGCACGGAGACGGGGGGCGGTGTGGAGGTGGGATGGGAGCCGCTCCACGAGATCTCGCTGCTCGCCTGGTGGCGGTATCAGCAGGTGAAGGATGAGGATGCGACACGCACGCCGGACTACCAGCTCGGCGGGCACAGCACCCTCGGTATTCGTGTCATTGTCGGTCTGGAGTGATTCATGCGTTTTCCTGTTGCTGTCCTCATGTCGGCGCTTGTGCTGACGCTTCTGCTCCCGATGGGCGGGTGCATGACCCCCGTCGACGAGATCCAGTCCGGGCGCTTCACCGTGAGGGTGGTGGTGCAGGACAAGATGGGCGCCGTGCAGAACGAGGTGCTCGTGGGGGTGTTCCAGGGGACGAGCATCGCCCCCGGAGCCGTGCCGATCGATTCGCGCTACACGAACCGCGAGGGCATGGCCGAGATGCAGCTCACGATCCCCATCCCCTCCGGGCCCTTTGTGTTCGAGGTGGGCAACGAGAACAAGGGCAGGAAACGTTTCCCCATGCAGCTCAACGCCGCCGATACCACGCTCATCCTCGTCCTCGATGTGGCGCTGCTGGAGTGCAATGTGGATGTGGTGGACACGCTGGCAATCCCGGCCATCTGCGCCCCACTCAAGGATGGGCGCTGGTTTGCGGACTCAATGGAGACCTCCTTCCGCAGCGGCTGCGTCGTGCCGCTCACCGTCACGTATCAACCGCTCAATGATCCCTTCGCCATACGCATGCGCATCTTCGATGACAACGGCAGGGAGGTGACGACGAATCCCTTCACGCTGCCGACCAAGGGCGGCTTCACCATCCGCGTCACCGCACAACCCCAGGCGCCGGGCGACTTCCGGCGGACCATCCGCTTCGAGGGGACGGGGGAGGACGACGCGGGCTTCAGCCTGTCGTTGCTCGTCACGGCCCGCTCCATCGAGTGCACAGGCACCACATGCCGCGACACGCTCATCTATGTCGAATTCCCCGACACGCGCATCAACTCCCAGCTCGAGAGCAACATCCGCCAGGTGGAGTTTGCGCAGAATCAGACGCCGTATGTCCGGCACGACCGCATCGTGCGCCCCCTCGCGTTCGGTTCACCCTTCTCCTTCCTCGACAGCCTGCGTACCGATCTCACCCCCGGCATGTCCCAGAACCTGCGCATCCGCTTCATGCCCGGCGAGCTGAAGTTCTACCGCGACACGCTGCTCCTTGAGAGCGAGATCACGGAGACCGGGCAGCGCTGCCGGTCCATGCTCATCATGCAGGGCATCGGCTGCGAGCCCACCTGCACGATGTACACCGACAAGCTTGTGCCGGACACCTCGGCCAACAGTTTCAAGGCCTCCGTCCGCCTCCATCCCTACGATCTCTCGTACGACTGCACGGCGCTGTTCGCCAACACCGGCAAATGCGGGAAGATCTCGCTGGCTCTCGACACGGCCGCCACGGGCGTGGCCGAGGGCTTCCGGCTCGTCACGCCGGTGCAGTTCGACATCTACGCCCTGCAGCAGAGATACTTCCAGTTCGAGTTCTTTGCACGTGACAAGGTGGTGTGGCCCAACGGGCATGGGCGGCCGGCTGTCACGACCTTTCAGCAGAGCATGCGCATCCTCGCCTGCGGGCCGCCGAAATACGTGCGACTCGATGTGACCATCGACACGCTTCCCATCCAGTATTCACGCTGCATCTACCAGTGGAACGAGAACGGGCAGTACGGCTTCGCCTTCGAACCGTATGCGTCGAAGGGGGCCGATGTGGCCGACCCGAACTACCAGTCGGCGATGAGTTCCGACCTTGTGCTGCGCTCCATCAACGAGGCTCACACGTCGGTGGATGTGCAGCTCCGCTGCGGGTGGAAGCGCATCAAGTCCGGCGTGTCGGAATCCGAGTTCACCTTCGATGCAGTGAAGCGCTGGCCGGAGTATCTGTCCATTTCCACCGGAAGCTTCTTGGACGCCAAGACCGGCACCTTCGCCGTGCGCGATGTGTTCGCCTTCCGCAATGTGTGGGGCAACCTGGTGCGGTACAGCCTGGTGCGCATACGCGAGATCAGCGTGGACGGCGACAACAAGCACAAGATCTGCATCGACGTCATGTATCCCATGATCAGCGAGGGGGGCGGCTGATCGCCCCGGGCATCATGAAGCGGGTGGGCGCCATGCCCGCCGATGCCGCGTGATCGCACGCACGCTTCCCCAACCCTGTCACCATCAGAACGGAACACGATGTATCAAGTCCTTCAGCATCAGAAAACCGGCGAGTTGATCGTCGAAGAACTCCCCGCCCCCCCCCTGCGCCCGGGCTCCATCCTTGTGCAGAACCGTTTCTCTCTCATCAGCGTCGGCACCGAACGCACCTCCGTGGAACGCGGGCAGGCGTCGCTTCTCGGGAAGGCCCGCTCCCAGCCCGACCAGGTGCGCCAGGTCTTCGAGATGATGAAACGCGAGGGGGTGCTGCCCAGCGTCTCGAAGATCCTGACCAAGCTCGACAGCTACAAGGAGCTCGGCTACAGCACGGCAGGCGTCGTGCTCGAATCCGCTGTCGAGGATTTCCGGCCGGGCGACCGCGTTGCCTGCGCCGGCGCCACGGCCAACCACGCCGGCATCGTCTGCGTCCCGAGGAACCTCGCCGTGCGCATCCCCGATTCCGTGGGCTTTGACGAGGCGGCCTTCACCACGCTGGGCGCCATCGCCATGCAGGGCGTGCGGCAGGCCGACGTGAGGCTCGGGGAGGCGGTGGCGGTCATCGGCCTCGGTCTGCTCGGCATCATCACCGTCCAGCTCCTGCGCGCCTCCGGCTGCCGCGTCATCGGCCTCGACGTCGATGAAGCGAACTTCGATCTCGCACGGCAGATGGGCTGCGACGCCTGCGTCGTCTCCAACCGCGACGCGATCAAGGTGGTGGAATCCTTCACCCAGGGTCACGGCGCCGATGCCATCATCATCACGGCAGGAACCTCGTCGAACGAGCCGCTGGAGCTGTCGCTCCACTTCGGCCGGAAGAAGGCGAAGGTGGTGGTGGTGGGCGCCATCGGCATGAACGTCCCGCGCTCGCCGTTCTACGAGAAGGAGATCGACCTGCGCATCTCCTGTTCCTACGGCCCCGGCCGCTACGACTTCGAATATGAGGAGCTCGGCATCGACTACCCGATCGCATGGGCACGCTGGACCGAGAACCGCAACATGCAGGCGGTGCTGGAACTGATGGGTTCGAAACGCCTCGATGTGGCGTCACTCATCACGCATCGCATCCCCATCACCGAGGCGCTGCGCGCCTACGAGCTGGTGACGGGCCGTGTGAAGGAGCACTCCATCGGCATTCTTCTTCAGTACCCGGACAGCGGTCCCGCCGCGGATCCGTCGGTGCGGCGCGTCGGTGTGAGCATGATCGCAAAGGATGGCCCGGCGACGGTGGGCTTCATCGGCGCGGGGAGCTTTGCCCAGAGCATGCTTCTGCCGCCGCTCAAGGCGCTGGGCGTCACCTTCCAGGGCGTGATGACCGCCGAACCCGCGAACGCCAGGTCGGTCGCCCGTCGGTCGGGCTTTGCCTACGCTGCGAGTGATGCCGACGAGATCCTGCGCGATGCCGCGGTCGATGCCGTCTTTGTCGCGACGCGCCACGACAGCCATGCGGACTACGTGGTGCGGGCGCTGCATGCGGGCCGCCATGTGTTCGTGGAAAAGCCCCTGGCCATCAGCATGGACCAGCTCCGCACGGTGGAGGCCGCCGCCGTGGCATCGGGGCGTGTGCTCACCGTGGGCTTCAACCGCCGCTTCTCCCCGTCCTTCGTCGCCGTCCGTGAGCATTTCCGCGACGTGCGAGAACCGCTTGTGATCCAGTTCCGCGTCCATGCCGGCTTCATCCCGAAGGGGCACTGGGTGCAGGCGCCGGCGCAGGGTGGACGCATCGTCGGCGAGGTCTGTCACTTCATCGACATCATGCAGTACCTCACCGAGGCCCGCCCGGTGAAGGTGTACACTGAGTCCATCCGTACGGAGAACGTGCAGGCAATGAACGCCGACAACGTGGTGATCACCGTCGGCTTCTCCGACGGCTCGGTGGGCACGGTGCAGTACCTGGCCAACGGTGACAGCGCCGTGCCCAAGGAGTACTGCGAGGTGTATGGCGGGGGCCGGACGGCCATCATGGACAACTACCGCAGTGTGAAGCTGTTCAGCGGCGGGCGGCAGCGATCCAGGCGTTTCGACGGCCGCAAGGGGCACAACGAGGAGGTGGCACAGTTCATCAAGGCCATCACCGGCCGCGAGCAGCCGGCTCTCACACTGGAGTCGATCGTCGACACCACGCTGGCGACCCTCCTTGCCGTGGAATCCCTTGCCACGGGCCAGCCGCGAATCATCGGAGCGGTGCAGCATGAGTGAGCCACGATATTTCCGGCATGCCACCGCCATCGTGGACGAACCCTGCATCATCGGCGACGGCACAAAGATCTGGCACTTCTGCCATGTGTCGTCGGGTGCCGTGCTCGGGCGCTGCTGCATCCTCGGGCAGAATGTGTTCATCGCCGCCGGCGTGGAGATCGGGGACAACGTCAAGATCCAGAACAACGTGTCCGTCTACACCGGCACGGTGGTGGAGGATGACGTGTTCCTCGGGCCGAGCTGCGTGCTGACGAATGTCACGAACCCCCGGTCGCAGGTGAACCGGCATCATCTGTACGAGCGCACGCTTCTGCGCCGCGGTGCCACGGTGGGGGCGAATGCCACCATCGTCTGCGGCGTCACCATCGGGCGCCATGCCTTCATCGGCGCGGGAGCGGTGGTGACCACCGACGTGCCCGATTACGCCCTGATGCTCGGCGTCCCGGCCGTACGCCGCGGCTGGATGAGCCGGCACGGGCATCCGCTTGCGCCCGGTGCGGACGGCATCATGACCTGTCCCGAAAGCGGCCTGCGCTACGAACTCCGCGATGCGCGCCTCGTGTGCATCGACCTCGACGAGGACGCCCCGCTGCCCGAGGCCCTCGCCACTGGCCGCGAGGTGTATGACACGTACAGGAGACCGGCGGACGACGCGTGACATGCAGGAAACCAGGCGGAAATGCATGAAGGCGGATCACACGATCCGCCTTTTTTTGTCCATGTCACCGTCGGATGCGGCCTAGAATTTCCCGTTCTTCCGCTGCTTCACATAGGATTTGACCATGCGTCCGAACTGCCGATCCTTCTGCCGGCGCTCGAGATGGGACATCTGATGGAAATCCGATTCCGCCTTGAGCTTCAGGTAGTGCTGGTAACGCGCCTCATCGAGCGTGCCATCCGCCACGGCGGCCAGGACGATGCAGCCG
>CAYUYM010000004.1:0-67773 GCA_964449305.1 uncultured Chromatiales bacterium | reverse complement strand
CAGCGGTTCACTGCGTGGCATGACACGGAGGATGGTGCTGCAATGATGGAGAGGCTATGGCAGACCTATAGGTTGACCAAAATCCTCGTTTCCAGCGTGCATTGGCCGGTCACGTCCCAGGAATTGTGTCCCACTTAATAGTACCTTGGAAAACCTATAGGTCTCGGATGACTTCGTCAGATTCCACGGCGACACTTGGAAACGGGTGACCTATAGGTAGACCAAAATCGCCGTTCTCAGCGCGCATTGGCCGGTCAAGTCGCAGGAATCGAGTCTGGTATAATAGGATCTTAGAAAACCTATAGGTCTCGACTGACGTCGTCAGATTCCACGGCGACACTTGAAAACGGGCAGACCTATAGGTTGAGCAAAATCCTCGTTTCCAGCGCGCTTTGGTCGGTCACGTCCCAAGTATTGTGTCGCATTTAATAGTATCTCGGAAAACCTATGGGTCTAGTGTTCGCCTGCACGGGCCCTCGCGAGCATCAGCAGATCCAACACCTCGCGGACGGCTCCGTGCCCGCCCTTCGCTCGCGTGATGTAGTGGCTTGCCCCCTTCACCGTGAAATGCGCGTTCTTGGGACACGCCGCAAAGCCCACGGCCTTCAACACGTTGAGATCGAGAATGTCGTCGCCCATGTAGCCGATTTCGCAATAGTCGAGCCCATGCTTCCCGCGAAACGCTTCGAGCGATTCGACCTTGTTGAGCTGCCCCTGATACACGTCCTCGATCATCAGCTCGCGGGCACGACGCAGAACCACCTCCGACGAAAGCCCGGTGATGATGCCCATGCGGATGCCGTGCTGCTGTTGCACGAGCTTGATCCCATGGCCGTCGAGCGTGTTGAAGGTCTTCAGTTCCGACCCGTCGGATACATAGGTGATGCCGCCGTCTGTGAGCACGCCATCCACGTCGAGCAGGAAGGCCTTGAGGGGTTTCAGAAGTTCGATGAGGCGGGGTGTAAGGCGTTCTTCAATGGTGTGCATGCGGGCTCGCATATGTGGTACGACGTGATCTGTCTATCGCAAGAACCTTCGTGAGGAAGTCCTCCATGTCGTCGAGGGGGATCTGGTTGGCGGAATCGGAGAGGGCCTTGTCGGGCTCGGGATGCGTCTCGAGAAAAAGCGCATCGATCCCCACAGCGGCCGCCGCGCACGCCAGGGGCAGGGCGTATTGCCGCCTGCCTCCGGAGACGCCCCCCAGGCTCGGCGTCTGCACGGCATGGGTCGCGTCCATCACCACGGGCCACCCCAGCTCCCGCATGATGACGAGGGAACGCATGTCCACAACCAGGTCGTGATACCCGAAGCTCGTGCCACGCTCGCACAGCAGAATGCTCGTGTTGCCGGTGGATGCGATCTTCTCGGCAGCGAAACGCATGTCGTCCGGAGCCATGAACTGCCCCTTCTTGATGTTGATGACCCGTCCCGTACTTCCGGCGGCCAGCAGAAGGTCAGTCTGCCGCGACAGGAAGGCGGGGATCTGAAGCACATCGGCGAATTCCGCGGCCTGGCGCGCCTCCTCCTCCGTGTGAATGTCGGTGATGATGGGAAGGCCAAGTTCGCGCTTCACCTCGCGCAGCGCATCCATGGCCTCCGCCACGCCGATGCCGGTGAAACCGGCGAGCGCCGTGCGGTTGGCCTTCTTGTAGGAGGACTTGAACACCAGCGGCATGCCAAACCAGCCGGCGAGGGCCTTCAGCCGCTGTGCCGTGGCGAACAGCATGTCCCGCCCCTCCACCACGCAGGGTCCGGCGAATAGCACGAGCGGCGCACCTCCACCCACGGGGATGTCACCGATGCGGACAGCGGTCATGATGCGGCCCTCCCTTCGATGCCCTCGTTGAGTCGGTCCGTCCGATCCGCAATCTTGAGCTGCTCGACAACGGTGTCGAGGTTGCCCTCAATGATCTCGGCCAGGCTGTAGAGCGTGAGGCCGATGCGATGGTCGGTGAAGCGGTTCTGGGGAAAGTTGTAGGTCCGGATCTTGTCCGACCTGTCACCCGAGCCGACCATGAGTCGACGCTGCGCGGTGATCTGCGCGGTCTGTTCGCTCAACCGACGTTCGTAGAGTCGGGCGCGCAGCACCTTGAACGCCTTCTGCCGGTTCTTGAGCTGCGAGCGCTCCTCCTGGCACGACACGACAATGCCCGTGGGGATGTGCGTCAGACGCACCGCCGTCTCCACCTTGTTCACGTTCTGCCCGCCCTTGCCACCGGACCGGAAGATGTCGATGCGCACATCGGCATCATCAATGGTGACGTCCACATCCTCCACCTCGGGCAGCACGGCCACGGATGCGGCGGATGTGTGAACGCGGCCCTGTGCCTCCGTCTCGGGCACGCGTTGCACACGGTGTACTCCGGACTCGAACTTCATGTCTGCATACACGTTCTGCCCGACGAGGCTGAAGACGATCTCCTTGTAACCGCCGCGCTCGGACTCGCTCACGGAGATGACCTCCTGCCTCCATCCGCGAAGCTCGGCATGGCGGCTGTACATGCGGTAGAGATCGCCGACAAAGATGGCCGCCTCGTCCCCGCCGGTGCCGGCCCGGATTTCCACGATCACATCCTTCGAATCATCGGGGTCGCCCGGGACCAACAGAAGCTTGAGCTCCGTTTCCGACGCCTCGATCAGCCGACGGGCTTCGGCAAGCTCCCCACGTGCCATGTCCTCCATCTCCGCATCGGGGCCTTCCGCGAGAAGCGATTCGAGGCCGGCGATGTCGTCCCGCAGTTTCCTGTAGCGCAGGTACTCCCTCACAATGGGTTCGAGCTGACTCCGCTCCTTCGCAAGCGAGCGGTACAGCTCCTGGTTCATCACAACCTCCGTCTGCGACATTCTGTCGGTGAGATCGTTGTAGTGGTCTATGGCGCCGTCGAGTTTGTCAAACATTCCGTGTCTCTGAATTTCGGATCGATCACAATCCCATAAAGATACGGAAGATGCACGGGCGATGCACACAGTCTCCTGCTCCCGTGTCTGCGGCGATGAAGGTGTCGTCCCCGTCTGAAACTTTTTTCACGTTGCTGTGTCTAACCAACAAGGCGCCGACGAAATACCTTGACAACGGATTTCGATTTTCCAAGAAAACGCTGTATTTTCGGACACGTCACCATTTTATGATTGGACCACCCATGAAAAAACTCCTACTCTCGTTGACCATCGCCGCCCTTCTGATCATGCCGTTCGGAGGACTGGGTATCGCCCAGCAGTCCTTCAGGGTGAGCGCCACATCGGGCAGCGTCACCGGCCTGGCGGGGGAGTACCTCGATGCACATGTGGATGTCACCAACCTCACATCGAGCGCCCTGCTTGTCCACATCGAACGTACGCAGCAGATCTTCCCGGAAGGATGGTCCAACACCCTCTGCCTCAAGCAATGCTGGGCCCCCAACGCCACCAAGATGGATGACGAACTGCTTCCGAACGAGACCGCATTCTTCAAGGCAACTTTCGAGACGTCACCGACACCCGGCAACGGCACGGTGGTGTACAAGCTGTCCAACAAAAACAATCCGCAGGAATTCGTGACGATCTCCCTCTCGTGCACCACCAGCACCACAACAAGCGTGGTGTCCCTCACCGCACCGAAGGCCATGTCACTCAGCCAGAACTACCCGAACCCCTTCAGCATGAACCGTGACCGGCAGACCACCTTCTCCTACGGCCTCCCCGGCTCCGGTACCGTGACGATGAAAGTGTATGACATGCTCGGACAGGAAGTCCGCACCCTCGTCAACACCTGGTCCCAGGCGGGCACCTTCACGGTGGCCTGGGATGGACGCAGCCAGAACGGTTCACCCGTCCCAGCCGGCATCTACATCTGCAAGCTGACCACCGGCACCGACGCAATGAGCCGCCGGGTCCTCGTCTCGCGTTGACGCTTCCGCGTTTCCCCTCCCAAGGCAGTCGCTTCCGACTGCCTTTTTTGTTGGCGTTTCCGTATACTTCATGACGCAATTTTCCGGTAGTGACCATGACCCATCGACGCATCATCTCCATCCTGTTCATCCCGATCCTCGTCACGCTCGCCCTTGTGGCCGGTGGATGCGGCATGGCACAATCCGGGATGCGGACCATGCCGGGCGCCCCCCCCATGGGCCCCGATGAACTCCGCCTCGAGACACGCAACAACGCGGTGGTCGCCTTCCAGGACGGGGGCTACACGCTCACATGGAGTGGTGTTTCCGGTCCAGCACGCATCTGGCCCTCCGACGGCATCCTCACGCAGAAGGACACCACCGTCTCCTGGTTCGACATCTCCTCCGCTGCCGGCACCGGCCGCAGCAAGACGACGGGGCAGTTCCTGCTCACCGTCCTCGGCGTCATCCTCGTCATCGGCCTCGCGGCAATCGTCCTCTACGCCGCCTTCCTCGCAACGGACAGATAGTTCCTGACAGATGTCGCGTTCCGCCCGGCGCGTCGAAGCGGCGCCAACGCCTCATTCCATGACAGATGACCGGCGTGAGCAGGCCCTGGGAGGGCAATCGATCATGGGTTTGCGTGGAAAGCTCGCAACATTGCTGCATTTTTATCGTGGAAGGAGTGAGACATTGGAGGCACCGTGAAAACCGCAGTCTTCGGATCGATCAAACGCATTGCCGGACGCGTGATACGCGGAACGCAGGCAGCCTACACCGCCCATCCCACTCTGGCGCGCACAGTGTTCTTCACGATGTTCCTCCTGTGCGTCACCTACAGCGTGGTGCACATCTACCGCCTTGCCTCCATCGTCTCCGACGAGAACCTCTACATCAACAGCCCCAAGGGCGTGCTGATCACCTACGTCGACAAGGGCGGAGCGTCCGATGTTGCTGGACTGAAGGTGGGCGACATCATCCTGGCGGTGAACAACAACCCTGTGCACACAGCCTACGAGGCCAACTCCTACATTGTCCAGGGGTATGGGGGAAAGAAGCTGGAATACACCATCCTGCGCGACGGGCAGACATCGGTGCATTCCATCGTCCTCGCGGCCTACGGACTGTCGTTCCCCAGCATCCTCGACGTCCTCATGGCTGCTGCCTTCTATCTGCTTGGCGCGCTCGTGTTCTCCTCCAAGCCAACGGATCCCACGGCCCGACTTTTCGGATGGGCGTGCCTGTCCTTCGCCTTCTTTTTCTCCATCTCGTCCGGATATATCATGTCGTTTTATCCGGACCTGTTCACCGCCGTCCGCGCGCTCCTGTTCCCCTTTTCGTGGGGGTTCACGATGGCGACGGTGTCGCATCTGCTGATCGTCTTCCCTGTGCGTCGCTTCGACAGCCGGATCACCGCGGGGCAGTACGCGGCCATCTACACCCTGCCGACCCTTTTCGCCATCGTGTGGCTTCTGTTCCCACCGAACTTCTGGGTCGTGTTCATCGCCACGGCATGCATCATCACGACCAACGAGATTCTCCTGCGCAGGCAGCATGCGGGCTTTGTGAACCCGGACCATGCGAAGCGCGCCCGCACCGTGGCCATCGCCGGATGGCTGGCGGTGGTGTACATGATCGCCCGCGGCGTGTCCTATTCCTGGGCGCCGGCACAGTTCCTTCTCCCCCTCTCCCTCTTCCTCCCCGCCGCCTTCTTCATCACCATCGCCCGGTACCGCGTCTTCGGCCTGTACTTCACCGTGCGCAAGAGCCTCGCCTATTCCCTCTACCTCACCGCGCTCACCATCGTGCTCGCCGCGTCCTACTTTGCCGCGATGTACTTTGCAAGTTCCGGCACGTGGAACATCCCCTCCATCCAGATCACCACGCGCACCATCGAGCTCATCTGGCCTGAATCCCTTCCCCCGGCGGAACAGGCGGCCTTTCAGCAGCGCCTGGCACTGGCCACGGGAGGCGTGCTCCTCCTTGCGGTCGTCCTCATCTACAGGCGCGCCCTGCGCTTCCTCGACGAAAAATTCTACCGCGGAACACTCGACTTCAAGAAGGCCATGCAGGTGTTCAGCACCTTCGCCACTCGCTTCACCGACACCGGAGAGCTGGCGCGCGAGGCGGTGATGAGCATCTGTGGCATGCTCCATGTCAAGGGCGCCGCCCTCTATGTACTCGGATCGGGACGCTTCCACCGCAGGGCGGAGTGTGAGATGCACAGCAACGGACTCCCTCCGTCCTTCCCCCGCACCGATGCAATCCACGAGGGTCTCATCGCACGGCCCACACCGCACACGCTGCAGGGGAGCTGCCTCGAGGATGTGCTGACAGGCACCGAGGTGGAGTTCGTCATGCCGGTGTTCGTGAAGGATGAGCCGGTGGCCGTCCTTGCCCTCATGCAGAAGCAGGCCGAGACGGCCTTCAGCCGGGAGGATGTGGAGCTGCTGCAGTACCTCGCCACACAGATGACCTCGGCATTCGAGGTGATCGCTCTCTACGACGGAGTCAAGGAGCGTGAACACCTCAAACGGGAGTTCGAGATCGCCCGGCGCATCCAGCTCTCATCACTGCCCAATGAGGTGCCGGTGTTCCCGGGGCTCGACATTGCCGTGTCATCGACTCCGGCCTACGAGGTGGGCGGTGATTTCTACGACCTCACCGTGGCACATCCGCATCTGACCATCTTCATCGGCGACGTCTCGGGCAAGGGCACCTCCGCCGCATTGCACTTGTCACGCATCCAGGGGATGATCCGCGTCATCCAGTCATTCACCACCACGCTGTGGGAGCTCTTTGTGCGGCTCAACAACCAGGCCATGGATCAGCTGGATCGAAGCTCGTTTGTGACGCTCTCGGCGCTGCGCATCGATCTGCTCAACCGCACCGCCACCTTCGTGCGCGCCGGCCACCTCCCCATGCTCCACTACCGCGCTCTCACACACGACGTGGTGCACCACCAGCCCCAGGGGCTGGGCATCGGCCTCGACGACAGGATGCTCGGGCAGTCACTCGAGGAGCATGCACTGTCGCCCGACCCGGGCGACATCCTCGTCCTCATGACCGACGGCATCACCGAGGCGGAGAATCCCGACAGGGAGCAGTTCGGCATCGACCCCATCACCGCCATCCTGCGGGCCCATGCAGAGGAATCCGCCGAGGCCATCAAGACCCGCATCCTCGAGGATATCGCGGCCTTCGGCTCCGGCCATCCCATCCATGACGACATGACACTCGTGATCGTGAAATTCGTCAACTGAATCGCCTAGCGTGTGAAGGCGGGGTTCCA
Source organism: uncultured Chromatiales bacterium (assembly GCA_964449305.1). Classification (GTDB taxonomy): domain Bacteria; phylum Bacteroidota; class Ignavibacteria; order SZUA-365; family CAYQST01; genus CAYUYM01. The sequence continues at coordinate 60,615 of CAYUYM010000004.1, read as the reverse complement.
CTCGTAGAGAAGATGCGCGTCGAGCCCCCGCTTTGCCGTCACCTCGGATTCGAACAGGACCGGAGGGATGAGCCACGACTGCGTCATCTTCTGCACGAAGGCTTCTAGGTTCACCTTGCGTGTCATGGCTGTCATCGCATCCCCGCCATACACGGTGATGGTGATGCCGGACAGCATGGTGCGTGGGGCGCTGCGAATGAGGTGCAGAAGCAGGATGAAGTTCTTCGACAGTTCATCCACCTTGTCCTCCCGCTTGAAGATGTCGGTCAGATTCCACTCCACATCGCGCACGGGATTGAGCTGCGTCTTTTCCAGCGGCGTGGGATCGGATCCGTCTGGCACCCCGTCGCCATCGGAGTCGGGATTGCGGGGATCGGTCATGAGCGCGTAGTGTTCCGCATAGTCGGTGGCGCCGTCGTTGTCGGTGTCGGGCCGCTTGGGATCGGTGCCGATGCGCAGCTCCACCCCGTCATACAGCCCGTCGCTGTCGAAGTCCTCGTCCGTCTGTCGCAGGGACAGCGCGCTCTCCTCGCCATCGGGCACCCCGTCACCATCGGTGTCCCGGATCAGCGGGCTGGAGGTGGTCTCGAGACCGTCGGGGATGCCGTCGTTGTCGGTGTCGGCGCGCAGCGGATCTGTGCCACGCGACACCTCGACGCGGTCGTTGAGTCCGTCGCTGTCAGTGTCAGCAAGCGTGGGAGATGTCCCGCGCACCGTCTCCTGCATGTCGCCCAGGCCGTCACCGTCCGTGTCACCCGAGAGAGGGTTGGTGCCCCAGCGGTGCACCTCCTCACCATCACGCAGGCCGTCGCCATCGGTGTCGGGGAGAAGTGGATGCGTCTTGGCGATGATCTCCTCACGATCGTTGAGTCCGTCGTTGTCGGTGTCGGGGTTGAAGGGATCCGTGTGCGTCTTGCTGCGCTCATCCTCGTTGCTGATGCCATCGTAGTCACTGTCGGTGGTGGCGGCCGGAAAGAAGTAGCTGATGCCGAGGCCGGCGGTGAGGTAGGTGTCGGCGTGCGCCGCGACCGAATAGTTGTCGAGGTAATCGGAGAAGGTGGCGTGATAAGCCGCGTGGAGGTTGAGTGCGAGGTTGTCGGACAGGATGTATTCGAACTGCGCCGACACCGGAATGCCGATGGTCCAGTTGCCGTAACGCTCCTGCTGGCGCGGCAACGCATAGCCGCGCTCGTTCTGCGGGGAGAAGTAGGCAAACTCGAGGCCCGTCCCAAGGAACAGTTCCGCACGCGACCCGATGGCCGTCTTCCAGAATGCGAGAAACTGGATGGGCGCGATGTAGGTGCGGTTGATCTCGCCCGGGTGCACCACCGAGGTGTCGTTCACTGCGAGGAATTCCTTCGTGGCACGCCACTGCAGGTCGTAGTTCCCCAACATGATGGCGCCATAGATGGCCTGGTCATCCGGCAGGGACAGAAGGTGGTGCTTCACCGAGAGTGCGCCACCGTTGGAGAAGCGGTTGTCCACGAAGTCGGAATAGAATTTCGTGACGTCCGCGTCGAGTGTGACAATCCACTTGCGGATGGGTTGTGTGGAACCCTGTTCCGTCTGCGCATGGAGCGATGCGCCGGTCTGGACGATGAACAGCAGGATCAGCAGGAGAGGGCGGGATGGGCTCATGGGGGCGGGGGCGTGAAGGGTTGCTGGGGATCGGGTCGGCCGGTGTCGGGGAACAGGGCGTCGTGCACGGCGCGTGTGTGCGCGGGCGTGGTGCCGCAACACCCGCCGATGATGGATGCGCCTGCATCGCGCCAGAGCAGCGCGGCGCGACCATAGTCGCGCGGGGTTATGCCGCACGCGATGCCTGTGGCGGGGACGCAGGTCGGATCGCCGGTGTTCGCGTGGCAGCCGATGGGCAGCGGGGTGGCGGCACGGAGCGCGGCGAGGGCATCGAGGCAGGCGGCCACAGGCAGGCAGTTGACGAGGATGGCGGCCGGTGTGTACGGCAGCACCGCCGCCACGGCGTCACCGATGGTTTCGCCGGAGAGGAGGCGACCATCGGAGCCGATGACGAAGCTGACCGCGGTCTCCAGCCCGGTCGCCGCAGCGGCGCGTGCAGCAGTCGCTGCCTCGCGGATCGTGGGCATGGTCTCGATGAGAAGGAAATCAACGCCGGCGAGGGCGAGCGTCGATGCGATGCGTCCGTGCTCATCCTCAAGCTCCGCATCCGGCGGTGTCAACTCCGGGGAATAGCAGTCCTCCAGCGGCGCGATGGAGGCGGCGATGAGGACGGGGCGTGTGGAACGGTGGCGTTCGCGTGCCACATGCGCCGCACCGATGGCCTGGACGGCATGCTCCTCCCATCCGCCCTCCGTGCCTGCGCGGGCAGAGGCGCGAGGGGTGGTGCGGAAGGTGTTGGCCGTGAGGATGTCGGCGCCGGCGAGGAGGTTGTGGTAGTGGATGTTCCGCACGATGTGCGGCGCCGCGGTGATGGCGCGCGCCGACCAGAGCGGCGGGGAGCAGTCCACACCCAGGCGTTGCAGCTCGGTGCCCATGGCCGAGTCGAGGATGAGCGGGGTTTTCCGCGCGAGCATCCCGGTGAGCGTCATGACGACCGCCGTTTCTGCTGGAAGTAGACGCGCAGCAGCGATGAGGCCTCCTCGTCACGCACGCCGGGGATGACATGCACGCCGTGGTTGAGGCGTCGGTCCTCGACGATGGAGTAGAGCGTGCCGCAGGCGCCCGCCTTCGGATCGTAGGCACCGAACACGAGCACGGGGATGCGCGCGAGGACGATGGCGCCGGCACACATGGGGCAGGGTTCGAGCGTCACATAGAGCACGCAGTTGTCGAGGTGCTTGTCGCCGATGGTGTTCGCGGCGGCGGTGATGGCGAGGATCTCGGCATGGGCCGTCGGATCCTTGAGGCGCTCCACCTCGTTGCGCCCGCGGCCCACGATGTTGCCGTCGCGCACCACCACGGCACCCACGGGCACCTCATCGGCCTCGAACGCACGCTCCGCCTCACGCAGGGCGGCATCCATCCAGTATTCATGCGGCGAAATGATCATCGCGCCTCGAGCGTCGCAAGCACGGACTGTTGCACCTCCATCAGATCACGGTTGTCTCCCGCCGAGGCGATGCCGGACGACGGCATGAGCGCACATTCGAAGAACCGCGTCCCGCTGTCGAACACCACGATGCGGATCACCGTCCTTCCGCGGTCGATGCTGTATTCGTAAGCGGCAAACGGGCGGCCGGACTGCGTGAACGTCTCTGGTGGCTGCACCACGAGGATGGAATCCTGTGCACGCTGGCGTTTGAGGCTCAGGCTCACCTTGGCGATGGCGACGAGTCCGTCGCGCCGGAGCTTCAAATAGAGGCCCGGATCCATGGAGAGTGGTTGAAACGAGATGGAGCCGGCGTAGTCCTCCCGCACCATCCAGAGCACGATGGCCGGGGCACCCTCGGGATCGGCGGTCTCCTTCCAGCCGCGGGGGAGCAGGACGGAGAGGGATTTGTCGGGCGTGGCGATGCGCGCCGTGGTCATCGCAGCCGATGAGGCGTAGCGGTAGGCCGCGCCTGCTGCAGGGCGGGGACCGGGGTCGGGTGTGCCACTGCATGCCGCGAGAAGGCAGGCGGCAAATGTGAGCAGGGCAAACGCCGTGGCGACGGGGTGGCCCGCGAGGCCGGCCATGCGTGGTGCGGGGGCATCGTGTTCAGGGGACGATCCGCTCATGGTGTCTTTCATGGCATGGTGCGGGGGCTGTGCTCGAGAGCTTCCGGCAGCGCGTCGTGCGGGGATCAATGCCCGGCTCCGTGGGTCCTTTCACCCGCGCGGATGGCGACGGGGAGGCGGTTCTCTTCGGGAGGGATGGGGCAGTCGTATGCCTCGTTGTAGGCGCAGTAGGGGTTGTAGGCGTAGTTGAAATCCAGCCAGACGGAATCGGCCGTCACATCCTCGATTTCGAGGAAGCGGCCGGCACTGTAGGACTCCCCTCCGGTGGTGGCATCGGTGAAGGGCACGAACCAGTAGAAGCCGTCGGAGGTGTCCTTCGGTGCATAGGCCCAGAGGCGCAGCTCGCGGCCCTCGATCACGAAGGGCAGCCAGCCGACACGCAGCATGGTGCGCGGCCGGTTCTTCGATGTGGCGATGGTCACCTCCACAGGCGGCGTCTCCGCATGCAGCGCGGTGCGGAAGGCGTAGCTGCGCGACACGGGGAAATACGCGAGGCCTGTGAAGGATCCCTTGTCGGATGCCTTCAGCGGAGAGGCCTCGTCGCGGAGGAAGTGAAGATCCTTCCGCTTGCGGTCGAGCGTCACCTCCTGAACGTAGACGTCCGAGGTGTCGACGGTCTCCTCCTGTGAAGCCGAGGCCTCCTTCCTTCCACCGCAGGCGGAGAAAAGCGTGGTGGAGACGAGGATGAGGGCGCAAAGAAAAACCGTGAGGCGACGCTCACGGTTGAAGGGGGGATGTGTCGTCATCATGCACGGTCACCGGTTGGTTGGGCGGGAAAAGCGTTTCTCCTCAAGCACGAGGCGCAGCGAGATGCGGTGTGACGCCTCCTTGACGAGATCCGATGCCATGGGGTTCTCGCCGAAGGCATAGTCGATGCAGAGCTTGGGCAGGTGGACGCCGGCGCCGAAGGTGAGCTGCTGCATGTCGTTCATGCCGGCGCGCACGGCGATGAGGTTGCTGTACATGTACTCGAGACCGAGGCGGGGGTTGATGCTCACGGGGCCGAGGTGCATGGTGGAAGCGTACTGCCGGTTCTCGAACATCACGTCGAAATCGACAGCCGGTGTGATGGAGCCGCCGAGCACCTCCCAGTCATAGGCCGCGCCGAGCTTGAGTGTCGGTGAGATGAGATCGTTGCGCTTGGTGTCCCATGCGATGAGCGTGGTGGTGACGTCCTGCACCGTGGCGCCGATGCGCAGGGCGGGCATCAGTTGATAGAGCACGCCGACATCGAAGCCCACACCATAGGCGGAATTGCCGCCCATGCTGCGCTGAATGAACTTGATGTTGACACCGGCATGGAGGCGCGACTGGAGCCTGGTGGCATAGGTGAAGTACACCGCCCAGTCCGCCGCGCTGAAGTTGGTGATCTTGCTGTAGTCCAGGCGCTCGTTGGGATCGAGGATGCCATTCTTGTTGAGGTCGATGAGGGCGTTGCGTGTGTCGGGGATGTCGTCCACGCCGCTGCGCGTCACTGTGAGCGCGAGCGTGTTCGCTGCCGAGAGCGGCCACACGACTCCGCCGTAGTTGTAGTTCAGCAGCCCGCCGAAGCGCTGTTCGTGCATGAGCCCCAGCTCGGGATACTGGACATTCATCAGGCCCGCGGGATTCCAATAGGCCGCGGTGACGTCGTTCGCCACGGCCACCTGGGCGCCTCCCATGGCAAGGGCGCGCGAGCCGATGCCCGTGGCCATGAACTCGCCTGCGTATTTCCCGAAGCCCGTGCTCTGCGCCTCGGCAATGCGCGGCGCAAGCAGGAAGGACAGGATGATGATGAAGACAACACGTCGATGCATGGGGAGCCTTTGAATGCAGAATCAGTGGCGAAATATGCAGAAGTGGCATCATCGAGTCAAGTCGCATCGCACCCACCCAGGAGCAGGAGACGGAGCGGCGCTGGTCCCGTGGACAGAGCTCAGTGGGCAAGGGCGCTTCAATCAGGCACCCCCATACGTGGAGGAGCGCAGAGATGGGATCCCGTTCACGGATTCCCGTCTGCGCCCCTCCGCCGCCCACGGCCTTCGATCAGTGCTGGAGTTTCCCGATCTCCTTGTCGATGAGGAAGAGGCCTCGGCCTTCCATGCCGATCATGCGGACGCGGTCGAGGATGCCTTTGAAGAGATTCTCCTCCTCGTGCTGCTCGGTGATGAAGTACTGGAGAAAGTTGAAGGTGAAGAAGTCCTTCTGGTCATGCGCAAGGTTCGCGAGAGCGTAGACCTTTTTGGTGATGTGCTTTTCGTGCTCCAGAATCTGCTCGAACAGTGCGAGGAGAGAGGAGAATTCCTGTGGCGGTGCGGCAAGGGCGGGCACGATGGCCATGGCACCGGTCTCGTTGATGAAGTCGAAGAACTTGAGACCATGGCTCAGCTCCTCCGCGGCGTGCTCATGAAGAAAGCGTGCCGTACCGGTGAAACCGTTGGCCTGGGCCCAGGCGCTCATCTGAAGGTACAGGTTGGACGAATAGAATTCCTCGCCGATCTGCTCGTTGAGGATGTTCAGCATGTCGTTGGACAGCATGATGACTCCGAATGATGTGAATGGTGATGTCAGGACCGGGACGGCGAACCGTCATGCTCCAAACATCACACATTCCCGATTCGTTTCCTCATGCATGGCGGATCCCGAACCCCGGATGTATCTTCCATGCACATGTCGGGTTGGTCGACATGCACGATACGGGTTTCACCAAATGAGGACGCATCATGACCCCTCATCACTTCCTCGCATCGCTTCGTGAGCGCATCAGCCTTGCCGCAGGCACCGACCATGCGGGCACTGTGGAGCGCATCGCCCAGGGCGCATCCCTCACGACAGAGAATGTCTGGTTGATGATCTGCTCGGCCATCCTCGCGAGCATCGGTCTCGACACGAGTTCCACCGCCGTGATCATCGGTGCAATGCTCATCTCCCCGCTGATGGGGCCCATCCTCGGCGTGGGCATGGCGATGGGCGTCACGGACCGGCATCTCCTGCAACGATCCTTCCGGGAGTTGACGCTCGGGATGGCGGCGAGTCTCCTGGCAAGCGTCGTGTATTTCACGATCTCGCCCCTGGCGGAGGCGACGCCGGAGCTCCTCTCCCGTGTCCATCCCACGCTGCTCGACGTGGGGGTCGCCTTCTTTGGAGGCATCGCGGGCATCGTGGCGGGCAGTCGACGCTCGCCGAGCCTTGCCCTGCCCGGTGTGGCCATCGCCACCGCGCTCATGCCGCCGCTCTGCACAGCGGGATTCGGCATCGCGAGCGGTCGATGGAATTTCGTGCTCGGGGCGATGTATCTGTTCACCCTCAACGCCATCTTCATCGCTGTCGCCACCTTTCTCGTTGTCCGCTTCCTGCGCTTCCCCCATCATCAGGAGTCGAATCCCCGGCAGCGACGCGTCGAGCACCGCGTGGTGTTTCTCGTGGCCCTCGTTGCCATGCTGCCGAGCATCTGGTTCCTCTACGAGACCGTGGTGGATCTTCGCCGGGATGCCCGGGTGGCACGCTACGTGTCGGAGGTCATCGAACGCCCGGGAAGGTCCGCCCTTCAATGGGAGGTGATCCGCGACACGGCTGGGCAGGTGCTCCAGGTGTATGTGGCGGGAAGGCATGTCGCATTGGGCGAGCTGGATTCTCTCCAGCGTCGGCTCGCGGAACAGGACCTCGGGGCAATCCGTCTGGAGCTCATCCAGAGCGATGTGTCGGTGGACGATTTCCATCAACTCCAGGGGGAGATGCAGCGCGTCGTGCTGCGTGCCGCGAGTGCCGGCAGCGCACAATCGGATTCCCTTCGTCAACGGGAACGCCGTGACGACAGCCTGCGAATCAGCCGCACAGCGGAGCTTGTCCGAAGCGCGTTTCCGGAGATGCGGACGGTCATCTTCTCCCCCGCAATTCCCGGGGAGGCAGGAGACAGTGTCGGAATTCCCGGCTATCTGGTGTCGTTCACTCCACGGGTGCCGGCCAGGGAGAGACGGCGGCTGCTTGACCGGGCCGCCGGGCTTGCCGCACGTGCATGGGAGGACCGACCGGTGCGCGTCGTGGAGCGGTGACCGGCGCCAGGTGATGCGTCACTCCATCCTCACTCGATGATCGGCTTCACCCACACCACCTTCCATTCCATGCCGTATTCCACGATGGTGGCCCAGTAGGTGAGCTTGCGGACGGGAATGGTGCTGCCGGCGGAGAAGAACGTGTATTCCGTGCGCCCCGATGGAGTGCTGTCGATCTCCTTCGCCGCTCGCACAAGGTCCGTGAACGGCTGGTACAGCGAGTCCGTGATGACGTTGAGGCCGATCTCGGCGCTGTCCTGATCCCAGAGCACACGGCCGCCCTTCTCCATCACCCATATCTCCCAGCTCTTGTCTGTGATGAGTGGGCTGATCACGCGGTGGATCAGCTCCCCGGGGAAGAAGAGCGCGGTGACCCCGCCGAGCAACGACGTCCCCTTGAGCACCGGGTGCGCCATGACCGCGGCGTGGAAGCCCTCCACCGCGCGGAAGGTGGCGCTCAACACCGGCTGGCGTGTCTGGAACAGCCGGATGATGTGCTCCTGCCCGCTGATGTCGGAACCCTGCACGTGGAGGTAGCGTGCCGGCTCCACCACCTGCATGATGCCCTGCGTGGTGATGAAGGCGTACTCGATGTCCAGCGGGGATTTCGCGACGGCAGCTTGGAGGATGGGCCGTGCCGCCACCGTGTCGGGCAGGACTGTGGCGAGCTGGGAGGCGGCGAGGATGTCTGCCTCCTCCAGCGTGTCGAGTGCCATGTCCACCAGCTGCACGGCGCGCAGCAACTCGGCGGGGAGATGGATGTCGGGCGATGTGCTGTCGTCGGAGCAGGAGATGAGGATGAGAGCGGTGACGACGGCGAGCAGGGGGAGGAGCGGTTTCATGGTGTGCGTCGGAGATGAGGGTGATGGAAATGGGGGTGGTCAGCGTTTCACGAAGGGCGCGTCGTGCACGGTGTTCCTGCCGTCGGTGTTGAGGGAGTACTGAAGCCCCTTGTTGCAGCTCATGGCAGCGACGTCGCCGTGCGTGTTCATTGCGATGAAACCGGCGATGAAGTCGGCGGGGTCTGAGTACCAGGGTTGGCGGCGGAGCAGGCGTTCGATGGTGAGGCGGATGGCCTCCTCAGGTGACTTCCCATTGCGCATGTACTCGACAATGAGGAAGCTGCCGGCGATGCGGATCACAGACTCGCCGATGCCGGTGGCAGTGGCGGCTCCGGCCTCGTTGTCCACATACAGGCCGGCACCAATGATGGGGGAGTCGCCCACACGGCCGTGGATCTTCCATCGGAGCCCCGACGTGGTGCATGCCCCCGCCATGCGGCCCCGTGCATCGATGGCGAGGAGGCCGATGGTGTCATGGTTGTCGCCCGGTGGGGGCGCTGGGTGCCCGCCGCCCGTGCTGCGCCAGGCCTTCCATGCTGCCCCGGCCTCGGGGGTGAGGAGGTTCTCCCGCGGGAAGCCGTTGGCGAGCGCGAACTGCAGCGCGCCCTCGCCCGCGAGCATGACATGCGGTGTCTTCTCCATCACGAGGCGGGCGACGGAAACAGGGTGCATGATGTGCTCGAGGAAGACGACGGACCCGCAGCGGAGATCGCCGTCCATGATGGAGGCATCGAGGGTGACGCGGCCATCCCTGTCCGGCAAACCACCAAAGCCGACGGAGGTCACCTTCGGGTCCGCCTCGGGAATGCGCACAGCAGCCTCGACGGCATCGAGTGCGCTCCCGCCGCGGCGGAGGATGTCCCACGCCGTCTCCGTGACGGCGTTGCCGTAGTCCCAGGTGGAGATGACGACCGGGCGACCGGTGGCGGGACGTGGAGCGGGCGCCGCGAGCGCCCTGCCCACGCGGGTCAGTCCGCCGGTCATCGCCGCGGCGCCTGCGCATGCCGCGGTTGAAAGGAAGGTTCTACGTCGCATGGGGCCTCCGGAGATGGGGATGTCAACGGAATGCCCGAAGGTAGGCAATCCCCTTCCGACACGCAAGGTGGAGAAGTGCTGGTGGGGACTGCCGTGGTCTGAAGTCAGACACGATGGGCAGGATGATTCCTTCATCACAAGGGCGGAAAGAACCTGTCGTGCCCCTCCCCCGCCCATTCGTCATTCTCCGGGCCCCTCCCTGGCCCCTTCACCCCAGCCGGGCGAGCTCCGCGCCGGTGGTCCGGTCGATGATGACGCAGGCGGTGCGCCGCGCGGGGACGCGGATGCTGTGCGTTGAGCCTGTGGCGGCGTCGGTGAGCTCGATGTCGGCATCCTCCGCACTCTCCGACACGAGGGCATAAAGCATCGCTCCGTCGTGGCTGTGGGGGATGACGAGGATCGGCACGGCCGGCGTGATGCGAAACGCGGGTTCGATGCCCGCCTCCTTCAGCGCAAGGCGGTACAGCGCTGTTGTCGGCTCCGTGGCATCGGAAAGCTCCACGGGAAGCGGCGACCAGATGATGCGCCCCCCTCCATGCGACACGCTGCGCACCAGCGCCACGGGGCCGTCCACGCCCCTCTCGATGCGGTGCACCTTCTCACCCGTGTAGGGCAGCAGATGGCGCACACCGCCGATGTGCAGCTCCTCCATGGCACCGACGCGGGCCGTGGAGGCCGTGAGCCCGGCCATCTCCAGCAGACGCGCCGGGCGCCCGTGGTCGTCGCGGTCGAGCGGCCCGGTGAGGAGCAGTGCGGCCCCGCGCGAGACGAAGCCGAGCAGCGCCTCCCATGCCGCGGCGTTGATGAGACGCGGTGCGGGGACGATGAACAACCGTGGTGACTCCGTCAGCGCTGCGACGCGGTACTCCGAGATGGCGGCCATCGGGATGCCGCAGTCATGCCACATGGTGCGCACGGCGCGCCGCGTGGCCTCCATGGCCGTGCTCCGTGTGGCGAACATGTTGGCATGCGGGATCACCATGAGCACATCATCCCTCCGTGCTCCGCGCAGATGCGGGGCGATGCGCGCGGCAAAGGCGGCGAAGCGCATGAACGCATGCAGCTCCGGCTTGGCCGAACCATCGGCGCGCAGGAAGCCGATCGCCGCTTCATTGTCGGAATCCATGTACACGTTCGTGTTCCAGCACCACTGGACAAAGCCGCTTCCATTGACGAAGGCGGAGATCATGAACTTCCGCTCCACAAGGGCGGACACCTCCTCCCCGCTTCTCCACGGCATTCCATCCATCGTCTCATACATCATCGCCCCCGTCTCCTCCACCAGGTGCGGTTTTCCCGGAACACCCGTCATCACGCTGTCCCACACGAGGTCCGTGTTGAACCACCAATTGTGGACGCAGGTGAAGTCCACCGCATCGGCGTGGAACTGTGGTGATGGGCGCTCCAGCGTGCCACCCTCGTCCTGCCCAACGGTGACGGTCTGCTCCGGATGCCCGTGTCGGCGCACGATGGCGGCCATGGTTGCCGCCCATGCGGTGAAGGCGTGCTGCGCAAAGAGGCGGTAGTCCAGGGCCTTGAACGGATGCCGCCGGCAGAGCAGGTTGGCGTCGTTGAAGTCGGCCTCATCGGGCAGGGTGGCGGGCAATGAGGTGAGGCAGCCCCAGGACGTGCCGATGTCCTCCGCACGCTCCTGATCGGATTCGGCGGGGTGGCGCCGTGCCAGCCAGGCGTTCCATGCTGCCACCTCGTGGCGGTCACCGTTGGGGCGGCACTGCCACAGCTTTTTCGGCGAGCAGAACGAGGGCTCGTTGATGAAGTCCCACAGGAGCGTGGGGGCCGTGCGACAGCGCTCCACGATGCCGCGCACAAAGCGGCTCTGTCCCTCCACGGCGCGCGGATCGAGGAAGGCGTTGTCGCCGCCGAAGGCCTCGGGGAGGAAGGAGAAGAACGTGAAGATCAGCGGCAGGTCGTGCCTGCGGCAGGTGAGGATGAAGGCCTCCAAGGCACGCAGCACCGCCTCGTGCGGCTGCCCGTTGTTTGCGGCGTGGAGTCGCCACCCCGTCCAGATGCCGGTACGGAGCATGGTGACGCCCGCGGCCGTCATCGCAGCCATGTCACGCATCCACACCGCCGGGTTCGGATCCAGCAGGAAGCGCCGGTGCACATCGCCGGCCATGTACGTTGTGCCCGTCACAAGAAAGGGCGCGCCGTCGCGCTCAAACATGTCATGCCCCATTCGCACGGGGGAGCCCGAGGCGAACAGCACCGCGTCCTCCATCCAGAAGCCCGTCGTGCAGCGCGTCACACGCGTGTCTGCGTCGGGCTGGCGCAGATCGATGCGGCAGTCCACCTCGTGGTACCCCGGGGCGAGCTGCGCGGCCAGCGTCGCTGGCAGGGCCACGGACGCCTCGAACATCACACGGCCCGGCTGACGCCGGCGTGCGAGGGACACCGCGTGCGTCCACAGCACACGGCCCGCCTCATCGGTCACGGTGATGTGCGCATCGCCGCTCTGTGACAGCGCCCGCCGTCCGTGGAGCGACGCGGTCACGTGGACACCGGGCGTCTCTCCCGCGTGATGGCAGGCGTAGGTCGGCGCGATGCGCGCGTCGATGGGGCTGTCGGTGGCGATGCGAAGCAGGGCCCGCAGACATGATGGCGACATGGCGCCCTCGTAGCCGGCGATGACCCAGCGTCCCCCCTCGAAGTGCCCGGCGATGCGGTCGATGAGCACGACCGGCGCGGCGAGGCTGCGCGCATCGGGGCCTGCGAGCGACACGAGCGGGCGGATGAGCGCGTGGCGGGGGCCGTCGCTGCCGTCCTCGTCCGGGAAGTGTCTCCCCTCGGTGAGGATGCACTGGAGAGGAAAGACGCGGATGGGATTCCACGCCCCGTCGTGCCCCTGGGGCAGCAGCGGATCCACGGTGGCCTGCATGATGGACGTCACGTCAACGGTGTCTGACTGCGTGATGCCGAGCCGGCGGTGATGCACCACGGTCGCGTCATCCACCCGCCAGGCGCCGCGTCGGCGCCGCACGGGACGCGCAAGCGGGACGCCGCCGAGCTGGACCCAGCTCCCGCCCGCGGCGAGGAAGGCATGCACGGTGTCGGAGGCGGAAAGCGGAAAGGCGGAGCCGTGCGCCATCACCAGGATGTCGAAGGCCGCTGGTGTCAGGCGCGTGCGCAGACTCTGCGCGTCGAGCCTCTGGACGTCCATCCCGCCGAGCGCCTCATGCAGCACGGCCGCGGTGACGCAGCCATCCACCGTGGGAAAGCCGGGGTCGTGGAACAGCGCGATGCGTGCAGGGGGCGATGCGTCCGCTTCACCCGTGTCGGCGGCCGCGGCGAATGGCTTCAGCAGGCCCGCCGCGGCAAGCCCGGTCGTCGTCCGTTTGAGGAAGCTCCTGCGGTCCACGATGGATCACCGGGCGTGGATGGTGAGCTCGTCCACGAAGAGCCATGCCGGGCCGCCGGCGCCCTTGTGCCATGCCGGGCAGGTGCGCATGTTCTTCGCGAACACCTTCACATACCGCGCATGCACGCCGGGTGTCGCCGCCCGTGCTTCGCGGATGAGCGCCCCCCCGGCCTTTGGATCCACATCAATGCGCACCGACTGCGGCTGCGCAAACTGCGTCCCATCGGTGGAGAAGGAGAACTGGATCTGCGTCGGGAAAAAGATCCAGGAGTTGTTGTCCTGCAGGCAGCCGAGCGACACGCTGTCGATGGTCGTCCCGGTGCCGAGATCCACCACGGCGATGAGGTCGTCCCCCTCGTATCCCTGCCAGGTGCCTGTGCGGAAATCCACACCACCACGCACACCATCGATCAGGGCATTGTCGCCCCCCGCGGTGTACTGCGGCTTGTAACGCGTCTGCAGGGCGATGGTGCCGATGGGAACGTGCCGCAGGAAGGAGGCTGTCGTCACGTGGCTCACCTCCCCCATGGAGCCGAGCACGACGGCCGACACGGTGCAGGTGCGGTTCACGGTGAAGGGCTCGCGGTAGGCCTGCGCACCGGGCATTGTGGGGTCGCCGTCGATCGCCCAGCTGATGTTGCCCGCCCCCGTGATGGAGACCTGCACCGAATCCTGGAACACGCGCCTCGGTGCGCTGATGACGGGGGCCGCGGCGTATGGCAGGTCCACACTGGTGACGGGGCAGTCGGCTTCCGACGTGGAGCGGAGCGTGTCGGGGGCGGGCTGCATGGCGAGTGTGAGCCGACCGCCGTTCACGATGGCCTCGTGCGACAGCAGGGATGTGGGATGAGGGACGCCGTTGAGGGTGGCCGATCCGATGTGGACGTTCTGCGGCCCGTTGTCCGGGGCCTCGATCACGAAGCTCTTCCGGTTGGGAAGTGAAATGGTGGCGGACCGGAAGAGGGGGCTGCCGATGACGTAATCCGTGGTGCCGGGCGTCACGGGATAGAACCCGAGCGCGCTCATCACATACCACGCGGACATCTGGCCGCAGTCGTCGTTGCCGCAGAGGCCGTCGGGGGCGGGCGTGTAGAGCGTGGCCATGATGTGCCGCACCATGGCCTGCGTCTTCCACGGCGCACCGGCGAGCGCGAACAGGTAGGCGACGTGATGGCTCGGTTCGTTCCCCTGTGCATACTGCCCCACGAGGCCGGTGATGTCGGCCTGCTGCCTGCCGGTGAGCTTGTCGGAGGTGGAGAAAAGGGAGTCGAGCTTCGTGAGCAGGCGCGCCCTTCCGCCCATGAGGCGCATGAGGCCCTGCACGTCGTGCGGGACGAAGAAGCTGTACTGCCAGCTGTTGGCCTCGGTGAAGTGGTGGTTCACCATGGCCGGATCGAACGGCGTGTCCCAGCCGCCATTCATGCGCGGCCGCATGAAGCCCGTGACCGGATCGAACACATTGCGCCAGCTCAGCGAGCGCTCAAGAAAGATGCGCGCCTCCCGGTCGCGTTTCATGGCTGCCGCGAAGCGTGCAATGCACCAGTCGTCGTAGGCGTATTCCAGCGTCTTGGACACGGATTCGGATTCCAGCTCGCCGGGGATGAAACCATGCCGCCGATAGGCTGCCATGCCAAAATGGTCGAGCGATGCACTGGCGATCATGGCCCGCAGCGCCCTGCCGGCGTCGAAGCCGCGCACACCCTTCATCCATGCATCGACGATGACGGGCACGGAATGGTAGCCGATCATGCACCAGGTCTCGTTGGCCGCAAGCTCCCACACCGGCAGCGCGCCGGATTCATCATACCGCGCGAGGAGCGAGGCAACGAAGTCACCCGTGCGCTGCGGATCGATGAGGGTGAGAAGCGGGTGCTCGGCGCGGAACGTGTCCCACAGGGAAAAGACGGAGTACATGTCGAAGCCCCGTGCCGTGTGGATGCGTCCGTCCATGCCACGGTAGCGTCCGTCCACATCGCTGGCGAGATTGGGTGTGAGCATGGTGTGATAGAGCGCGGTGGTGAAGGTCGTCATCTCCTCGGGCGTGCCACCCTCCACGCGGATGCGTCCGAGTTCGCGCTCCCATGCCTTGTCCGCCTGCCCGCGGAGCGCGGCAAAGGCCCAGCGGGGTTGCTCGCGGTCAAGGTTCATGCGGGCGTTGTCGATGCTCACCGACGAGATGCCGACGGCCACCTGGAGCACGCTGTCGGTGCGGGCGTCGAAGCGCAGGACGGCGGCGATGTCGGTGCCCGAGATGGAGTCCTTCCTGCTGACGTATTCGCGGTTGCGGTAGAGGAAGCCGTCCACGATGTCTGCGGAGAAGCGGATCACGAAGTAGACGTGCTGCTCCTTCGCCCAGCCGCTCGAGATGCGCCGGCCGACCACCTCGGTGGGGCTGGTGAGCATGAACGCGGCCTCCTTCACCACATCGGGACCGAGGCCGTGGGCGAGGTCGATGAACACAGCGGGGCGCTGGCCCCGGGGGTAGGAATAGCGGTGCGCACCGGTGCGGGGTGTCACGGTGAGCTCGGCCCGGATTTTGTTCTGAAGGGTGACGGAGTAGTACCCCGGCGAGGCGGACTCGTTCTCGTGACTGAAGCGTGCGGCGACGGCCTTGCGGTCGAGCCTCTTGTTGCGGAACCACTGGATCTTGTCGCCGGCGAGCGGCATGAGGAGGATGTCGCCGTAGTCCGGCACGCCGGTGCCGCTGAGGTGGGTGTGGCTGAACCCGAGAATGGCGTTGTCGCTGTCGTGGTAGCCGGCGCAGGCATCCCAGCCCTCGACGCGTGTGTCCGGACTCAGCTGCACCATGCCGAAGGGCCAGCCGGCGCCGGGCCAGGTGTGCCCATGCCCGCCGGTGCCGATGAACGGATTGACATGGCTGGTGAGGGAGGAGGCGGGTTGTGCTGCGAGACGGAGGGTGAGAACCACGGCCGCGATGCACACACGTGTCATGGAGTAGGCAGGCGACATGGAACGACGATGGTTGGTGGACGGGTGGGGATGGCGGCCTTCAGGCGGTCAGGCCGTGGCGCTTCATGAGGTCGTAGAGAGTGGTGCGCCCGATGTCGAGCAGCTTGGCCGACTCGGCGATGTTGCCGTCGGTGAGATGGAGCGTGAGGCGCACCGCCTCGGCCTTGAGGCGCTCGAGCGGGACGACGTCGAACCGGCTGGCGAAGCGCAGCACCGGGCCCGCGTCGTGCCTGGGCTCCCTGCGCAGCGAGAGCAGCGTCATCGGGAGGTCGGACACGGTGATGACGGTGCTGTCGGCGATGAGCACGGCGCGCTCGATCACGCTGCGCAGCTCGCGGATGTTGCCTGGCCAGGGGTAGGCCATCATCGCCTGAAGTGCGTCCGGGGCGATGGACATGCCTTCACGCCCCTCGGCGAGCTCCGACAGGCGCAGGAAATGCTCGGCCAGCAGGGGGATTTCCGACGGGCGCTCACGCAGAGGCGGCAGCTTGATGGGGAAGGTGGCGACGCGGTAGTAGAGATCCTCGCGGAAGAGGTTGTCCTCCGACGCCTGACGCAGATCCCGGTTTGTGGCTGAGATGATGCGCACGTCGGTCTCGATCACCTCGTTGCCGCCGACGCGCTCGAACTGCTTCTGTTGAATGACGCGGAGGAGCTTGGCCTGGAGGCTCACCTCCATCTCCCCGATCTCGTCGAGAAAAATGGTGCCGGTGTGGGCCTGCTCGAACTTGCCGATCTTGCGGGTCACCGCACCAGTGAAGGCCCCGCGTTCATGCCCGAAGAACTCGCTCTCCAGCAGTTCGCGCGGGATCGCGGCGCAGTTCACCACCACAAAGGGGCGCTGGCTCCGCCTGCCGTTGAAATGGATCGCCCGCGCGATGAGCTCCTTGCCTGTGCCCGATTCCCCCTCGATCAGCACGGAGATGTCGCTGTTGCAGGCCTTGTCCACCAGTTTCAGGACATTCTGCATGGCCCCCGAGTTCGTGACGATGTTGTCGAAATGGAAGGTGCGTTCCAGCGTCTCCTGGAGCTGCTGCACGCGCCCCGCGAGCTGGTAGGTTTCCAGCGCATTGCGGATGGCGAACTCGAGGCGCTTGAGGTTGACGGGCTTGGTGAAGTAGTCCTTCGCACCGAGCTTCATCGTCTCCACGGCTACATCAATCTTCTCCTGGGCCGAGAGCATGATGACCGGGAGATGGGGATCGTAGGCTTTGATCCGCTCCAGTGTTTCGAGGCCCGTCATGCCCTCCATCATGATGTCGAGGATGATGAGACTCGGTTGCTCGCCGAGATTCTCGATGCATTCCTCGCCGTTGGAGAAGGCACTGGTGCGATAGCCCCAAAGCTTGGCGATGCTGTGTTCCAGGAGTCTGCGCGTTGTGATGTCGTCATCGACAACGAAAATGTGTTCGGGTTTCATGCCCGAAGATAGGCGAATTTTCGTCCTGCATCAATCCGGACAACCCCCGCATCCGGATGCTGTGTTCATCCCTCCTCCTCATTCTCCACGTCGACACGCCGGTTCTCCTCGTCGATATGCACACGGATCGTGTTGGGCCGGCTGCAGACCTGGCATTCCTCGGTGTACTCCTGATCGTCGCCGACCGACAGATCGACATCGATGACGTTCACCTCGAAGCACCACGCGCAGGTGAAGATCTTTCGCATGGGACACCTCCTTTTGTTCGACACCGGAAAGGTACGAAGTGTGGAGGAGAGTTGACAACGCCACCATCAGGCCGGAAACAACAGCGGCGGGGAATCCCCGCCGCCGCCGGTGTCATGGTCACGGTGTCCGTGTCACGGAAGGGTGATGTCCCCGACGTTCTTCGTCTCCCCGAGGTTGCCGGAGGTCATGCTGACCACCTTGGTGAGCTTGTTGAAGATGATGTGCACATCGAAGGTCTTGTTGGGACGCACCCACAGGGAGAAGCGCCCGAGGGAGTCGGTCTGCATCTCGACGCTGCCGCCGGAATTCGGGTTGGACGACTCGGAGGAATAGAGATACGCCTTTGGGATGGGGTTGCTGGAGGCGTCGACCACGCGACCAACGATGGTGCTGCCGCCGATGTCGAGCGTGATGGTGCCGAGATCCACCGTCTGCGCCGTGCCCGGGCAGGTGAATGAAATGCGCGTGTTGGTCATGGTGTCCTGCCGGCCGCCATACAGGACGATCGTGTAGGACCTGCCCACCTCACAGAAGAACTTGAACGATCCGGAGCTTGTCTGGACAAAGTCGAGACTCTTGCCGGTGCTGTCGAGCAGGGCGATGGAGCAGTACTTCACCGGGAGGCCGCCGTTGTCAATCACCCTGCCGATGACGGTGCACACGCTCATGCTGTCGATGGGGACGGTGATGGTGCCGATGTTCAGCGTGCCGCCCGTCGCCGGTGTGGTGAAGGTGGCCGGTGTGCTGGAGGCGAGATAATACCCGGCCCAGACCTTCGCCTGGGAGGCGGACTTCACCGGCAGGCGGAAGTAGCCGTTGTCATCGGTGTGGACCACCGATGCACCCGTGTAATCCACGCCGCTGCTCTGCACGCGGGCGAAGCTCAGTGGGGTGCCGTTCCTGTCCACCACGCGTCCCTCGAGGAAGGACGTCTGCGTGGGCTGATCGCAGTTCCACGAGCTGAAATGGCTCACGGTTCCGACATAGGTGGTGCCGGTGAGTGTGGCGGTGCCCTGCTCCACCCACTTCCCTGCGGTCTCGTCGTAGTACCACAGGGGGATGGTGGCGGGCGCCTTGGCGCGCATGGTCGATGGCACGGGGAAGGTGAGCGTGGCGACCGCGCCCGGAGCGAGTTGGAGCTTCTCCGTGCCGTTGCGCAGCTCCACCGTCATGAAGCCGAAGGACTCGATGTCCGTCACGGAATTGTCGGTGCGGACGCCGGAGAACTCTCCGGGGAAGCATCCGGTGAACAGGGGACCGGAGGGATCGAACCAGGTGGCCTGCATCTGCACGGTGCCAGTGTATGCCGCGCCACGGCTGTCCACGATGGCATTGGAGGGGATCGCCACCTTGGCGCCCTGCGTCTGCACCGTGGCACCGGTGGTGGCGCTGAAGGATTGCGTGACACCGATGCCGGCCATCGTCGCCTCTACAAAGGTGACCCGCCCGGGCTTCACCACGGTGATCTTCTGGTTGAAGGCATGGGAGGCGCTGGTGAAGGACACCACCACGCGGTCTGCAACCGGGACGTCGGCGAGGTAGAACTCGCCTTTGGAATCGGTGTACGTGGTGAGCGAGCCGACACTGACCTGGACGTTGTAGGCGTTGCCTCCGGTGGTGGTGTGCACCTTTCCGGTGATGCCGCCCTTCTGGCCGGTCGGGTTCACGGGGGGATTGTTGACATCGGTGACGGAATCGTGGCACGACGACAGCATCAGCGCAAGAATGAGCGCGAAGGCGGACAGGGTGGACATCACCCCGGCCGCGTGTCGCCGTCGTGAATCGGATCGTTGCATGGTCATGGGAACCTCCTGGTATGAGTATGGGGATCGAAGTGCGAAATATGATGGAGTTTTTCACCAAATGCAATGAGGTGAACTGTGTGCCGGACAGCCCTCCGGGCGCCCTCAGTGGCCCAGCAGCTCTCTGATCATCCGTCCGATCTCCCGGTTCTCATGGATGCCACCGAAGCGTTCCGCTCCCGGACCGAAGACGAACACGGGCACCATCACGCCGGTATGGTCGTCCGAGGTCCATTTCCCCTGCATGTCGGAGCCATCGGGCATGCGGCCCGACAACGTGAGACCGCCTGTCTCATGGTCCGCAGTCACGAGCACCAGCGTTCCCGGATGCGTCTCCGCATGGTCCATCGCCCGACCGATGGCGGTGTCGAAATCCTCCATCTCCCGAAGGAGCTGCGGGAAGTCCATGTTGTGGCAGGCCCAGTCGATCTGCGATCCCTCCACCATGAGGAAGAAGCCGCCGGGAGCCGACTCGAGGCGCTGGAGCGCGCAGCCTGTCAGGTCGCCCAGCGTGTAGGTGCGGGCTCCGGCCAGTGGCAGGCCCTCCTCCTCCAGCAGCATGAGGAGACGTGATCCCGGGATGGTGTCGCAGGCGGGTGTGGAGGCGAAGGTGAAGCCCGATGTCGTGACGGCGGACAGGAGGGGCGCCATCGTCGTGGCGGTCGTTGTCTGGTTGCGGTCACGGAAGAACATGCGCCCGCCGCCGATGAGCACGGAGGCACCGGATTGCAGGATCTGCTCCGCAATGTCGTACTCCTTCTTTCGCAGGTTGACATGCGCGAGAAACGCTGCGGGGGTGGCATGGGTGATGGAGCTCGTGACCACGACGCCCCCCGCCCGGCCACCTGCCAGGGCCAGCTCCAGCGCGGTCTGCAGCGGACGCTCCGCCGTGTCCACCGCGATGGCGCCATTGAAGGTCCGCTCCCCGGTGGCAAGGGCGGTGCCGCCCGCGCTCGATTCGGTGACGAAGTGCGTGGCCGACTGCGTGAGCGAGAAGCCGCACACGGAAAAGCGGTCGAAATTCGTCCTCCCCTGACGGAGTTTCAAAGCCGCCACCTGCGCCGTCCCCATGCCATCACCGATGAGCAGGATGATGCTGCGCGGATGCACGGATTGCGCCGGCAGTTGCGACGACAGGATCAACAGGATGATGATGATGACGACGCTTCGGGGCGATGCATGCAGCGCCCGGGTGGGGTGCTTCATTCAGTGCCTCACGATGACGCAGCCAAGCCCGGGTTTCTCGCGGTGGCGCAGCTCGCCGCCGGTGAGGAGGGTGTCGAGCGCCCGCGCGAGCGAGGCGTCCTTCACGTAGAGTCCGCCCTTGTCGTCGTCGATGCGGCCGTGATAGCGGAGTGCCCAGGTGGTGTCGAAGACGAAGACTTCGGGGGTGACACGCGCCATGAGCATGTCGGCGGCGATGCCGGGGGCATCGCGGTACACGGGCAGGGGAAAGCTCCGGCGGTCGATGAAGGCCTGCATCTGGTCTGCGGTCTCGTCGCTGTTGGCGTTGATGCCGATGAAGGCCACACCCTTCGGTTCGTAGGCATCACGCAGCTCCCGGAGCCGGTCGATGTACCCGTTGGAGCAGGGGCAGGTGCAGGCCCAGAAGAGCACGGTCGTCAGACGAGGGCCACCGAGCGCATGAAGCCCGACAGGCCTGCCTGCGAGTGTCGTGAGTGGCACATCGTTGATCGAGACACCGAACAGCGGGCTCTCCCCCGCGGCCCCCTCCTGCGCACAGACCTGGGCCGCATCGAGCAGCACCTTCTCATCGTCACCGCGCGATGTCCACAGGGCGAAGGCCAGGTAGGCCGCGCCGGCGAGGGCGAGACCGATGCCCATGCGCAGAAACTGTCGCAGGGCGGAGCGCGTCATTCGGAAAGCCTGTCGAAGCCGAGTCTCCCGATGGTCTCCTCGAGCGTGGCAGCGGTGGTCTTCGTCGTGTCGCAGCGGACGAACACCCATTTCGTCACGGGATCAGCGTCCACGGAATCCACGCCGGGGAGATGCCGGAAGGTGGATTCGATGGTCTCGGCACAGCTCTCGCATTTCATGCCGGGAGCCTGCACACGCACGTCGGCCATCGTGGATGCGGGCGGTTTGGAGCAGCCGGCCACAAGGCAGAGCAGCGCGGCGGGCAGAAGAAGCGGGCGGAAAGTCATGACGGTGTCTGATGCTTGATGTGATGCCTGTGTACCAATGCCACCGGGGATCAGCGGCTCCACGTCACCTTGTCACCCTCGCGGATGCCGTGGCGGTCGCAGTAGCCGGCGTTCGTCTCGAGCACGTAGCGGCAGTCGCGCCCCGATTCGTAGTTCTGCTCGGAGTAGGGTGTGGTGCGTGAATGAATCCTGATGATCTCCCTGTCGCGCGTGATGAAGATGATGTCGAGCGGCAGCGGGGTGTTGGCCATCCAGAAGGAGCGGGGTTCGTCGTTGTCGAAGATGAAGAGCATGCCGCGGTTCTGGGCCATTGATGTGCGCCCCATCATGCCCTGCATGCGTGTCTCCTCCCGGTCCACGATCTCGATCTCGAGCTCCTGCTTCACCGTGCCCGCAGGCGTGGTGATCTTCATGATGGCATCCTTCCGGAACTGCTCCGGGCCCTGCTGCATGCCCCCGGACGTCGCCGGCGGTGGTGGCGGTGCGGTGTGCTTCCCGACGATGAGGATGTATGCCACAGCGACCACGACCACGATCATCAAGGAGACGAAGATGATGGTCCTGGTGTTCGAGGATCCGGGTGCTGGTGTGGGGGATGAGCTGGACATGGCGCCTGATGTCGATGGATGAAACATGCCCGGTAAAATACGATTCCGGGAGTCTCGAAGAAATTCCCCTGGGAACGGATCGGATCTCGATTTTTCCGGAAAGGAAAAAAGCCTATATTAGTGTCCCTTCCGAATACGGAAGGATCGGAGCGTGGCGCAGCCCGGTAGCGCACTACCTTGGGGTGGTAGGGGTCGCGGGTTCAAATCCCGCCGCTCCGACAAACACACAGAAGATTTCGCGGCATCCTGGAACATCCGGAGTGGGTGTGGTGTATATGTCGACAGCAGTCACATTTCCCACCACATCAGCGTTTCCCATGTCGCCCCTGCATTCCGGCATCACCCTGCGCTTCACCATCCACGCCGCGCTTGTGCTCTCCATCGGTCTGTTTCTGACCGGTGCCGTGCTGCTGTTCCTGGAATGACAACGCCCGCGTGAGGCGGGCGTCGTTCGATCAGTCGGCAGCATCGCTGTCATCATCCGGACCGGGCGGCATCGCGTCGCCTCCGTTTCCATGCCGGAGGATGCGCGCCTCGACCAGGAACACCACCTCCTCGGCGATGTTCGTTGACTGGTCGGCCAGGCGTTCCACGTTGCGGTTCACCAGCAGCAGATGGCTGCACGGAACCACGAGCGACCCGTCCTGCATCATCTGTTCGATGAGGAGCGAGAAGTTCTCACGATCGAGCGCGTCGACGGACACCTCGGCCTCCAGCACGCGGTGGGCGAGTGTCACATCGTGGTTGATGTAGGCATCGAGCGCGTCGTTGACCATCCGCGAGGCGATGTGCCCCATCTCCCCCAGACGGGTGCGATGGACCACACCGGGGTGGTCCTTCAGCCCCACCACCCGCTCGGCGATGTTCACGGCGATGTCGCCCAGACGTTCAAAGTTCTTGTTGATCGAGAGCGCGGCCATGATGGTCCGCAGATCGAGGGCCACGGGTTGCTGCATGGCGAAGAGCTGCATGCACAGGCGGTCGATCTCGATGTCGAACGCGTCGATCTTGCTGTCGCGTTCGATCACGAGCTGCGCGATCTCCGTGTTGTTGGTTTCGAGGGCCTTGAACACGATCTCGACCTGCTCCTGCACCAGGCTGCCCATCTTGATCAGGCGTGAGCGGAGCTTGTCGAGATCCTCGTCGAAGCGGTGGAATATGTGGTCGGGCATGGCGTCTGGATTGAATGGTGGAAGAAAGATGGTGGGAGGCATCGATGAATGCGGTTCGCGTGCCGCCGTTGGATGACAATGCGGTGTGCCGATGGATCAACCAAAGCGGCCGGTGATGTACTCCTCGGTCTGCTTCTTTTCGGGTGTGGTGAACATGCTGCGGGTTCGGCCATACTCGATGAGCTCACCCATGTAGAAGAAGGCGGTGTTGTCACTCACGCGTGCGGCCTGTTGCATGTTGTGCGTCACGATCACGATGGTGTAGTTGTCCTTGAGCTCGAAGATGAGCTCCTCGATCTTGGCGGTGGAGATGGGATCGAGCGCGCTCGCCGGTTCATCCATGAGAAGGATGTCCGGATTCACGGCAAGGCAGCGGGCAATGCAGAGCCGCTGCTGCTGTCCACCGGAGAGGCCGAGCGCCGAATCCTTCAGGCGGTCCTTCACCTCGGTCCAGATGGCGGCGCGCTTCAGGCTTTCCTCCACGATCTCGTCGAGCCTGCGGCGGTCGCGGATGCCGTTCACCCGGGGCCCGTACGCGATGTTGTCATATACGGACTTCGGAAACGGATTCGACTTCTGGAAGACCATGCCGATGCGCTTGCGCAGCTCCACAACATCAATGCTCCTGTCATAGATGTCGAGACCGTCGATCTCCACCGAGCCGGCAATGCGCACACCGTCGATGAGGTCGTTCATGCGGTTGAGGGAACGGAGAAAGGTGGATTTGCCGCAGCCCGATGGGCCGATGAAGGCGGTGACGCGGTGACGCGGGATGTCGATCGTGATGTCCCTGAGTGCCTGCTTGTCGCCATAGTGAAGGCTGAGATTGGTCGTGGAGATGATGGTGTCGTTCATTGTTCCGATGGTTCGTGGTTGGGGGATCAGCCGGCCTGGGCCATGCGGGCACGGACGCGGGAGCGAAGGAAGATGGCCGTGAAGTTGAGGGTGAAGGTGAGAATGAGCAGCACGAAGGTGGTGGCGTACTGGAGCGGCAAGGTGAGCTCCACGTCCGGCGATTGTGTGGCGAGGATGTAGATGTGATAGCCGAGTTCCATGAACTGGGACGACACCGAGGACGGAAGCTCCGGCAGAAAGTAGGCGGCTCCGGTGAACAGGATGGGGGCCACCTCGCCCGCACCACGGCTCACGGCGAGGATGCCACCAGTGAGGATGCCCGTCACCGAGCCGGGAAGCACCACGCGCAGGATCGTCTCCCACTTCGATGCACCCAGCGCAAGGCTCGCCTCACGCAGATCCCGCGGCACCGTCTTGATCGCCTCCTCCACGCTCACGATCACCACCGGAAGCGTGAGCAGCGCCATCGTGAGCGCCGCCCAGATGAGTGCCGGCTGCCCCCAGTGCGGGGACGTGCGCTCGACATAGAACTGTCGCACATCGGCCGCCGGGATGGCACGATCGTCGCCCTTCATCTCTGCGAGGGACTCGGAGAGGTCGATCTGTCGCGACCAGTACTCCGCATCATCAGCCTCGAGTGCGGCCCGGAGCTCCTGCACTGTGGCTGCGCCATCATCGGCAAATGGCGATCCCTCGCGCGTCATCACCGTCTCGAGTCGCTCAATCCGCCGGCCCTGCTCCACCGCATCCATCTGCCGGCCCACCGTGCCGATGAAGAATCCGAGCCCGAAAAGCCCGAACACGATGGCCGGCACCCCGGCCAGGGTGTTCACCGCAAAACGGATGAAGCGGGTGATGAAGGAGGTCTCCCGTGCATACTCGGAGAGGTAGATCGCCGTGATCGTCCCGATGGGGACGGCTGCGATGGACATGATGATGACCAGCATCGCCGTGCCCACGATGGCCGGAAAGATGCCTCCCCCCGTCAACCCCTCCGACGGGGCGGAGAACAGGAAATCGATGGAGAGATGTGAGCGCCCGTTCCAGAAGATGGAGATGAGCAGATACAGGACGAAGGCGATGATGATCAGTGCCGTGGCACCCGAGAGAAGGATGAAGATGTTCTCGCTGATCCTGCGGCGGTTCTGGATCGACATCCGACGCCACAGCACGGTCCCGGCTACAGCCGCTGCGGCGAGCCCGCTGATGGCGAGGTACCACGGCGTCCAGAGCAGAAGGATGGCGGACACGGCAGTGCCGAGAAGGGTGATCGTGAGCGCAATCGCAATGGAGCGGGAATGTGCGGGTGAGGCCATGGGTCATTGTCCCTGGAATCGTTTCAACAGGCGCCGGCGGATCCAGAATTCCGCGAGTGCGTTCATGGTGAAGGTGACGACGAAGAGAACGGCGCCGATGAGAAACAGGACACCGTAGTGCACGCTGTGGAATTCGACCTCCGCCATCTCCGCGCCAATGGTGGCGGCCATGGTGCGGACAGACTCGAAGATGTCGGCCGACACCAGTGCGGCATTGCCTGTGGCCATGAGGGCGATCATGGTCTCGCCGAACGCACGCCCGAAGCCGAGGATCACCGCGGCAAAGACGCCGGGGATGGCGGCGGGCAGCGTCACGCGATAGGCGGTCTGCCAGCGCGATGCGCCCATCGCCAGCGAGGCTTCCTTCATGGACTTCGGCACGGCCGCCAACGCGTCCTCGGTCACGGTGTAGATGATCGGGATCACCGCGATCGCCATGCCGATGCCTCCCACGAGGGCGTTGAGCCGGAACTCCGATTCCGTGATCGCCTGCATCACCGTGGCCAGCGTCATCAGGCAGAAGAAACCGATCACCACCGACGGGAAGCCCGCGAGGATCTCGATGGCCGGCTTGAGGATCTCCCGTGCCCAGCGGGGCGCGAAGGCCGAGGTGAAGAGCGCGGCAAGGATGGCAATCGGGGCCGCCAGCAGCAGGCCGATCAGCGTCACCTTCAGTGCACCCACCAGCAGCGGCACAAAGCTGTATTTCGGCACCTCCCCCACCGGCTGCCATATGTGCCGGGGGGCGCCGTCGATCGTGTCATTCGCGCGGAGGAGCATGTCCACCGTCACCGGGCGCTCGTGCCCCCCCCCATCCACATCGGACACCGGCAACTCCTCTTCGGTGATCACCGCGGGTGGGGCGGCATCCGTTCCGGCATCGGCCACGTCGGCACGATCCGAGCCTGCGACCTCGGTCGATTCAGGGGCCCCGGGTCGCAGGTCCCCGGTCGCCGCATCCGGCGGCGCTCCGTACACCTCCGGGGTCAATTCCTCCGTTCCATACGATTCCGGTTTCAGCTCCTCCGAACCCGACGTCGCCGATGGCGTCTCGTCTCCTCCGTAGGTCTCCTGGGTCAGCATGCCGCCATCCTCCGTGCCATCTCCCGGACCCGCGGATGATGGCTGTTCCGTCGTTCCATCCACTGTTGTCGCCGTGACGGTGGCCACTGCCGGCTCCCCGCTGCGAAACGCCCAGGTCGCCTCCTGAAAGACGTAGTAGAAGATGCCGAGGATGGCTGCGATGGAGATGAAGGCCACTGCCTGCACACTCCGCTCGGCGATGAACTCCATGAGGTGGAGCTTCTTCCCGAGAGTCAATGGCTTGTGCGTCAGAAAGCGGTTGACGGCCGTCCCCTTCGATGGAGTGGGGCTGTCACCCTGCGGTGCGTCGGCGTTGTTCATGGGTGCTGTGTCGTTCGGGTTGCAGAAATATGGTGATGGTTCCGCATGACTCCTCCCGCACCCGGAAGCGCGGGAGGAGTGCATGGGATGTCGTGATCAGGCGACGTCGTCATCGGACAGGGAAGTACCCCACTTCCTTCACGATGGTCTGTCCATCCGGGCTCAACACCCAGTCGATGAACTTCTTGATCTCGCCGGTCGGCTTGTTGCGCAGGTAGATGTAGAGGTACCGCGTGATCGGGTATTTCCCCGACTTCACGTTTTCGGCGGTCGGTGCAACACCGTTCACCTTCACCTCGCGGATGCCCTTCCCATAGGCCGCACCGCCGTACCCGATGCCGTTCCTGTCCTTCGAGATGGCGTTGACCACGGCAGCCGTGCCGGGCAGGTTCTGACAGCTCGGCGAATAGTCCGCGCCCTTCAACACGTTGTCCTTGAAGTAGACGTAGGTGCCGGAGTTGTTCTCACGCGAATACAGGATGATCTTCGCGTCGTCGCCGCCCACGTCCTTCCAGTTCGTGATCTTTCCGGTGTAGATGTCGCGGATCTGTGGGATGGTGAGATCGGTGACGGGATTCCCCTCGTGCACGTACACCGAGAGTCCGTCCTTGGCGCAGGGGATCTCAACACCCACGGTGCCGAAGCGCTCCTTGAGTTTCTTGATCTCGGACTGCTTCATGGGGCGCGACGAGTTGCAGATGTCTGTGGTGCCGTTGATCAGGGCCGAGATGCCCGTTCCCGAACCACCACCCGTCACCTGGATGGCCACCTGTTTGTTGCTGTTCATGTAACGCTCGGCCCAGCGCTGGGCGAGGATCACCATCGTGTCGGATCCCTTCACCGTGATTTTTTCCGGTGCGAAGAATCCGCTGAAGACGAGCACCGCCGATGCGAGAAGAAGTGAACCGGTGAGAAGTCTGCGTGTCATGCTGTATCCTTGTAGTGTGTGGTGCAGTGATGTGGGTGACGGGGTCCGATCAGAATTTGTACTGTGCACGGATGGTGAGGAGATTGTCCTTCGGGTCGGCCTTGAGGAGCCTGTCGTTCGTGGTTGTTGTGATGGAGTCGTACCACAGGGTGAGGCGGACGTTCGGGAACGTGTAGTTGTGGATGCCGAGACCGAGCGTGTTGACGGCAAGTTCTGCGCTGTTGTCGATCACATCGGACGAGATGGATGTGTTGGGATTGTAGCTGTCATATTTCAGGGCGAACTGGAATTCCGTGCCGAGGTTCTTCACGAGGTAGACATACCAGCCCATGAAGTCGCGCTTGCGGATGGCGGCAAGGGGTGCTGCTGTCGAAAGCTCGTTCACATCCTGCCCCATGATGTACTCGCCCATGATCTTCATGCCGCCAAGGAAGTCGTAGTAGAGCTGCGCTTCCACGCCGAACCAGGTCTTGGGTGCGCTGCCTCCCACGGTGCCCGTGCGTGCGGCGCTCGAATCGGCGGCGGTCCGCATCGCGATGGGCTCGTCGGACTCGCGCACGAAGGCATTGTTCGTGCGCACATTGCCGAAGCGTGCATGCACGCCGAGGTCGAGACCGAGGTCGCCGAGGATGAAGGACTTGGTGACACGTGTCATGAAGTAGAGCGGGTACGGACCGAAGTTCGGGTTGTTCTGCGCGTAGGTGCCCTTGAAGGTGTTGTTGAAGGCGGCGAACTGCAGCGTGAACAGATCCTCGGGTGCGAAGGTGAGCATCGCTCCCAGATCACGCTCCTTTGGATAGATGGAAGCGATCACAGTGGAGCGCTCCGGGGATTCGCGCTGGCTGGAGGAGTACTCCACCTCATAGTTCGGGCGGTTGAACACACCGGCGCGCAGCGTGAACATCTTCAACCATGGCTCCGAGAACTCGAGGTAGGCGTCCTTCAGCTCGAACCCACTGTTCGAGAAGTCGCCCTGGACCACCATCTGCGAAACGCCTGCATCATAATTGAATTTGAGCCGGCTGCGTCGCACGCGGAAGCGCGTCATGTCGTAGTCCTTGCTGTCGTAGGGATCCGCGGCGAACCCCTTTTCCTTCTCCGACTTCTCCCAGTTGAGCTGCAGATAGCCGGACACCTTGATCTTCTTCAATCCCGAGACGTCGGATTCCAGTGTCTTGACGGTTTCATCCATGCCATCCACCTTGCCCTTCAATTCGTCCATCTGCTCGCGGACGGATTTCTCCTCCTCCTGGGCAAGGGCGGTGACACTCATGAGCGCGACAAGGACGAGACAGGCGGTGAAAAAGTGTTTCATGCATTCTCCATGTTGTGGTTGGCGATCGTTGATCACGGGCTTCATGACCGGAAACGACCAGGCCACGAAGATGCATGCAACCTACCCCTGGCGTGTGAACAGGATGTTACGGCCATGTTACGGAAATGTGAACTTTCGCCGCGTGGCGCGGTGATGATGACGCCGGTGGGTGATGCGCCCGCGTTGCCCTCGACTCAGCGGAAGAGGGCGAGGGCCCTGTCCCGCTGTGTGGCGTGATCCACGATGGGGGACGGATACGGGGGGCCGAAGAGGGAGGGTGTGCCGGCGAGGTGCAGCATGCCCTCGCCATGGGGGAAGTGAATGGCGGTGGACGGGACGCCGTCGAGCTCGGGGCACCAGCGGCGGATGAAGACACCGTCGGGATCGAAGCGGCGGGACTGCATGACGGGGTTGAAGATGCGGAACCACGGCTGTGCATCGCAGCCGGTGGAGGCCGACCACTGCCAGCCGCCGTTGTTGGCGGCAAGGTCGTAGTCGAGCAGGAAGCGGGCGAAGTGCTCCTCTCCGCGGCGCCAGTCCACGAGCAGATCCTTCACGAGGAAGCCTGCGGTCACCATGCGCAGCCGGTTGTGCATCCAGCCCGTGGCCGCGAAGCAGCGCATTGCCGCATCGATGATGGGGTAGCCGGTTCGGCCCTCGCACCAGGCCGTGAAGTGCTCCTCCGACCCCGGCCACACGATACCGTCGTACTCCTCGCGGAAGGCGTGGCCCACCACCGAGGGTTTCCAGTGAAGAATGGCCTGGTAGAACTCGCGCCAGATGAGCTCGGACAGCCAGGTCTGAGCGCCCACATTGTCGCGGTGGGCATCGGCGACGCGGCGGACACATTCGCGGATGGAGATGGTGCCGAAGCGCAGATGGACCGAAAGCCCCGAGGTTCCGTCAATCGAGGGATAGTCGCGGTCGATGTGATAGCGGCCGATGGTGGTGAGGAAGTGCTTCAGGCGGCGCGCGGCAGCCTGCTCCCCGGCATCGAGCCACAAGGTCGACCGCCGGAAGCCGATGCCCTCCAGCGACCATGGCGCCACGGCATCAGCGAGGTCGGCCCGGGGGGCGAGGCGCGCGAGGTCGGGCGTGTGGGACACGGTGGGGTGCACCATGAAACGCAGGCTGGAGAAGGCGGACAGCCAGGCACGCTTGTATGGTGTGAAGACGCGGAACGGTTCACCCCTGCCCGTGAGGATCTCATCGCTCTCAAAGATGACAAGGTCCTTGTGGTCGTGGAACTCCACGCCGATCGAGGCCAGGGCCTCCGCCACGCGCGTGTCGCGGTGCCTGGCGTCGGGATCGTGGTCCCTGTTCACGTGGACGGCGCAGGCGCCGAGCTCGATGCACAGGCGCGGGACGACGTCCACCGGATCGCCGTGCCGCACGATGAGCGCGGACCCGCGTGAGCGAAGGGCGGCGTCGAGTTCCTCGAGGGAGCGGTCGATGAAGGAAAGGCGCCGGTCGTCGCGGTCGTGGAGGCGCGAGAGGATGGTGGTGTCGAACACGAACACGACGGCGACGCGATCGGATTCCGCGCAGGCGGCGGCAAGGGCTGCGTGGTCGGAGAGGCGGAGATCGCGGCGGATCCATGCAATCGACAGGGGATGCCGGGAGGATCGGGAATGGGAGCGGGGTGCCGTCATGGTGCGCCTCCTGAAAAGGGGATGAACCGTGCAAGGGGGATTGCGCCTGACCGTCACCGCAAATATATTGCACCCATACGATGTGAGCCACAATCACCACCTCTCCATCCTGCATGAGAGTCGGTGCGCCAAATCCCGCGTTTCTTCACCGAAGCAGGTGGTCACACATCGACGGTCATTCTCCCACCGACATCACCCTCGCTGCGCCATGAACACCAATGCACTCTGGTCACGCCGCCTCGCCATCACCGGCTTCATCATGATCATCATCGGCACGGTGGACCCCCTCGAGGGTTCGCTCGCCATCCTTGCCGGCAGCATCGTCACCGCTGCCGCGGCCTGGGCCGGGAGGACGCGCAACCGACCGCTGGCCGTCACCGCGCTCATCTGCACGCTTCTCGGCGTGGGGGCGCTGTGGATCCTCAGCATGCAGGGCGGTGTGGGCGGCGACACCGGGCGGTCCATGTGGTGGCTGCTGCTGTGCGTGCCCTACCCCGTGGGCTGGCTGCTTGCCATCATCAGCGCGGTGCAGATCATGCGATCCCCCTTCATCGCCGGCGGCCTCATGACCGGGGTCGGCATGGTGATCGCCTTCCTCGGCGCCATGATCGCCTCGCATGAGCATCACCTTGTCGGGGCCATTCTCATCGGTGTGGCACTTCTGCTTGTGGGCACCGGGGCGCTGCTCATTGTGCAGGGCTGGCAGGAACGGCAGTCGACACGAAAGCGGGACGCAGAGTCGCCCCCACCAGATCAAACGGAGGTGCCGTGATGCCCGACCTCGCGCTTCCCCCCTGGCAGGACTCCTGGTGCGGCACACCGCTGAACCCGTCATGGTTCGCCCGCATGGATGCACTGGAGTTC
Organism: uncultured Chromatiales bacterium; assembly: GCA_964449305.1. Classification (GTDB taxonomy): domain Bacteria; phylum Bacteroidota; class Ignavibacteria; order SZUA-365; family CAYQST01; genus CAYUYM01. The sequence continues at coordinate 28,915 of CAYUYM010000004.1, read as the reverse complement.
GACACCATTCTCGGTGATCCGCACAGAGCAGACGAAAACCTTGCGCTTGACACGACGCTGCTGTATCGTGTGGCGCAGGGGAGGCGCCGCCCCGTCTTCTGGCTGTGGGACTGGAGCGAGGCGGCCGTGGTGCTCGGTTCCTACCAGTCGGTGCGCAACGAGATCGACGTGGAGAACGCCGTGCGCACGGACACGCGCATCGTCCGGCGCATGAGCGGGGGTGGGGCCATGCTGGTGGAGCCCGGCCGCACCATCACCTATTCGGTCATCGTGCCCGAGTCGGTTGTCGCCGACATGTCCTTCGTGCAGTCCTTCGCCTTTCTCGACCGATGGATCATCCGGGGTCTGCGGGCGCTCGGCATCCCGGCCACGTATGTTCCGATCAACGACATCGCCTCGCCCTACGCCAAGATCGGCGGAGCGGCGCAGGTGCGGCGCGCCAAGACGGTGCTCCATCACGCAACGTTGGCCCATGCAATGAGCGATGAACGGCTCTATGGCGTGTTGCGGCTGGGGCGCACGAAGCACAACAGCCGCGGCATCCCGAGCGCCGTCAAGAAAGTGTCCCCTCTGACTCATTTCACCAGTCTGTCACTCGCCGAGGTCCGTGCATGGCTGTTCGCCGCCTTTGCCGCACAGCACGTGACGCACACATCCTCCTTCACCCGGGACGAGCTCGACGAGGCGCGGGAGCGGATGGACGCGCTCTACCGACGCTACGACTGGGTGTACCGCGTCCGCTGATGGCGGGCGCCCGCATCACACAAAAGGCCGTCGAGACGACGGCCTTTGCGAGGGGAGGGAACGGGGTGGACAGGTCAGTCGCGCTTGGAAAGGAGGCCGATGACGCCACCAATGAGGAAGCCGACGCCGAAAGCGCCAAGCACCATGCTGAAGGGATGGATCTTGATGAATTCCTCGGACTTCTCGATGGCGGGGTCGATGGCCTTGGCACGCAGCTCCTGGTATTTCTCCTTGGCCGCAGCCTGGTATTCCGCAGCCTTCTGCTTGAGGGCCTCGGCGATCTCGCTGGTGCGGGATTCCATTTCCGATTGGATGGTGTTCGTTTCCTGTGACATGATATGCCTCGTTTCTAGATAGGTGGAGTACAGGGTTTCAAGTTGTTTTTCCGCGTCGTACTTCGACGACTCGTAGCGTTCCATGATCACCCGGACAAGCTCAGAAAAATTCCCCTGGACTTTTGTGAGCTCGGCATCGGTGAGGCGATCCCATGTGACGGCGACGTAGGTTTTGAAGCCGTTCCATTCGGTTTCGAACTTGGGCAATCTCATCGGTACGCCTTTGGTGAATGAGGAAGCAGCCGTTGTTGTACACATCGGCAACATACAACGGCCGTTTCAAAGGGGCAAGGGATTAATGGCGGGACATCGTGGCCGGAGGCACGCGTGTTCCGGGGCCCGTCGCAGGGCGGGGGCGCGGGGATTTGATTTCGGTGGAATTCTGCGGAGATTTGCCCTGACCGTCACACGACGGGGACCGACACTCTCCGCCGGGATGGTACGACACCATCCCACCATGCAACGCCACGCAGCCACTCCCGGAGTCGACATGAAGAAGATTCACCACCTCGCACAAATGGGGGTCCGTTTCTGGATCCTGTTCATCGCCATGGTGCAGATCACCTCGGCACAGATGCCCACCCCCGACGCTCCGCAGCCCGCCGTCAGAGATGGAGGGCTGCTGGTCACCACCCTGCCCACGATCACGGTGCCGAAGGGTGCCAGTGTCGCGCTGTTCGCCTATGTGCGGGAGGCACGGCAGCCCTGCACCTTCGCCTGGACGCCGCTCCCACCGCTCACAGGACAGCTCCCCCAGCCGTCGTCACAGCTCTCCGTGTTCACGGCGCTGGAGTCCGGGTCCTACCGCTGTGAGGTGACCGACGCGGTGGGCAACAAGGCGGAGTGCATCACCGAGGTGCGAGTCACACCCACCACATCAAGCACGCTCACCATCACACGGGCGTGCGCGAACGGCGTCGAGAGGATCGTGGATTTCCGCATCCTGTGCTGCTCCATGGAATGCCAGCCTGCGTTCGGCTTCACGCGCGAGGATCTCCTTGTCCAGGAGGACGGTCGTGATGTGACGGATCTCACACTCACCTCGGCATTCTTCAACCCGCTTTCCGCCGCACTCGTGCTCGATGTGTCAGGATCGATGGTGGGGCAACCCATGACCGCGCTCATGCAGGCGGCCACGCAGTTCGTGTCCAACATGGATGGGGTGTCCGACGAGGCCTCGCTGCACGCGTTCTCCACCACCACCACGCTGCTCCAGCCGCTGACCACGAACCAGAGCCTGCTCACCGCGGCGGTGAACGGACTCACCTGCGGAGGAGCCACGGCCGTGTGGGACGCCGGGTACGAGGGGGTCGTCTCCATCGCTGCACAGGCGTCCAACCCCAACAGAATCGTGGTGCTGATGACGGACGGGATGGACAACAGCAGCTCGCATTCCATGCTGGATGTCCTCACCCTGGCTGTCGCGGATTCCGTGCGCATCTTCACCATCGCTCTGGGCATCGGCGACACGACGCAGCTCAAGGCACTCGCCACAGGCACCGGCGGCGAGTTCCTGAAGTGCCCCACCTCCACCGAGCTGGCGCAGGTGTTCGGGCGCATCTTCACCATCGCACGCACAACGCCGGGGCAGGATTGCCGCATCGCCTGGCGCAACGAGGCGGGGCCGCCCAGCCCGGGCGCGTCCATCAGCATCACCACACGCAACCTCTGCGATGGTGCCACCGCATCCGCCACCACCGGCATCGCGACCGCGATCGACCAGGTGCCCTCCGCCTCCGTGCCCGGCATCTGGCCCGAGCCCAGTGACGGCCGCTTCTGCGTGCAGATTCCAGCCGATGTGCATGGACCCTACACGCTCACCGTGCACGACCTGCTGGGCCGCGAGATCCATCGCGCCCAGGGCATCATGGATGGCATCGGCGATGTGGAGCAACTGGACCTTCGCCCGGCGGGACCCGGCTGGCATGTCCTGACCATCACCTCCGGCGGACGGCGCTGGAGCCGCGGATTCACGATCCGTTGAGGAACGCTGGCTTGAAACGAACAAAGGGACGACGGTTGCGTCGTCCCTTTGTTCGCTTGAACACGATGGATTGCGTCAGATCTCGAGCGAGACCGCCATGGCGTGGATCACCGCGGCGATGCGGACCGCATCCCACACATGGTCCTCCGTGAGGCCGCCTTCCAGCACCACCGCCTCATGGCTGCGGATGCAGGATTCGCAGCCGTTGATGGAACTGACAGCAAGGCAGAACAGCTCGAAGTCGACCTTGGAGGTCTGCGGTCGGGCGATCACGTTCATGCGCAGACGCGCTGGCTTGGAGGTGTAGGCGTCTCTGCCGACCATGTGCTTGAAGCGGTAGAACACGTTGTTCATGCCCATGATCACCGCGGCGGCCTTCGCGTCCTCAATCACTGCTGGTTCGACAACCACCTGTGCCTCAGCGAGGATGGCCGATTTCAACGCATCATTGCGCGACGCGATGGCGCAGGCCACGGCCGTGCCCCATTTCTGCGCCGGCGACAGGGCGCCGTCACCGAGCACGGACTGGATGTTGAGCTTGATGTCCTTGGCCGCTTCGGGCAGCGCATCGCGGAGGGATTCGAGTGTGCTCATGCTCATGCCTCAGAGTGTGGCCTGGCCCTTTTCCCAGTTGCAGGGGCAGAGCTCGTCGGTCTGGAGCGCATCGAGCACGCGGAGCGTCTCGGGGATGGAGCGGCCGACGGAGAGATCGTTCACCGTGACCCAGCGGATGATGCCCTCGGGATCGACGATGAAGGTGGCACGAAGATCGACACCGGCCTCCTTGTGGAGGATGCCCAACGCTTCCGACAACTCACGCTTCGTGTCGGCGAGCATCGGGAAGGGGAGATCCTTCAAGTCGGCGTGATTGTTGCGCCATGCAAGATGAACGAATTCCGTGTCGATGGATGCACCGAGCACCTGGGCATCGCGGTCCTTGAAATCGTTGAAGCGCCTGCCGAATTCGGCGATCTCCGTCGGGCAGACGAAGGTGAAATCCATGGGCCAGAAGAACACGACCAGCCACTTGCCGGGGAAGGATTTGTCGGTGATCTCGGCAAATTCCTGACCCGCTTCGCGGCTCACCGTGGCCTTCAATTTGAACTCGGGGAAGTGATCTCCAATCGTAAGCATGAAATGTCTCCTGAATGATGAGGAAAAGTGTGGTCGTTCGCAACGAAAGGCATAACACGATTTTCTGGAAAACCGTTTCCGGAATGACCGGTGGCATCGCCGATCGATGCATCAGGCAGACGGCGCCGCGAGGGAATCGTTGTTCTCTCCAAAACTTTGTATTTTCCTTCCATCAGTCACGCAATCACCAAAGAGGATGCCATGATGAAGACACCCCGACTATTTCTGCTTGCCCTGCTCATCTCCGGCATGGCTGCCCAGGCGCAGACCATGGACATGGCGGCGAAGGACCCCATCAATGAGGTTTTCGCCCAGGTGCAATCGGAGTATTCCTCCGATGCCTTTCTTGCCAATGTCATGTTCCTCGAGATGAACAACGGCCTCATCAACATGCTCATGGACATCTCCACCGGGCGGACCTCGGGCTGGGTCTATCCCTTCTACTCTCCAAGCAAAGACTCTCTGGTCATGGCCATGGTGTTCGACATGCCTGTCCTGGGCCGACAGATTCTGGTGGTGGAGGGTGAGGGACAGGTGTCGCTGAACGGGGATGTGCCCCAGGAGCTGACGGAACCCTGGCTCGATTCCCCCGACGCGATGACTGCGGCGCACACCGCCGGCGTGGATGATTTTGTGCAGCGCAATCCGGATGCTGCGGTGAAGTTTGCCGTCTGCGGCTACACCGCAGCGACGCAGGGTGGTGTGCCAGGCAACTACTGGATCTTCCAGATCTCGTCGGCGTCAGACACCATGGTGTGTGTCATCGATGCCGTCACCGGCGCGTCCGTGCTGTGCAGCTCCGTTCTCGCGGTGGAGGGCATCCCTGCGGCAACCGGCATGCGTCTTGATCAGAACTACCCGAACCCCGTCTCCCTGTCCGCTCCCTCGGTGTCCGTGATCCGCTTCGCGGTGGCCGACCGCCGACCGGTGCGCCTTGCGCTGTTCGACTGCCTCGGCCGAGAGCTGTCGGTGCTGAAGGACGAGGTGATGGACGCCGGTGAATACACCGCGACGATCCCTGCGGGCGCGATCAGCACACCCGGTGTGTATTACTACCGCCTCGAGACGCCGGCCGGCGTCGCCACGCGCAAGCTCATCGTTGCGCATTAGCCGGCCGCGGTTCTGCGGGTGACACCGCTTCCGTGATCAATCCCCGACACACACTGCATGCCGCCATCATCATGTGCTTCGTGATGATGGCGGCACTGTTGCATCCAGCCCGTCTCGGAGCGGTCACCACATCCTCGTCCGATCGCGTCGCCGTGATCGTCGTGCTTCCGCAGGCGGAGGGTGACAGCACACAGGCCGTGCCCTGCGGGCTGATGGCCACGGTGCTCATCGATTCCTCGAACACCTGGGTGTATCCCGCCGTGGCGGTGCCGGCGGTCCTGATGTTCGCGCTGATCTACGAGGGCGATCAGGGATCCTATCGCTTTCTGTTCCGTGCAAAGGAGCGAAGCCCACTCCTGTCCACCATGAGCCGTGTGGTGACCATGACCGGCGACGGCATGTTCTCACTCGGGGTGTTCGTGCCAGTGTGGCTGGCGGGTGTCATCTCCGGGGACCAGCAGGTCCGCCGGGCGGGGCGTGTCGGCTTCCAGTCCTTCCTGCTGACCGGCATCACCGTGCAGGTGTTGAAACACCTGTTCAGCCGGGAGCGTCCGAGCGATGCCACGATGCCAGGAGGCCGCTTTCACGGGCCCTTCGCGTACTTCACCCAGAAGGGACCCAACCACCGCTCCCTTGCCGCCTACGATGCGTTTCCCTCCGGACACACCGCCACCATCTTTTCCGTGGCAGAGACGTTCAACCTCGTCTTCGACACGCCATGGCTGCCGTATGTGACGTATTCCTTCGCCTCGCTCGTGGCCGTGAGCCGCATCACTGAGCGCACGCACTGGATCAGTGACTGCGTTGCGGGCGCCGCCATCGGTGTGGCCCTCACCCGCCTCATCGACGCATGGGATCGTGAGAACGCCCCGGTCGCCGTGCAACCCTACTCCTCCCTTGACATCCAGGGCCTCTCGCTTGTCGTGCGATTCTGACCGGGAATGCGCCACAACGCATGTCATCTGATGCGACTCCGTTGACGACGCGGCACGTCCCCTCCACACTCCCAGCACTCCTTCCATCACCCGTCTGTGCCGCCCACGTGACATCTCGATCCCCTTCCCCCCTTCGCGCAATGCCCAGCACACTCATCCGCATCATCACCCTGTTCCGACCACTGTCGCTTCTCATCCTCATCCTGGTGTGTTCATGGACGCCCCCGGTGTCCGGTCAGATGCGCTTCTCGAAGCACCTGCATCTACCACCTCCCGTGCTGCGCGATGCCGGGCTGCTCACCGCGCCGCCGTCCGACAGCGGAGCCCGCATGGCCGACCGGTCCCTCGTTCCGCCGCCCGTGTGGCACGAATGCATCACCAACATCCCCGGCGATGCATGGGAGTTCACCAAGGTCTCCTTCAGCCGCGACGCGCTGCTGCCGCTGGCTGGCGTCGGCGTGCTGACGGCGGCCCTCATGGCCACCGACGACATCACCTACACCATCGGGAGCCGCTGGTACCGCGAGGAGCCCATCGTCAAGACCTGGAGCGACATCTTTGTGTCCTTCGGCGACGGGAAGTCGCAGTTCGGCATGGCCGGCGCCTTCGGCGTGTACGGCCTCATCGCCGGCGACAACCGGGCACTGCGCACCGGGAGCCAGATCATCGAGGTGGTGCTGGGCGCCGGTGCCGTGGTCCAGGTGTTGAAGCACATCACCGGGCGCGAGAGTCCCTTCGTCGCCTCGCAGCCCACGGGGCTGTGGCGCTGGTTCCCCGATCAGATCGAGTACCACAAGAAGGTGCCGCACTACGATGCCTTCCCGAGCGGACACGTCTGCACCTCGGTGGCGACCGTGGTCGTGATCGCGGAAAACTATCCCGACGTCTGGTGGATCCGACCCGTGGGACTCACCCTCGCCGGCCTCGTGGGCGTGGGCATGGTGAACTACGGCATCCACTGGTACAGCGACTATCCGCTGGCCGTCGTCATCGGCTACCTCTTCGGGACAATCGCCGCACACCCCGAGATCTGGCGCAGCTCCGACACCGCCGATGCCGTCTCCCTCCGGCTCGTCCCCGTCCTCACATCACAACAGGCTGGGATGGGACTCGTGCTTGGATGGTGAGGGGCGTCGCGCGCGTCCCACTGTCATCCCTGTGAACACTCCGGCTGACTTGGTGCATGTGCGGGAGTCCACTCCACGTCCCACCGCCGCCAACCTTGACAACCCTGACAACGCGTCAACCCGCCCCCTCCCCTACGGCCTGCGTATGAAACGGCCGGTCTCGACACCGTGCTCACCAACAAGCCGGACCAGGTATGAACCCGGCGCAAGTGCGGTGATGTCGACGTGGACAAGCCCCTCAGCGGTGTGGCTGCACGGCCGATGCACCACCTCGCGTCCCGTCAGATCTGTGATGGTGACATGCTGCGGTGCCATCTGAGTGCGGGAACAGATGGCGATGACTCCCCGTGCTGGATTCGGTGTGATCTGCAAATGGCCGGCATCCGGCGCCATGGGGCTGTCCACCACGGAAGGTCCGTCATACGGCCGCAGGGCGATGTGGTCGAACCACGCGCTGCCGGTGTGGTTGCGGAACAGTGCGTAGAGACTCAGGGACTGGACCGGCTTCAATGGATGAATGACCTTCTCCGCGTATTCCCAATCGTGTGTGCCGGTGGAAAAGGTCGCCGTCTGCCCGTAGAGCGGCGTGCCGTCCTGATAGCGGATGTCGATGTACATGGAGTAATCGTTGTTCCTCACGCCCGACACATCCACGGCCTTGGAGTATCCGGAGAGCACCAGGTCGTGCGGTGCCGTCTGATTCAGCACCACCCGCGCATACACCCCGCGCGCATCGGTGGCGCTGTCGTTGACAACGTGGATTGAGCGCCGGCCACTCACGGCATTCACACCAAGCGTGTCATACGTGAAGCCCTTCATGTAGGGCGTCCACAGGTCCGGAACGGTGTTCTCGTCGTTGTCAATCTCGAAACTGTAATTCATCACCAGATTTGTGGAGTCCGCGGAGACAACGCGCAGGCGCCTGCTCTGCATCGCCATCAGGCCCGTGGTGGAGAACGCGGAGAAACGGATGCCCGTGTCGGCATTGAGAGCGCCCACAGGGATGGTGCAGCGCGCCTCGTACCATGATGGACCGGCGGACGCAGGCGCCCCATCATTGTACAGCGCGAGATCCTTTGCCCCGCCCAGTGGACCCAGATCCGCCGTGATCCACAGCGGCTTCGTGGCATCCGCATGGAAGACAGCGGCACTGCGGTCGTGCGCGAGGCAGCGCAGCCGCACCTCCGTGACACCATCGGCCGGCATTGGCGCAGGCGTCACGACGATGGAGTCGATCTCCGGTGACCAGAGCCCGCCACCCGCGGCAGGATCGAGGTACACGCGTGCATGAAACGGCGGAATCGTGTCGGAGCCGGCGATCGTCTCGATCCGGCCGCCGTCCACGGTGGTGCCGGGCGTCAGGCGCAGCATCGGCCACCCCTTCCACCCGTCGGTGATCACCGTGCGCGTCCTGCCCGCGTTGACCACGACGGTGCCATGCGTGAACTCACGCACATGATACGGCGCCCCCCCGGCATCGATGCGTCGGAGTTCGTCCACCGTGGAGTCCGCCGTGCGCTGGGGCGTGCCAAGGGGAATGTCGAATTCCGGGAAGTGCGAGAACTCGCTGTAGTCGGTCGCATTCGCGAGCATGCCGAGCGAATCGTCCAGCAGCATGTAGGAGGCATACACATACAACCGCGCCCCGGGATCATCAAACGGCGCCCCACCGAGTGCGAGCCAGATCTTGTGGAAGCGGTGCTGTGCGCGCAACCCCACGTCGCACAGCTCACGCCAATAGGCATCGGTGACGTGCCCCGACCAGTGCGTGTACGCGAAGCCCTCGGTCATCCCGCCATCGGCATGCGCGAGAAGGCTGTCCGACGCCCCGGCGAACAACCCGTTGAAGTACGCCGGACGCGGTGCGATGGCGATGCGGATCGAATCGAGCATGGTGAACACCGCCTGCTTCCACGCGACGTCGTTGTATGCATGCGGTGTCATGACATCGGTGGACCACGAGGAGATCTTGTACCACGTATCGTCCTCGAACAGGCCGGTGTATCCATACTTTGTGAAGTATCCGAGCACCTGGTCGTTGTAGGCCTTTCGCCAGATGAAGGAGCCGGGATTCATCACGAAGAACCCGTAGCTGTTGTTCGTGATGCGGTTGTTGATGATCGTGGAATACGCTCCCCCCGCCGGCGTGCGCTCGGGCTTGCCCGTGTGCCACGCATCCACCACGAACTCGACACCCCCGAAATCCTCCGGCGTGACGGCCGCGCTGCAGTCCAGCATCCACCGACCGCCGTTCCTCACCGTGGTGATGCGCTCCGTCCTGCCGTCCAACACATTGTTGAGGTTGATGTCACAGAGTGCGGTCACCGAATCCGGATCCACATCGCCGAGGGATTCGATGGCAGCGGTGAAGCGGATCTGTGTCGGCGTGCGTGACACAGTGATGTCGCGGACGGCGACGACCGGCCTGCCTCGCGTGTCACCGGGATTGGGGACAGGCAGACCATACTGCCGTTCTGTTCCATCCTCCAGCACCGATGCCACGGCGAGAAACACGGCGGACTTCGGCAGCCGCACGGAGTGTCGTGTTTCATGGATCACCGAATCCACGAGACGTTGACGCGTCCCGAGCGAATCGAGCATCAGGAGAAGCCGGTATCCGCGTGTGAGCGTGTCGCGCCGATCGGGAAGCCATGCCAGCGTGGCCGAATCGCCGCGCACGGCGATGGCCAGCCCCGACGGCTCGCAGGCATGCATGAAGGCCTGCTCATCGCGGTTGACGACCGGATACTCCGGCATCCGGTCGTAGAGCGCGACGAGGTCCTTGTATTGCAGGATCGGCAGGGCAGGATTCACCGCGCTCATGCGCCTGATGTCGGCGGCACTCCCCTCATCGATGAGAACGAAACGCCGCGCCGCAAGCTCCGCGAGATGCCTGTCGCCATTGATCGCCCCGTAGTTGACGAGATACGCGTGCACCCCGCGCGGCCGGTATGCGGCAGGCTGGGCGATGGCGGACGCACTGCAGAACAGGAGGCAGAGCGCGAAGATGACGGGTGGTGGTATGGCGATACGCATGGCGGAGCCGATGAATGGTGTGATTTCAACGGAAATGTACGGGAAATCCTGTTCTCCGGGATCGGGAAGCACCCATCCATTCAAGTACACCAGAATACATGGAGCTCACGGGCGATGCTTGTCCATGCAACCGCCCACGTGTGCTCGTGTGCCTCAGTATCTGCTGCCCCGCCAACCCTGATAACCTTGATAACCCTGAATTGCTACACCGACCTCAACGCATCCAATATGGACATCCGCGACGCCCGCACCGCCGGCAGGAAGCCTCCGACAAAGCCCATGACGAGGGAGAAGATGATGCTGCTGACGACGATGTCGGGCGACAGGCTGAACCCGAAGGCGAGTTCGCTGAACGATCCCCAGTTCGTGGTGGAGACGGTGATGTACTGCAGACCCGATGCGAGGATCACGCCGAAGACGCCCCCGATGAGGGAGATGAGGAAGGACTCAAACATGAAGGCCAGGAGGATGCTGCCGCGCCCGAAGCCGAGTGCACGCAGCGTGCCGATCTCCGTGGTCCTGTTCGCCACGGCGGCATACATGGTGATCATCGCACCCACCATGGCCCCGAAGCTGAAGATGATGGTGATCACCAGCCCGAGGATGCTGATGAACATGGACATCATCTGCGATTGATCGGCATAGAACTGCCGCTCGTTGCGGATGTCGAGCTGCTGCAGGCGGGGATCGGCGGCAAAGGTTCTCTTCAATCCCACCGTGTCTGTCGGGTGGGCGAGGCGCACGGTGATCGCGGAATAGACGGGACGGCGGAAGGCCTGCATCAGTTGCTCCGCATCACACCAGATCTCGGAATCGAAGCCGCTGCCCTCGGAATCAAGGATGCCCACCACCCGCCATTCGCGCCCGCCGAACTTCACGATGTCACCGATGGTCGCGCCGCGGAAGCGGGAGTTGATCGAGCTGCCCACGAGCACCTCCGAAGTGCCCGTCTGGAACACGCGCCCGGCGACCAGCCGCACCTGCGGCCGCAGCTGGAAGGCCTCCAACTGCACACCCCGCACGATGATGTTCCCCATGTCGTTCGTCCCGAACTTCCGCAGGTTGATGATCACCGACACCTCCTCCGACAACAGCGGTCTGCCATCGGTGGTGACGGCGACCTCAGGCAGCGTCCGGACAATTCCGGCCTGGTCCCTGTCCACCGAGCTCATGATCTCCGTCGTCGAGGCCTTGCGCACGATGAGCACATTGTTGTCACTCCCGGTGGCCACCAGCGCCTTGCGCAGACCGTTGGACAGCATGAGCACGGCCGAGAACACGAACACGACGAGCATGATGCCGCTCATGGTGAGCACGGTGGTGAGACGCCGTGTCCACAGGCTGCGGAAGCTGTAGCTCAGGGGGATGGTCATCCGACGTTCCTCAATCCTTCGACGATGCGTGTGGTCAGCGCCCGGTGAAGCGGGACGATGGAGGCGAGCAGTCCGACGAGCACGGCAAACGACCCTGCAGTGAGGAGTGTCTCAGCGGTGATGACGAACTCGGGGAAGAGGTTCGAGAGCTGCACGGCGATCCCCGCCACGATGGGGTAGGTGAGCAGCATTCCCAGCCCGCCGCCCAGGAAGGAGATGAGCAGCGACTCACCGGTGATGAGGCCGAACAGATGGTACCCGGTGAAGCCGAGCGTCTTCAGCACCGCATACTCCACCACACGCTCGCGCGCGGTCATCACCATGGTGTTGGCGAGCACGAGCAGGATGATGCCGATGATGATGTAGGAGATGAACTGCATGGCCGTGAGGATGGTGCTCGACATGGAGATGAACCCCAGCGTGAATGCCTTCTCCGTCTCGGTGGTCGTCTCCGCCGGCGAGTTCTTGAACATCGCATCGATGGCCGCGGAGATCGCCGGCGCCTGATCGGGATTCGCGATCTTCACCACGAACCACCCCACATTCCCGGCACGGGACGGCATGGTCTTCTTCATGGTCTCATCAATGTAGGACCAGTGGAACACCATGTTCGTCTCATCCGCAAACTGGCGCTTCTTCCGGTAGAACCCCATCACCTCAAAGTTGTACATCCCGGGGAAGATGTCCCCCTGCACAGACATGATGTCGCCGATCCGGATGTTGAACTGGTTCGCCGTCTTGATGCCCACAATGGCGCCGTTGCGATGCTGCTTCCAGCGGGCGAGTTGGATGGGGTCCACCGAGAACTCGTCATACATGTCCAGGAAGGTTTCAGGATCCACCGCCATGCGTGCGAAGAAGTGCCGCTCGTCGATGTAGATGCCCTGGAACCACGTGGCGTGCGTCACAGCCGTGACACCGGGCACGGTGGCGATGCGGCTCATGTAATGCTCCGGCAGAGGGAAGATGAAGGACACGGAGTTCCGCACGATGAGGCGGTTGGGGGAGGTCATCTCCAGCGAGATGTACCACGCGCTGATCACGGTGCGCAGCAGGGCGTAGGCCATCACGGCCACGGCGATCCCCACAATCGTGAGAAGCGTCCGCAGTTTGTGCCGCAACAGGTTCCGGAATATGAGCTTGAAGACGCGCATCGTCGGTCAGAGCAACTCCCCCTTTTCCAGCACGCGCTTCGTGTGTGCGCACTCCGCGGCGCGCGGGTCATGCGTCACCATGATGATGGTCTTGTGGAAGTCGGCATTCAGCCGTTCCATGAGTGTGAGGATGTCGGTCGCGGACCGGCGGTCGAGATCCCCCGTGGGTTCGTCGGCGACAATGATGGTGGGGTCGGTCACGATGGCGCGCGCGATGGCGACGCGCTGCTCCTGCCCGCCCGACAACTGCCGTGGGTAATGATGCATGCGATCGGCGAGCCCGACCACCGACAGCGCCGCCTCCACATGGTCGCGCCGCTGGCGGCGTGAGAGCTTCGTGAGCAGGAGCGGGAGCTCCACATTCTCGAACGCCGTGAGCACGGGCAGCAGGTTGTAGAACTGGAAGATGAACCCCACGTTGCCCGCCCGCCACGACGCAAGCTCCGACTCGGTGAGCGTCGGCACATCCACGCCCGCCACGATGAGCTGCCCCGCCGAGGGGCGGTCGATCCCGGCGATGAGGTTGAGCAGCGTGGTCTTGCCGGAACCGGAGGGACCCATCAACGCAAGAAACGCCCCATCCTCGATCTCCATCGAGATGTTCTGCAGCACGGGGATCTCCAGCGAGTCCCGGTGGTAGGACTTGCTGATGTTCCGGATGGAAACGATGGACCCGGGCATGGCGGCTCACTTCCCGCCTTCCACAACCACCACCTCCATCCCGTCCTTCAGATCGGGACCGGGTGTCAACACCACCTGCTCCCCGACGGCGAGGCCCGACACCACTTCAACCATGGTGCCGGCTGTTGCACCTGTCTGCACCTGGCGGCGGCGGATCACCCCCTTGTCCACGACAAACACATGCGATGTCCCGTCGGCCGTCACCACGGCATCCACCGACACGGCCGGCCGGAGCGGGGCGGCGATCTGAGCGGGATCCACCGCGGGATCGAGGAAGGCCACCTTTGCACTCATCTCCGGAAGCACGCGTGCGTCGAGGTCCTGGAACTGCACCTTGGTGAGCACGGTCGCCTTCGTCCTGTCGGCTGTCGGCACGATCTTGCTGACGACACCCTTGTAGCGCCTGTCGGGATAGGCATCAAGTGTGATTTCGCAGGGCTGGCCCGCAGCGATGCGCTCGATGTTCGATTCCGAGACGTCCACCTCCACCTCCAGCGAACTCATGTCGGCCATGGTCACCACGGCGCCGCGTGAGGTGGCAGACGCGCTGAATGGCGACACCACTTCGCCGATGTCGGCATTCTTCGTGAGCACCGTCCCGTCGAACGGCGCGCGGATGCGTGTGTTCTCGAGCTGGATCTCCGCGGCGTTGAGTGCCGCCTCGCCCGCGCGGATCGACGCCTGCGCCGACTGCACGGCGGCTGTGCCGCGCTTCCACCGCGCTTCCGCCATGTCGTGCTCGGCCTTGGAGATCGACCCCGCCGCCAGCAGCGCCTTCGCGCGCGTAAAGCTCACCTCCGCATCAATCTGCTCGGCCTCGGCCTGCTTCAGCCCCGCCTTCGCCAGCTCGATGTTCGCACGGGCCTGGGCGATGGCCGCCTCCATGTCGCTGCTCTCGATGCGCGCCACCACCTCGTCCTTCCTCACCGTCTGGCCCTCCACCACGTTGAGCGCCACCAGCCGGCCTGTGCCTTTCGAGGCGATGGAGGCCTTGCGCTGCGCCACCACATAGCCGGAGGCCATGAGAATCTGCCGCGACTGCGTGGGCGAGATCTGCGTCACATTCGTCACCGTGACCTGCGGTGCGGCATGGAAGGCTCCGGACAGCGCGATGATGATGATGAGCACGACAGCAGATCCGCCGATGATCAGCCATGTGCGCCGGCGTTTTCGCTGCCGGCCGCTGAAGCGCGCAGCAGGCTGTGTGCGGTCGATTTTCAGAGTGGAGAGGTCGGAGGGTTGATCCTGGTGCATGATGCTGATGCGGAATGTGGCGGGGCTGGATGAAACGAATCGGGATACGGGATCGGGACGGTCTGGTTGCACAGCGTGCATTCATGTGTCTGATGCCTTGCGATCAGACGCGGCGCTGCCTGCGGCAGCACCGGCACTCCGGTCGGGAGGAAACGGTCAGGCGCGTCCTGCGTGCTGCCGCTTCTTGACCCCGTTCCCATTGGGGGAAATGTGTGGGAGGTGATGCCCCTTGCCGTTGCGCCCCGGGGGCACCGCATCAGCGGCGGGCATCTCCTGCTTGTCGGATGCAAGCAGGTTGGTGTAGCCAAGCTTGTGAAGGAACAACCCCATGCCACCCAGCAGGGCGATGATCACCGCCCATCCGGGACCTGCGGGGATGGAGGCGATGAGGATGCCCGCACCCCCGAGGATGGCGCTGATCGCGTACAGCACAAGCACGGTGGCGCGGTGCGACAGGTTGAAGCGGAACTTCAGCATGTGATGGATGTGGAACATGTCCGCACTGAAGGGGTTCTTCCCCTTGATGAGGCGCCGGAAAAACGCCAGCAGTGTGTCGGTGAGCGGAAGCCCGAGTATCACAAGGGGGACGAACATCGTGGTGGATTTGTCGGGACCGGAATCGAGCAGCACCCACGAACACACACTGATCGCGAAGCCGATCACCATGCTCCCCGTGTTCCCCATGAAGACGCGCGCCGGGTGGAAGTTGAAGAGAAGGAACCCGAGCAGCGCACCGGCGATGATGAACAGGATGGTCGGAAGCGTGGGGTTGCCCCACATCAATGCGAGCACACCGAGCGAGATGGCGGAGAGAAGCGTCGTTCCACCGGCCAGCCCATCCATCCCGTCGATCATGTTCACAGCATTCGTCATCCCCACAAACCACAGGATGGAGATGATGACGGTGGCCGAACTCGTCAAAACACTTGTGCCACCTGCATCGGAGGGCAGGGGAAGAAGAGAGGAGTTGATGGCGCCGAGGATCACAAGAAAGGCCGCGATGAACTGGTACAGGAACTTCGTGGTGTACGCCAGGTCGCGCATGTCGTCGATCACTCCAAGAATCACCACGACGAACGTTGCCTCGGCAAAGTACAGGTAGAGGGAGAAGTCTGGTTTGATCTGGTAGGATCGAAACGTCTCGTCGGAGAAGATGAACAACGCGACAATGGCAAGAAGACAGGAGGCGATGATGCTGAACCCGCCGGTGAAGGGGATCTTCCGCTGGTGCGTCTTGCGGTACTTGTCCGGAATGTCATACAGCGTGAAGGCCTCCGCCAGGGTGATGAACAGCGGCATGGTCAACAGGACAAGGAGAAAGGAGACAGCGGAAAAAATCATACTTCCTGTCAGATCGTGGCGGGCATCCGGTTGTGCACCGGATCAGTCTGAAAATGTATCAAATTACCGGGAGAAATGACAATCCGCCGTCAGCCCCCCACGTCCCCCGCCGCAGGGACGCTGGACACTGCGTCAATCATTCTCGCCGGCATCGGCACTCGACTGGAATCTCACGATCGCCTCGTCCGGGCTCTTCGCACCGATGGTAGCCACATGGATGTATCCGCTGTTGAGAAGCTGCCGGCGCTTCAGATGATTCGCTTCAAGGCCGAACAGGGCCATCATGGCCATTGCCCACATCACGTAGCCATAGGTGTGCAGCGGGTACACCATCACGGCGGTCACGAGCCCGAGACCAAGCATCACGAAGTGCCTGTTGATCAGCGCCCAGACAACGGTGAACGCAAACCCCGGCCAGCTCCACCCGATCTTGCAGGCCGCCAGGGGTTTTCCAGCGGAACGATAGATTTCGAAGTATTTCATGGTAGCCTCCCCTCTCTGCGGGTGCTCATCGTTGGCAGCGCGTTCATGCGGTCTTCACCCCATGATGCGGGAACTGTCGCTGGTCGGTCAATGCGCGATGCCGTCATGTGAGCGCGAGGTTCCCCCACCAGAAGGCAAGATACGAGATGGGGGAATCCCGGAAAAACGTGATTCATGAGGGCCTCCCGTCCGTTCCCAGCAGGGACTCGAGTCCGGCCGGCGTGGTCACGGGCGCCATGCAGACCTGCCCCTGACACACACCGGCACGCGGTTCCAATGCATGGTGCACACGCAGCATGGGCAGACGATCGAACACGGGATCCTGGGGATCCACGGGGATCTGCAGCACCACATCTGCCAATGACGAGTCCCGGCGAAGAACCGCGAGGAACTCCGCCCGCCTGTCCGCATCACCCGTGAGCACGACCTCGCGCGCCGGCCGGAGGAGGGCGTCCAGGGCGGCGATGAGCGCTGTGCTTGCCGTCGGATGGCGCTCGATCTGATCCGTGAAGGCGCGAAGTATCGATTCCGCCTGCCGGAGATACTCATCCTCCCCGGTGAGGCGCCCCAGCATCACGGCATTCCATGCGGCGAGTGCATTGCCCGATGGCACTGCGCCATCGTACCCGTCCTTCAACCGTGCGATGGTGTCCGTATTCTCCACCGTGCTCATGAAGAGCCCCCCGTTCACCGTGTCGGCAAAACGCCGCCACATCGTGTCATGCAGACGCAGCGCCGCGAGCAGCCACGATGTGTCTCCCGTGGCACGGTGAAGCTCGAGAAGACCGCGCACCAGGGCTGCATGATCCTCCAGCATGCCGTCCACACCCGCCGCCCCTCCCTGCGGGCAGTGGAGAAGCGTTCCGTCGGCTGTGATCAGCTCCCGGAGAATCGCCGAGGCGGCATCCGCCGCCAGCGCCACAAGGGAGTCGTCCCCGAAAACGAAGCCTGCGCGGGCGAGGCCGGTGATCATGAGACCATTCCACGAGACCTGTGTCTTGTGGTCGAGCGAGGGATGGATGCGTGTCGACCGGCGGGCGAAAAGGGCGGTGCGTGCGGCCTCGATGATGTGGGCGGCATCGGATGTCGGCAGCCCGTGCCTCGCAGCCCAGGCCTCGAGCTCCATGGACCGATGGAGGATGTTCGTGCCATGCTCGAAGTTGCCCTCCGGCGAAACACCGAACCACTCGCACAGCTTCGCCGCATGCTCCGCTCCCACGGCGCTGCAGAATTCATCGTGGGTGAAGACATGGAAGCGTCCCTCCACCCCCTCGCTGTCGGCATTCTCCGCGGAGAGGAACAGGCCTCCCGGTGAACGCAGCACACGTCGGACGTAGGAAACGATGCCCAGAGCCGCATCCCGATGCCCGGCGTCCCGCGTGAGGCGGAAGGCCTCCGCATGCGCCAACAACAGCATCGCATTGTCGTAGAGCATCTTCTCGAAATGCGGGATGAGCCACCGCCTGTCGGTGGCATACCTGCTGTAGCCGAATCCGATCTGGTCCCATATGCCACCACGGTGCATGGCCTTGAGCGTTGCATCGGCCATGCGCAGGGCATCCGCCCCGGCGCCGCGTTCATGCATCTGCATCAGAAGCAGAAGGATGTGTGGTGATGGAAATTTGGGGGCAGCACCGAAGCCGCCGTGCGCGGCATCGTACCCCGCGCGAAGTGCGGTCAGTGCCGCATCCACCGCATCGCCGCCGGGCATGGCGTCGGCCGCCGGCTCGATGCGGTTCAACATCGCGGTGAGCCCCCCGGCCGTTTCCATCACCTTCTCGCGCTTCGTGCGCCAGAGCTCGTCGACCGCCTCACAGAGCTGGAGAAACCCCGGACGCCCGTGACGCGACTCCCGAGGGAAATACGTCCCCGCCACGAAGGGCCGTCGATCGGGCGTGAGGAACAGGGTCAGCGGCCAGCCACCGGTTCCGGTCAGGGCCTGACACACCTGCATGTAGATGTGGTCGAGATCGGGTCGCTCCTCACGATCGAGCTTGATCGACACGAATCGCCGGTTCAACAGATCCGCCACAGCCGCATCCTGAAACGACTCATGCTGCATCACATGGCACCAATGACAGGTGCTGTATCCGATCGAGAGAAACACCGGCCTGTCCTCCCGCCGCGCGAGGGCGAACGCCTCCTCACTCCAGGGATGCCAGTCGACCGGATCGCGCGCGTGCTGATGCAGATAAGGGGAGGTGGTGAAGACAAGCCTGTTGAAGTCCGGCCCACCGTCGGGAGGAAGCGAGGATGGATCCGGAAGCGGAATGGTGTCTCGAGTGATGGTGTCTGTCGTGGTCAATGAACCTCCGTGGTGAACCGGCCGCACACCGATGCACAACACCAGAACGGCGGGGAGAATTCCTTTGAACATGTCGACGAGACGCACAGACGTCGTGAGTGATGGGGCGGACACCGACCGGTGAACAACGGGACATGGCGACATTCCACATCCTTTTCATGGACGTCATCCGACACAATTCTTGGATAATCGGAGCAGGTCCATCATATTTGGTGTCAACTCATCCACGAAAGGACCTCCGGCAATGAAGAACTTCCGCATACAATCCCTGCTTTTCTGGGTGCTCGCCTTTGTGATCATGGTGGCAGCCGCCGTGTACCAGCGCATGACGGGGCCCACCCACCCCGTGTCGGGGAAGGTCACCATCCAGGGCACGGAAATCGCCTACACGCTGACGCGTTCGAGTGAGGGGGAATACGAACAGGAGGTCCCCATCACCGTCGCGGATCCCGGCGTGACGGGGCGCCTGTTGTACAAGCGCTACAAGACCAGCGACACGCTCACCGCCATCCCCTTTGTGCGCAGCGGGGAAAAGCTGGTGGTGATGCTTCCGCACCAGCCTGCGGCGGGCAAGCTCGAGTACCATGTGGAGCTTGATGTGAAGGGCACCCCGGCACGGCTTCCGGAGTCGGGAAGCATCGTCACTCGTTCACGAGATTCCGTGCCGGCATGGATCCTCATCCCGCACGTCGCCATCATGTTCATCGGCATGATGTTCGGCGTCCGTGCCGGTCTCGAGATCTTCCGCAAGGATCCGCGGCCGTACACGCATGTGCTGTGGACAACGATCCTTCTCGCCATCGGCGGACTGATCTTCGGGCCCATCGTCCAGAAGTACTCCTTCGGGGCCTACTGGACGGGCTGGCCCTTCGGCGGCGACCTCACGGACAACAAGACCATCGTCATGGTGATCGTGTGGCTGGTGGCATGGTTCGCCAACCGCCGATTCAAGGATGCGTCTCCGACGGGCTATGCGAAGTGGGTGATCCTCGCATCGCTCGTGATCACGCTGGCCACCTACCTGATACCGCACAGCATGTTCGGTTCCGAGTTGAAGTACGAGGAGCTCGACCAGCCCAGGCCTGTCGCAACAGTGATCCGCTGAGGTGGCGGAAGGGTGTGGAAAGAAAAACGGGGCGCCACATGGGCGCCCCGTTTTCATTTCACCTCACGGTTGCAGGCTCAGAGCTCGATCTTCATGTTCCATTTGTGCGCATCCTCCACCTCGCCATACTGGATGCCCGTGATGGTGTCATAGAACTTCTGCGCAACGGGACCGATCTGCCCGCCGTTGATGAGCATCGATTCGCCCTTGTAGACGAGCTCGCCCACCGGGCTGATCACCGCGGCCGTGCCGGTGCCGAACACCTCCTTCAGTGTGCCAGCGGCATGGGCACGACGAATCTCGTCGATGGTGACACCACGCTCCGTTGCGGTCATGCCCCACGAGCGGGCCAGTTGCAGCACAGAGTCGCGCGTGATTCCGGCGAGGATGGTGCCGTTCTCCAGCGACGGCGTCACCAGCTCATCACCGATCACAAACATGATGTTCATGGCACCCACCTCGTCCACGAATTCGCGGGACACGCCGTCGAGCCAGAGCACCTGGGAGAAGCCGGCCTCCTTCGCTTTCTTGGCACCATACAGACTTGCGGCATAGTTTGCTGCCGTCTTCGCCGATCCCAGTCCGCCCTTCACCGCGCGCACCCATTCGGTCGATACCATGATGCGCACAGGGTTGAGCCCCTCCGCGTAGTACGAGGCCACCGGCGACGTCATGATGATGAGGCGATAGGTGGCTGCAGCATGGACGCCGAGAAAATCATTGGAACCATAAACCACGGGACGGATGTACAGCGAATGACCACGCTTGGTCGGGATCCATGCCTGATCGATTTTCACGAGCTGGCGGATCCCCTCCATGACAATTTCAGGATCGATCTCCGGAATGCAGACGAGGCTGCCGGAGTGGTTGAGCCGGGCGGCGTTCTTCTGGGGACGGAAGACGTTGACCGTCCCGTCCACAGCGCGAAACGCCTTCAATCCCTCGAAGATGGTCTGCCCATAATGCAGCGTGCACATGCCGGGATTGACAGGCATCGGGCCGTAGGGCACGATGCGCAGATCGCCCCAGGCGCCGTTCACATGATCGGCAATAAACACATGGTCGCTGAAATAGACGCCGAATCCCAGATTGTTCCAATCGACATCCGTGATGCGCGTCCCTTCGGCCTTCGTGATCGAAATGGGTTCCATAAATGTTCCTTGAACGTACGGAAAAAGGTGCTGGGCACTGCGGGCAATGCCTGCACGAATATAGGAAACCCCCATCACAACATCACAACCAGAACAGATGCACCAACGGCCGGATCACCCGGCCGTCGACGTTGGTCATTGATGCATGAATTGCAGCAGTATCATCTCACCACGGTGGTGATCTCGAACTCGGGAGGATCCTGGATGTGCTTCTTGACGGCGCAGAGGGAGGCGGTGTGCACAAGCGCCTCGCGGTATTTTTCGGGGAATTCGGGGGGAACCACGATGTCGATGCTGATCCTGCCGATCATGCGCTTCTCCATGTTGTATTCGTGCCGCTGGATGAGCTCGATGCCCTCGGTGGGCAGACCGCGCTGCTGGCAGAAGCCGAGAACGTAGCTGCCGGCGCAAGTGCCGAGCGATGCGAGGAAGAGATCGAAGGGGGCGGGAGCGGAGTTGTCCCCGCCACCCTGAAGAGGTTGATCGGTCAGGATCGAAAAGCCGTGGTAGTCCGCTGCGACCCTCTTGTTGCCCGGAAAGGTGATTTTCATGTCCATGGTGTGCTCGTATGAAGTGAGAAAGGTGATGAATGTTCCACGTCGTTGTCGTGCGGCGGTGTTGGTCCGACCACCGACAGATAAGATGCCGAAATTCGTGGAATGATTCCGTGGGAGCACTTTCATCGATCCAAGGCACAAATCGGGTGTTTTGCCGACAATGTTCCATCGTGTAGTTTTGAAGACTGTTTTTCAATTCATGAAAGGTGAAATCATCATGTCGAATGCATTCTTCAACCTTCCCCTGCCGGCCAACGAGCCTGTCAAATCCTACATGCCGGGCAGTCCCGAGCGGGCGGAGGTCATCACCGCGATGACGAGGATGAAGACGGAGGAGGTGGAGATCCCACTCATCATCGGAGGGAGGGAGATCCGCACCGGCAGACTGGCCGAAATCCGTGCCCCGCACAACCACGAGCTCAAGCTCGGCGCCTACCACAAGGCTGGGAGCGGAGAGGTGGCGATGGCGGTGGAGGCCTCAATGAAGGCCCACAGGGAGTGGTCCACCATGCCGTGGGAACACCGCGTGGCCGTGTTTCTCAAGGCCGCGGATCTGCTCGCCGGTCCCCATCGTGCCACCATGAACGCCGCCACGATGCTTGGACAATCGAAGACGGCCTACCAGTCCGAGATCGACGCCGCCTGCGAGCTCATCGATTTCTGGCGCTTCAATGTGTACTACATGACGCAGCTCATGGAGGATCAGCCGATCTCGCCCGCGGGCACGTGGAACCGCGTCGAATACCGCCCGCTTGAGGGCTTCGTCTTCGCCGTCACCCCGTTCAACTTCACCTCCATCGCCGGCAACCTGCCCACCGCCCCCACCATCCCCGGCGGCGTGGCCCTGTGGAAACCGGCGTCGAGCGCTGTGCTGTCGGCCTGGTGGATCATGAAAATCCTCCAGGAAGCCGGCATGCCCGACGGCGTCATCAACTTTCTTCCCGGCTCCGGCGGGGAGGTGGGCGGCCCCGTGCTCGACAATCCGAACTTCGCCGGCCTCCACTTCACCGGATCCACCGGCGTGTTCAACAACATGTGGAAGACCATCGGCGCCAACACCGGCAACTACAAGTACTATCCGCGCATCGTGGGCGAGACCGGCGGGAAGGACTTCATCTTTGCCCATGCCAGCGCCGATGTCGATGCGCTCGTCGTCGCCGCCCTCCGTGGAGCCTTCGAGTATCAGGGGCAGAAATGTTCGGCTGCATCGCGCATGTACATCCCGCGCTCCATCTGGCCGGAGTTCCGCGACAAGTACGTCACCGAGGTCTCCAAGATCACGGTCGGTGATCCGGAGGACTTCACGAACTTCATGACTGCCGTGATCGACAAGGGCGCCTTCACCGACATCACCGCCTATATCGAGCATGCAAAGCAGGCGCCCGACGCGGAGATCCTCACGGGCGGCGGCTACGATTCGTCCAAGGGCTGGTTCATCGAGCCCACCACCATCGTCACCACCAACCCGCATTTCAAGACGATGGAGGAGGAGATCTTCGGACCGGTGCTCACGATATGGGTGTATGAGGACGAGCGGTTCGACGAAGCTCTGATGCTCTGCGACACCACCTCGCCCTACGCCCTCACCGGCGCCGTGTGGGCGCAGGATCGCCAGGTGGTGGTGAAGGTGTCGGACAGGCTGCGCAACGCCGCAGGCAACTTCTACATCAACGACAAGCCGACGGGTGCGGTCGTGGGGCAGCAGCCCTTCGGCGGCGCGCGCTCCTCGGGCACGAACGACAAGGCCGGCAGCGCGATGAACCTCCTCCGCTGGATCTCGGTCCGCTCCATCAAGGAGACCACCGTTCCACCGAAGGACTGGCGCTACCCGTTCATGCAGTGATCGGAGGCATCCGGTGAACCATGCGGCATCGGACCGCGGGTGATCACCAGACGGCCACATTCACGGGAGGCGTGCATCATCACGCCTCCCGTTTTTTCGTGGACGGCGGTACGCGAAATTCCATTTCATTTTCGTCGGAAATATGCTTTTTTGGGGAATGAATCCTTCCTCCAAGCCTGTCCTCATTGCTCTCCTGCTGTTGATCGTGCTTGCGGTCTCTTTCATGCTCATCCAGCAGCTCTCCCCCCGGGTCAACCCGCTCGAGGGAATCCGCTTCACCACCGACCGCAGCACCATCGAACAGCGTGCCGCCCACCTGGCGACGCTGCAGGGCATCGATCCCGCGCACTGCAGGTTCGTCATCACCCTGCAATGCGACCGCAACCTGCTGGCGCGTGCGCAATCCGAGTACGGCGCCGCCGAGGCCAGCCGTCTCGCACGCGCCGGCCTGCCGGTCTACTACTGGGTGGTGCAACTGCTGCAGGATGCAAAGGAGACAACAGTGGTCAATGTCGGGGGCAGTGATCGCGCGGAGATCATGAAGAAGGGCGTGATGTCGATGTCCTTCGACCTGTCCGGGCGTCTTCTCGGGCTCGAGATGCAGAGCGTGGACTCCTCCGTCGCGACGCCGCTCACGCCTGAGGCTGCCTACGAGCGCGCCGTGGCCTTCCTGCTGGAGCATGGGCCCGTCAATGCCGTGGTGCGTGACACGGTTCTGCGCGAGCGGCCGACGGTGAATTCGGTGAAGGAGTTCGAGGCGATCGTGGGCCGACTGCGCTTCACGGGCGAGAACATCGACAAACTCCCCGCATCCATCTCCTACAACTTCACATGGAGCACGGTGTCGCAGACGCTGACGGATTCCGTGGATGTGACGATGCGCATCTCGGGCAATGCCATTGCGTCCTACTCCTTTGCCTTTCGCAGCACCCAGACGGGCGATACAGCACAACAGTCCCTCCCCGTGGAAATCCTTGCCCTGCTCGTCAACATCGGCATCGCGGTGCTTCTCGTCATCATGGGCATTCGGAAGATCCGTGCCTACGAGATCGGCTGGAAGAAGGCGACGGTGTTCGGCCTCGCGGTCGGCGCCCTCTTCGCAGCGAATGTGCTTCTCGTGCTGGAGGATGCCCTCGGATGGCAGCTCCTGCTGTCCTTCGTCGCCGTGTTCGCGGTGATCGGCGGAGGCTTCATGCTGGTGTGGGCGGTGAGTGAGGCCGTGGGACGCGAGGCATGGATGGAAAAGTACTACAGTCTCGATCTCATCACGCACGGTCACGTGCTCCATTCCCGTGTTGGAAGCGCCCTCATGATCGGCCCCACCGCGGGTGTGGCGATGTTCGCCCTCTGGAGTGCTGTCGTGGCCCTCGCTGGCACCTCGCTGTCACTCATCCAGACACCGGTCGGCGAGTCCATCCAGATGTTGAGCGGCGCCTTCGATCCGCTCGCCCTGATGGTGGCGCAGGTGGTGCCGGGGAGGGCCTTCGCGCTCGCGGCCGTCGTGTGCCTCCTGCCCGCCCTTGTGGGCCGCCGGTTCCGCGGTGCGCTGCTGCCGTCCCTGATCGCGGGCATCGCCTGGGCCGCCGTGGTCAAGTCCGGCGTGCAACCGTTCGCGCTGGGCTTCCTCATCGACATGGTCACGGGGATGGGCTTCGCCCTGCTCTTCCGCGCCACTGATGTCGTCACCGCGTTTCTTGCGATGATCTTCTTCGCCCTGATGCCCTACGCCCCGGCGCTGACCGCCACCGGCGATGCAATGCTGTCGGTCGACGCCTGGGTGCTCATGCTTCTCCCGGCCGCGATGCTGGTCTTCGGCTGCATCGCGAAATGCACATCGGATGCAGTCGCCGATCAGAACAGCATCGCTCCATCCTTCGCCGCGCACATCTCCGAACGGATGCGGCTCCAGCGCGAGCTGGAGGTGGCCCGCGAAGTGCAGATGAGCTTTCTCCCCAAGTCCGATCCCCGCATCCCCGGCCTGGACATCGCCTCGTGCTGCATCCCCGCGCTCGAGGTGGGCGGCGACTACTACGACTTCATCGAGCTGGGACAGGATCACCTGGTCATCGCCATCGGGGATGTCTCCGGCAAGGGCACGCAGGCGGCATTCTACATGACACTGGCCAAGGGCTTCCTCCGGGCGCTGGTCAAGGACCTGACCTCACCAGCCGAGGTGTTGACAGGCATGAATGCCCTCTTCTGCGAGAATGTGGAACCGGGGCATTTCATCACCATGATGGTGGCGGTGATCGATGTGCGTGAACACCGCATGACCGTCGCACGCGCGGGGCACAACCCGCTTCTGATCGTGCCGGCAGAAGGCGCCGTCCAAGCCATCCAGTCGCCCGGACTCGCCATGGGCATGGAACGCGGCAACTCCTTCGGTGCAATCATTCAGGATGTCGTGCTTCCGTTCAAGCAGGGGGACGTGTTCGTGTTCTACACGGACGGCTTTTCGGAGACCATGACGCGGAGCCGTGAGGAGTTTGGCGAGGAGCGGTTGAAGGACGTCATTGTGCGCCACGCCACGCAGCCGTCGTCCGCCATCGCGCAGGCCATGGTGGATGCAACGCGCGCCTTCGCCGGCAGGGCACAACAGCACGACGACATGACGGCCGTGGTGGTGAAGGTTGAGGGCGGAGGGTTGAAATCAATGGCGAGCATTTCGTGAGATGAGGTCCCCGGTGCCTGCTCCCGGATGCGGGAGAGGTGATGGTTGAAGCCAACAAGACGCACGGAAATCAGGCGCCAGAGATCGGCTCGGGTTTGCTTACCATCTCAATCCGGACGCAGAAGATTGTGAAGCATCGGTTCATGTATGCGCTCCAGAAACATCATCCTGCCAGTTGTGATTGAGTAGCCACCAAGAAGGGGACCTTGTGCATCTGCCATCACCAGGATTGTATCATCGACAATGGTGCCGGACTCGGGACTTGGCACAAGAGCAGAATCTGGCTCCTGAAACTGAACACTGTCAATGAGAGTGAGTCGGGGATCACCAAAGCGCGTCTCACGCAGCGTCCTCGTCACTGTATCGATTGCGGCCTTTTCCGGCACAAGGACACCTTGTGCGTGAATACTGTCACCAACAACAACCGTCCATGTGCTTGATGCAAATCCAACGCCATAGCGCAATGCCTGCCTGGAGGTGAGCGTGAAGCTGCCATCAATCCCAACGGACGACACGGAGGTGGCGGCGCTTCGCATCCTCCCTGGTGAGACATGAAAGACCTGGAACCCTTACCGGACGGACGCTTCCCGTGCAATCGCATTGTTCAGCCACAGGCATTTGGTGCAATTGTTCTGGGTATCCCAGAGGATCAGGGTGTACGGATTCGTTCTTCCCTGCTGTTTCAACTGTGAGGCGGATTGTTCATGCATCGCGGATTGAGCATGTGTGCTTTCCAGGGGAAGGAGGATTGACGCCATGCACAGCAACAATGGCATTCGCCTGATGCAGCATGAGCGGAAAGGCCGGGCTGATGCAAGAGCCCGGCATTTCCCCGATACGAGCGTGAAGGTTTCCATTGACATGACGCTTCCTGGATTCATGCAATCCTCCTCCTCATACAAGACGCCTTCAATGAGCACAAAATCCCGGCTGCGTCTGCTGCCGTCGTGCGCCATGGATGATCACGCCGCGCCCGACCTTGTCACTTCCAACAGCCCAGATGTGATTCTCTGTGCATGTGATTGCCATGCAGTGGTAGTCTCCTGTTTCTCCAAAGAGCCATCCCTTCCAGGTTGCACCGTTGAAATGTGAAACACCGGTTGCCTGGTCACGATGAATACGTTGTTTGGCGCCGTACCGCGAATTCCCATGGTGCAGAGTCGTAATGGCGAGGGTGGCTGGATCATCTGCCATTTCGAGCCGTCCCATTGCATTGTGCGATCTCCGGCGATGGTGAGCGATCGCATCCCATCCGCAAACCATATGCACTTCTGCGCACGGGTGATCCCTTCCATATACGCGGAACTTGCCTTCCCCTTCACCAGTCGCAGGATTTTTTCGTCGGGGTGGCATCAAACAGCCAGTCCGATGCAATGCAGAGCGCTGTATCGTCGACTCCCCATATGTCGGTGATATCATCCTCAAAGCCGGGTTCAATCCTTCGATACTCCCTGCCGTCATGATGCACGACAAAGTTGTCGCCCGTATACCCCTTTCCACCCACGAAATACACATCCCTGTCGCTTGAACCCCATATCTGAAGCACCGGCCCGGTGATCGCATCGTGGGAGTTTGTATCCGTTGTGAACCTGTGTCCATCCCACCGCTGCGCCTGATGTGCACAGCTGAAAATCACGTTGTCAGACGCGAATCCAAACACTGCATCCACCGGCGCAATGACGTCTTTCAGGTGATCCGAAGACCCGATTCTCAAGAATGCGATGTCATGGATCGTCCATTCCCAGCCATTCCAGTGTGCTGCACCATGATGGTTCAGGCGATTCATCCCCTTGCCCACTCTGTGATGTCACCACCCACCCAGACATCGGTATCGGAGATGGCGTAGGCATCATACAGACTTGTGTGATCATAGCCCATTGTCATGGCATCCCACACAAAGTCATGCGATGTTGTGTCGGGCCCATGGGCACCGATGGGTTCCATCGGGACCTGCTCGCAGGAGGCGGCAAACAGGAGGAGACCCAACACGGCTGGCATGATGAACAAGGTGGTCCCACACACATGCGTGTGCACGTTTCCGGTGTGACGGTGACTCATGCGAACTCCTGGATATTGGGTGCCATGCGACGACGATTTCCGCGATGCATTCTTCGTCCGGTTTCCTCCACGCAACGACTCCCGTCTGTGCCAGCCTGACAGCATGCGTGTTCCGACATGCGGAACAGAGAACATGTGGTGCAGCAAAAAAAAGATGATCCCAAAGTCAAGGGTTTCGGAAAATATTTTCCGAATCACTGAAGAGCGCCATCGAAGGCCGACCCGGCGGAGGACCGCTACACAGGTTTCCGCAGCAGCAGGGAATTCGCCACCACGCTCACGGAGCTGAACGCCATGGCGCCTGCGGCGACCATGGGGTTCAACAGGCCGGCTGCCGCAAGGGGGATCAGCACCACGTTGTAGCCGAAGGCCCAGGCGAGGTTCTGCCGGATCCTCGCATCGGTGCGCCGCGAGAGACGGATGGCACGCACCACCCCCATCGGGTCCGCGTGCATGAGCGTCACATCCGCGGTCTCCATGGCTGCTGCGGAGCCACCACCCATGGCGATGCCCACGTCGGCAAGCGCGAGGGCG